>NZ_JAWPOA010000003.1:0-330623 GCF_033783325.1 Pseudomonas sp. On1 | reverse complement strand
CACCGGCCTGGCCATCCCCGCGCTGTTCGGCTACAACCGCCTGACCACGCGCAACCGCGAAGTCAGTGCTGACATGCGGGTGTTCGTCGACGAGTTCATCACCCGCCTGGCCGAGCTGCACGGCGAGGGCCAGGCCGGTGAAGCGGCGCTGCGTCCGGCCGGGCGCAGCGTCAACCCGTCGACCCCGGCGTGAGGAGGCAGCCATGGCATCCGTGAACAACGCCCAAGACGACGACGCCGACGCCGCGGTCGACAGCATCAACATCACCCCGCTGGTGGATGTGCTGATGGTGGTGCTGGTGATGTTCATCCTCACCGCCACCGCGCAGGTCTCCGGGATCCAGGTGCAACTGCCCAAGGCCAGCGCCACGGTGTCGCTGGCCCAGCCCAAGACCAAGGCGATCTCGATCAACGATGCCGGCCAGGTATTCCTCGATGCCTACCCGGTGACGCTGCAGGAGCTGGAGGACCGCCTGCGCAGCGAAAAGGCGCGCAGCCCGGATTTCCCGTTGATCGTGCGCGGTGACGCGGGCGTGCAGTACCAGAAGGTGGTCGAGGTGCTCGACCTGCTGCGCCGTCTCGAGCTGGCCCAGGTCGGGCTGGTCACCGGCAAGCCGAACCAGGGGTGAGGGCAGGCATGGAATCTAAAGCCAACTTCCGCCGCCTGCTGACCTGGGCCGTGCTCGCCGTCGCTGGCGCGGGCCTGGCCTGGCTGCTGTGGCAGTGGGCCAACGACATGGCCGGGGTGCGTCGCGAGGCGCCCAAGGTGCCGGCGATCATCCCGCTGCCGCCGCCTCCACCGCCGCCTCCGCCCGAGCCGCCCAAGGAGCCCGAACCGCCGGTCGAGGAAAAGATCGTCGAGCCGCAGCCGGTGCCCGAGGCCGAGGAGGTCAAGCCCGCCGAGGACGCGCCGGACCCGGCCCAGGACCTGGCCGACCCCATGCAGATGGACGGCGACGCCCAAGCGGGCGGCGACAGCTTCAACGTCGGGGCCGGCAAGGGCGGCGGCATGGCCGGTGGCGGCGGTGGCGGCCTGGGCAGCGGCACATACAGCCAGTACCTGGCCTATGCCTTCCAGCGCCTGCTGCGCGACAACCCCGAGCTGCGCAACCTGGTGTTCAACCTGCAGGCCGAGATCTGGCTCAGCGCCGCCGGCGAGATCACCCGTGTCGAGCTGCTGCGCGGCAGCGGCGAGCCGGAGGTGGACGCCCAGGTGCTCGCCGCCCTGCGCGGCGCCCGCGCCCTCGACCAGCGCCCGCCGGCCAACCTGACCTTGCCGGTGAAGATCGCCCTGCAGGGGCGCCGGCCATGAACAACGAAGCACGACTGACCCACAGGAGCTGCAAACCCATGAAGTGCCCAGTCAACCGATTGACCCTGGCGCTCGGCCTGCTGGCCGCCGCCACCGCGGTCGGTCCGGCCGTCGCCCATGCCGCGCCGTCGGAGAACGCGACCGTCAACCTGATCCGCCTGCTGGTGGAACAGGGCGTGCTCAAGCAGGACAAGGCCGACGCGCTGATCGCCCAGGCCGAGCGCGAGGCCCAGCAGGCGCGGGCTGTCAGCGCCGCGCCGATCGTCGCCCAGGCCCCCGCGGCCAACGGCGAGGTGCGCGTGCAGTATGTGCCGGCCATCGTCCGCCAGCAGATCCGCGACGAGATCAAGGCCGAGGTGATGAACACCGCCAAGCAGGAAAACTGGGCCGCGCCCAACACCTTCCCCGACTGGGCCTCGCGCATCAGCTTCGACGGTGACCTGCGCCTGCGCTACGAATCGCGCGGCTACGCCGACGGCAACAGCAACGAGATCGTCGACTTCGCCAAGCTCAACGACAAGGGCCCGTACGACGTCAACGCCAACAGCGGCTCGAACCTGCCGCCGCTGCTCAACACCCGCGAGGACCGCGACAGCCTCCTGCGCCTGCGCGCGCGCTTCGGCCTCAAGGCCCAGCTGGCGGACAACTGGGTGGCCGGCATCCGCGTAGCCACCGGCTCCAACAACAACCCGGTGTCGACCACCCAGAACCTCGGTGGCGGCTTCGGCAAGAAGGACATCTGGCTCGACCAGGGCTATGTCACCTGGACGCCCAGCGAGCGACTGACGTTGACCGGCGGGCGCATCGCCAATCCGTTCATGTCCACCGATATCCTCTATTCCCACGACCTCAACTTCGATGGTGTGGCGGCGATCTTCGACCAGCCGCTGAACCGCGACCTCAGCCTGTTCGGCACCGTCGGCGCGTTCCCTGTGCAGTACAGCGACGACAGCGCCAGCAGCAACGGCCTGGACAAGGAGGACAGCGACAACAAGTGGCTGTACGGCGCGCAACTGGGCGCGAAATGGGCGCTCAACGACCATCACCGCCTCAAGGGCGCGATGGCCTACTACCGCTTCGACGACATCGCCGGCGAGCGCTCCAGCCCCTGTGCGCCCTGGGATGGCCAGCCGGCCTGTGACAGCGACGAAACCCGGCCGACCTTCATGCAGAAGGGCAACACGGTGTTCCTGCTGCGCGATATCACGCCCAATCCGGCCAACCCGGCGGCCACGCCGCAGCCGCAGTTCGTCGGCATCGCCTCGGAGTTCGAGCTGCTCGACCTGAACCTGGTGTGGGACGCCGACTTGCCTCATGACTTCAAGCTGCGCAGCCAGGCCAACTACATCCACAACCTGGCCTACGACGAGGGCGACATGCGCAAGCGTTCGGCCGGCCAGCTGGCCAACAACATCGACGAGAACGGCAACATCAAGAGCGGCGGCGACGCCTGGATGTTGCAGTTCACCCTGGGCAACGCCCTGGACATGCGCAAGGCCGGCGACTGGAACCTGTTCGCCGGCTACAAGCGCATCGAGCCTGACGCGCTGCCGGACGGGTTCAACGACTCGAGCTTCCACCTCGGCGGCACCAACGCCAAGGGCTATTTCCTCGGTGGCAACTACGGCCTGGCCGACAACGTCTACGCTACAGCCCGTTGGTTGAGCAGCGAGGCAGTCTACGGCGCGCCGTTTGACATCGATGTGCTACAACTTGAAGTCAACACGCGTTTCTAGGGAAGGAGCACGGGCATGAACAAGGGAGTCTATCGCCATCGTTGCGCCTGGTTGATGCTGGCGCTGGGCGCAAGCCTGGCCGCCTCGGCGTCGGCCGAAACCCTCGAAGAGCGCCTGCGCACCCAGCTGCGCAGCACCACGCAACAGTTGCAGGCCCTGCAGAGCGAGCAGGCGCAGGCCAGCGCCGCCCGTCAGGCGGCGGAACAGCAACGCGACGCGGCCCTGGGCCAGGTGCGCGAGCTGACCGCGAAACTGGCCAAGGCGCGCGGCCAGAGCGAACAGCTCGCCGGCCAGCAGCAGGCCGTGCACAGCCAGGCTCAGGCGCTGGTGGCCAGCAGCAACGAACAACTGCACAAGTACAAGCAGGCCTATGACGAACTGCTGGGCATGGCGCGCGCCAAGGAAAGCGAGCGTGCCGGCCTGCAGGCACAATTGGCCGAGCGCGATGGCCAGGTGCAGCAGTGCCAGGCGCGCAACCAGCAGATGTACGGGGTGGCCAAGGAGATGCTGGCCGCCTATGAAAAGGTCGATATCGCCGATGTGATGAAGATGCGCCAGCCCTTTGCCGGCTCGGCTCGGGTCCGCTTCGAGGAGCTGGCCCAGGCCTATGGCGACAGACTCTACGAAAGCCAGTTCGACGCCCCCAAGGGCTTGACCCAGTGACGTTTTCTCAACGCAAGGAAGTAAGCACATGACCGAAGTCACCCTGATCGAAACCGTTAGCGCCGACTCCCTGACCAAGCTGCTGCAGGATGCCGGCTGCCGGGTCAATCGCACCGAGCAGAATGCCGTGGTGCAGTTGCTCAGCGCCAGCCAGGGCGTGGGTTACGCCGTACGTTTCGGCAACCGGGCGCTGAACCAGGACGGCGAGTTCCTCGATTTCACTTTCAGTTGCGCGCTGCGCATCCAGGGCGAGCTGCCCGCGGGCCTGGCCGAGCGCTGGAACGCCACGCGGCGTTTCGCCCGCCTGTCGGTGCAGGGCGAGTTCCTGGTGATGGAGAAGGACGTGGTGGTTGCCGACGGCGTCAGCGAGAAACACCTGCTTGGCAGCCTGTTGCTTTGGGATCGCCTGCTGCAGGAGTTCATTGTCTACCTGCGCGACTACAGCCGTAATGTCGCCGAAACGGCGCCCGAGCAGGTGGCCAGCGACGCGGTGAGCGCTTCGTGACGGCGCGAACCCTGTGGGCTGGCGCTGGCGCGCTGGCCGTTGTCGCAGTGGCGGTCGCCCTGGCCTTGCGCCCGGGCGACGAGCCGGTGGCGGCGGCGCGCCCGGCTTCGCCCGCCACCCTGGTGGCCACCGACAACGGCCCGGTGCTGGCGCGCCTGGGCGAGCAACAGGTGGGCAGCGGCGAGCTCAAGGCGCTGTTCGCCCAGTTGCCCGAAGAGTCCCGCGCCAGCCTGCGCGGCGACCGGCCGGCACTGGAGGCCTGGATCCGCGCCCGCTTGGCGGAAAAGGCCCTGTACCAGCAGGCCGAGGCCCAAGGCTGGCTGCAGCGTCCGGAGATCCAGGTGCAGACCCGCGCGGCCACCGAGCAGATCGTCTTGCGCGACTACCTCGACTCGGTAAGCAAGGTGCCCGACGACTACCCCACCGAAGCCGAGCTCAAGCAGGCCTACGAGGCAGGCAAGGCCGGGTTGCAACTGCCGGCACGCTATCGCCTGAGCCAGATCTTCCTGCGGGTGGAAAACCCCAAGGATGACGAGGCCGTGCGCAAGCAGGCCGCGGCCCTGGCCAAGCAGGCCCAGGCCGCGGATGCGGACTTTGGCGCATTGGCCCGCGAGCATTCGCAGGATGCCGGCACCGCCGCCAACGGCGGCGATACCGGCCTGCAGGCCTTGGCGCAACTGTTGCCGGAGGTGCGCGGGGTGGTGCCGAAACTCAAGGTGGGCAGCGTCAGCGAGCCGGTGCAGAGCGCGGCGGGCTATCACATCATCAAGCTGGTGGAACAGCAGCCGGCCCGGGCGGCGACCTTCGACGAGGTGGCCCCGCGCCTGCGCCAGGTGCTGCGTGCCCAGCGCCAGGAGCAGGTGGCCAAGGCCTATGTCGAGGGCATGTTCGACACTGCCACCCTCAGCATCGACGGCGCGGCGCTCAACCAGGTGCTGGAAAGCAGCCGCTAGCCGCCTACAACCATGGAAGAAGCGGGCCTGCCGACGCGGGCCTGCGGGAGGCGAGGGATGCCTATCGATCTGTCCCGGGGGCGAGCCCCTGATACCAGCGTGCCCGTCGTTCGCCCCCAGGTGCCGCTGGCCCTGGACGAACAGACTCTGAACTGTTTTCTGGTCACAGCGCGCTGCGGTTGTTTCATGCAGGCGGCGCGGCGGCTCAACCTCAAGCCGGTGGCCCTGCGCAAGCGCCTGGCGGCGCTGGAGGCACGCCTGGGCTACAGCCTGTTCGTCAACCGCAACAACAACCCGGTGCTCAGCCAGCAGGGCGAGCGCCTGCAGCAGGTGCTCCAGGCCCGCGAACCGGTGGTGCCACCGGCGCGGGAAGCCAGCGCCAGTGTGCGCCTGGCCGTGGCCGAACCACTGCTGCAGGACCTGCTGGGCCGCAACCTGATCAACTTCGTGCGTCAGCATGCCGGCATGCGCCTGGAGGTGGCCACGCTCGATGGCCGCCAGGTACCCGAGCAGGCCGCGGATGTGGCGTTATGGCTGGGCGACCTTGACCAGGGCGCCCACAGAGGCTGTTTTGCCGACACCACCGCCGAAGCCCTGGCCACCCTCGAGTACCTGCCGCATATCGCCAAGCGCTATGCCCGCGAGGCCAACCGCCCGACCAGCCTGGCGCACCTGCAGGACTACATGCTGGTGCAATGGCAAGGTGAGGTCGGAGTGCAGGCGTTGACGCCCTGGCAGGCGCTGTTGAGCACCCGCTCGGCCGGCGTGACGCAGATCCAGGACTACGAGATGTACTGCCAGCTGATCAAATGCAGCGCCAGTGTCGGTTTGCTGCCGCACTACGCGGCGCATCTGGATCGTGGCCTGCTGGCCTTGCCGGGGTTGTTCCGCGAGCCGATGCGCCGGCGCGTGTGGCTGGCGGTCGATGAGCGTACCGAAGCCGATCCGTTGGTGCAGGTGATGGTCGGGGCGATCCGCGCCGCGTTCGAGGAGCGCCGGGAATGGTTTGCCGGCCGTTAGGGTCAGCCGGCCTTGCGCAGCGTCAGATTGATCCGCCGTTCGCCCATGCGCGGATGCACGCCAGGCTTGATAGGCAGCACGCCATGAAAGCGCAGGCGGTCCTCGCCGCCCCACACCAGCACGTCGCCGTGGTTCAGCGGGATGCGTCGGGTTCGGTCCGAGCGCTGCAGCCCGCCGAACAGGAACACTGCGGGCAGGCCCAGCGAGATCGAGACGATCGGATGGGCGTGGTCCTGCTCGTCGCGGTCCTGATGCAGGCTCAGGCGGGTACCCGGCAGGTAGTGGTTGATCAGGCAGGCATCCGCCACGAAGCCGTCGAAACCGGCCTGGGCAGCTGCGCGCGAGGCCAGCTCGAGCAGCACCTGGGGCAGGGCGGGCCAGGGCTTGCCACTGACCGGGTCGGTGGCAGAGTAACGATAGCCGCTTGCGTCGCTGACCCAACCCAGCGCGCCGCAATTGCTCAGCGCCACGGCCATGCGCAGGCCGCCGGGGGTCTGCATGTGGCGAAACGGCGCCGCGCGCAGCACCGGGCGCAAGGCATCGAGCAGGGGCTCGAGTTCCGCCAGGGCGAAACCTGGCAGCAGCGTGGTGTGCGCGGCCAACTGCTGGGGGTGTGCGTCGAACAGATCGAGATCGGACTGGATCATGCCAAGGGCTGCTTGGGGGTGTCCGCACAGTGTATCGCGATGCCCCGGCGCGTGGGGCATCGCGAGCCACTGCGCCGCCTCAGAGGCTGAGGGTCAGGCTGACACTGACATTGCGCGGCTCGCCCGGCAGCACCCATGAACTGTTGTATGAGCGCTCATAGTACTTGCGGTCGAACAGGTTGTTGAGGTTCAGGCCCACGGTGACCTGCTCGCTGGCCTTGTAGTGCGCCAGCAGGTCGACCGTGCTGTACGAGGGCAGGGTGAAAGCGCTGCCAGCCTGACCGGAGCGCTCGCCGACATAGTTGAACGCCGCCCCCAGGTCCGAACCGCGCAGGGCGCCATTCTGGAACTCATACACGCCCATCACGCTGCCGCTGTTACGGGCAATGCCCAGCAGGTCGCTGCCCTTGGGCAGGCTGGCATCGCCCTTGGTGACCTCGGCATCGATGTAGGCATAGGCGCCGATCACCCGCACCGCCTCGCTGAGCTGGCCGCTGAACTGCAGGTCCAGGCCTTGGCTGCGCGCCTTGCCGGCCGCGATGCTCTCGCCCAGGGCATCGGTGGTGATGACATTCTCCTTGTCGATATGGAACAGCGCCACCGTGGCGCCCAGGCGGCTGTCGAACAGGTCGAGCTTCAGGCCGGTCTCGTAGCCGATGCCTTTCTCGGGCTTGTACACCTGCCCCTGGGTGCCGATGGTGTTGGGCTTGAACGAGGTCGAGGCGTTGGCGAACACGCCGACCTGTGGCGTCAGCTGGTACAGCAGGCCGACGCGGGGCGTGGCGACATCCTTGGCCTGGCTGTTGCTGATACCGCTGCTGCGGTTCTGCGAGGTCTGCTCGATGCGCTCCAGGCGTACCCCGAGCAGGCCGCGCAGGCGTTCGCTGAAGGCGATCTGGTCCTGCAGGTTGAGGGCATGGCTTTCGGTGCGTTCGAAGAAGTCATTGGCGCGGGTGAGGGCCGGCTTGGGCTTGCCGTATACCGGGTTGCGGATATCCAGGCCGTAGCTGGCCAGGGTCGCGCTCTGCGGGTACTTCTGGCTGTTGCGGTAGTTCTCGTATTCCAGGCCGATCAAGCTCTGGTGCTGCCAGCCGAGCAGCTCGAACTGGCCGTGCAGTTCGGCTTGGGTGATGTTGTCGTTCCACTCGAAGTCGCGCTCGCGGTAGAAGCGCGTGAGCGTGTTGCCGACCAGGGCCTGGGGCTCGGAGCTGTTGCCCTTCAGTGTGCCCTGGGTGTAGTGGTTGGCCAGGCGCAGCTTCCAGTTGTCGTCGAGGAAGTGCTCCAGGGCCAGGTCGACGGTCTGGTTGTCGTTGCGGATCTTGCCGTCGTTGGGCTCGCCCATGAACGCCGAACGCGGCACCGAGCCCATCTGGCCATTGACCGCCGGGATGCCACGGTCGAACACCGATTCGGTGCGGGAGAACTCGGTGTCCAGCAGCAGGCGGGTGTCGGGCGACAGCTGCCAGCTCAGCGATGGGCTGACGATCCGTCGCTCGCTGTTGACGTGATCGCGGAAGCTGCCGTTGTCCTCCACCGCCAGGTTGACCCGGCCCAGCAGGTTGCCTTGGCTGTCCAGCGGCGCGTTGGCGTCCAGCGTGCCGCGGTAGCGGTCCCAGCTGCCGGCGCTCAGGTTCACGGTGCTGAACGTCTCGGCCTGGGGGCGCTTGCTGACGATGTTGACCAGGCCGCCGGGATCGCCGCGGCCATAGAGGCTCGCGGCCGGGCCCTTGAGCACCTCGATGCGCTCGATGCTGGAGGTGTCGGGCGCGCTGTAGCTGCCGCGGTTGACGGCGAAGCCGTTCTTGTACAGCTCCCCCGTGGTGAAGCCGCGCACGCTGTAGTTGAGAAAGGTCAGGCCGCCGAAGTTGTTCTGCCGCGACACGCCGCCGGCAAAGTCCAGGGCGCGATCGATGCGGGTGCTGTTGAGGTCCTTGAGTACCTGGGCCGGCACCACTTCGATGCTCTGCGGGGTGTCGCGGATATCGGTGTCGGTGCGCGTGGCGGTGGCCGAGCGGGTGGCCCGATAACCCTGGACCGGGCCGTCGGCGCGCTCTTCGAGGTAGGCGTCGGTGATCGAGGTTTCGTCCAGTACCAGGGGTTGGGCCGCAGCGAGCGGTTGACCGAACAGGCCCAGGGTCAGGCCGGCCAGAAGGGGAGCGCGAGGGTTCAAGGGGGATCTCCGATAAATATGTAATAACATTACATTATCGTTCCATTCATCGCCAGAAAAAGATCTGAGAGGGCGGTTGTGTGATGAGAATGATTTGCGTTAACGTTATGTTATTACGTATCTGGAGGTTCTCATGCAAGTCCTGTCCTCACTCAAGCAGGCCAAGCGCCGTCATCGTGACTGCCAGGTGGTCAAGCGCCGTGGTCGGATCTATGTGATCTGCAAGTCCAATCCGCGGTTCAAGGCCAGGCAGGGCGGGGTGAAGAAAAAGCGCGGGTAGCCGTCAATGGCTGTCAGTCAGGCGAAAGGGGCTGCACAGCAGCCCCAATGACGCTACCGAAGAGTCCTGCGCAGGCGTCGCCAGCCCAGTACCACACCACTGAGGGCTATCACCAGGCCGCCGCTACTCAGGCCGATGATCAACCCTTCGCGCAACAGCGGCCGCGCCAGCAGTGGTTGCCAATCCCAACTGTGCAACAGGTTGAACAACCAGCGCCCGGCACGTTGCGCCCGGTCGTGGCTGGCCACCAGCGTGCCGCTGGCAGGGTCCAGGTAGGCCCATGTGCCCGCCGCGTCGGCGAAGCGCACGCGCAGCACGGGCAGTGGGCGCGACTGGGATCCGTACATGCTCTGTGGCTCGCGGGCGAAGTAGTGGAAGTCGTAGGCGCTTTGCCAGTCATCCTCCACCGTCACCCCGGGAGCCATCGCTTGCGCGGCCGCCAGCAGCCTTTCCCGGCTGAAGGTACGCGCCGGCGCGGCGTGCGCTTCAAGGATGCGGCTGTCGCCGTCGGCGCTGCGGGCCACTGCATAGGTGACGCCGGCCAGGCGTTGCCACTGCAGCTCCACTGCATCGAACCCTGTTTCGTCGCGCAAGCGGGCCAGGGCCGTGGCAATCGGCAACTGCAGGTCGGCGGCGCGCAGCGGCGCTTGCTGCAAGGCGATCTGCGAGCGGCTGTCGGTCACGCCCCAGGGGCGCATCGACATCAACCCGCTGAACACCCACAGCACCAGCACCCCACCGAACAGCAGCCCGCCGATGTGGTGCCAGCGCAACCAGCCGCCGGGGTACGGGCTGCACGATCCGCTACGGTAAGGCTTGCGCAGCCGCAGGCGCAGGATGCCCACCGCGATGCCCATGAGCGCCATCAGCGTGCCGAGCAGTGACAGGCCGATCACCAGGGTGCGCCAGCCATTGTCGAAGCCCAGGCCGCCGCGCAACGGATAGAGCCAGTGCAACCAGGCGCCGACCCAGTTCCAGGCGCGCTCACGGCCGCTCGCATCGCGCACCACCTCGCCGGTGCGCCCGGACAGGTACAGCCAGGTGCCGGCCGCATCGTCCACTTGCACCCGGTGCAAGGGGCGATCGCTGTCCAGGGCCCGGGAGTGGGTCCACATGTCCTCGTCCAGTGTGCCCTGGTAAGCCAATGCCGCGCTGCCGGCGTACTGCCGGGCATTGGCCAGGGCCCAGGCCGCGTCGGCGATGGCCAGGGGCTCGCCGTTGGCGGCATCGAGGGTGACGCGGCGACCGTCCGCCAGCTCCAGCAAATAGTACGGTTGCCCGCCCAGGCTGGTCAGGCGCAGCGCCTTCACCGGCTGCTCAGCCCATTGCGCCGGCAACTCGGCGCAGCATCCCGCCGGCAAGGCCGGCAAGGCCGGCAGGTGGGCCAGGCGCTCGGCCGTGGTCAGCTTGGGGTAGCCGACATACAGCATGACCACCCCGGAGACGAACCACAGCGCCATGAACAGGCAGGCGACGATGCCCAGCCAGCGATGCCACAGGTACAGCTGGCGTTTCAGGCCCATCAGTAGCGCCACTGCACAGCGACTTCCAGGCTGCGCGGCTCACCCAGGTAGTACTGGGTGTTGGTCTGGTGGATGAAGCGGGCGTAGACCTCGTCGGTGAGGTTGCGCAGGCGGGCGCTGAGTTGCACGTGCTGGTCCAGGTCGTGGGTCATCGACAGCCCGTAGACGGTGTACGAAGGCACCCACTGGGTGTTGGCGGTGTTGGCGTATACCGACGACACATAGCGGGCGTCGGCGCCGACCTGCCAGCCCGGCGCCAGGTCGTAGGTCAGCCAGAGGTTGGCCACCCGGTCCGGGATGTTCACCGGGGTCTTGCCCTTGCGCGAGTACACCACGCCGCCGATGGTCTCGTTGAACTCGTCGTATTCGGCGTTGACCCAGCTGAAGTTGCCCGCTGCCAGCAGCTTGGGCGTGACCTTGAACGACGCCGCCAGCTCGATGCCGGTGGAGGTCTGCTGGCCGGCCTGCTCGGTGGTGTTGGGCACGGTCGAGGAGGGCACCGAGATGTTCTTGCGCACGATGCGGTAGGCCGCCGCGGTGGCCGAGCCGCGCCCGTCAAGGAAGTCGAACTTGCTGCCCACTTCCACCTGCCTGCCGGTGCTCAGGTCGAAGTCGCCGACCTGGCTGATCGACGCGCCGGTGAGCGAGCCGCCTGGCGGTTCGGCCGAGGTGCTGTACTGGGTATACAGGCTGATATTGGAGGTCAGGTCGTAGACCAGCCCCAGGCGCCCGGTAAAGGCATCCCAGCGCCGATTCAGCTTGGCCCGGGTCACGTGGTCGACCACGTCGAAGTCGATATGGTCATAGCGCAGCGCGGTGACCAGCGACAGCTGGTCGGTCAGGCGGGTACGGTTCTCGACGAAGCCCGCAGTGGTGTCGGTATTGGTGCTGCGGCCCTTGGCGCGTGGCGCGTCCATGCCAGGAATGTCGAGGAAGTGGTCTGGCTGGAAACCGTTGGGGTCGATGCTGTCGAACGCACCCTTGGACAACGGGTAGGCGGTCTGCTGGTTGCGGTTGTAGTCCACGCCGAACGCCCAGTCGCTGGCCAGGCCGAACAGCTGGCCCTGGTGGGTCAGCTCGACGCGGTTGCCGTTGACCTCCTGGTCGTGGCGCTGGCGGTAGCCGCCGGAGCGGGCGATGGCGGTGTTGCCGGGGTTGTAGCGGTACACCTCGAGGTTGCGGTAATCGCGCTGGCCGTTGTAGTGGTAGAAGGTGTTGCGCAACTGGTTGCTGTCGTCGATGCGGTAGTCGGTGATCGAGCGCAGCCAGCGGGTGCGCTGCTCGTAGCGGCCGTCCTCGACGTTGTAGTTGTTGAAGCGATTGTGCTTGTCGATGTGCAAGGTGCCGACCGCCGGCTGCAGAACCGGCGTGCCCCAGTACGGACTGTCCTCTTTTTCTTCCAGGTACTCGATGGCCAGGGTGTGCGACAGCTGGTCGTTGATGTCGCTGAGCAGCGAGAAGGCCAGGTTGCCGGCCCCGTTCTCCTGGCGGTCGATATAGCCATTGGTGCTGGTGCGGCTGTAGTCGAGCCGCGCGTAGTGGCGCGGGCCGTCACCGCTGTTGAGCGCCTTGTTGAAGCCGACCGAGGTTTCCATCGTGTCGTAGCGCCCATAGCTGACGCGGCCCTCGAAGGTGTCCTCGTCGCGGTTGGCCAGTTTGGTGATCATGTTCAGGCTGCCGCCGACGGCGCCGCTGCCGTTGAGGAACGACGACGGCCCGCCGAGCAGTTCGACACGGTCGTAGATCCATGCCCCGACCGGGCGCCCGGCGGCGCCATACTGCAGGTTGATGCCGTTGAACAGCTGGCTGACCTGGGCGCCGTTGAAGCCGCGATACGACACGTAGCCACCCCAGCCGGGCGGTGCCGAGGCGTTGACCCCGGGCAGCGCGTTGGCGGCGTCCTGGAAGTTGCGCGCGCCGATGCGCTGCATGGTCTTGCGGTCGGCGACGCTGATCGAGGCGGGGTTCTCGCGGGCGCTGAGGTTCAGGCGTGAGCCGCTTTCGATGGGCCGGTCGAGGTCGAGGCTGGTCGCCTCCTTGGGTTGCTCGGCGGTGGCCGTGACGTTGCTGGCGGGCAGTGTGAGGGTGTCGTCCTGCGCCCAGGCGCAGGTTGCGCTGCCAACGAGCAGCGCCAGAGTGGTCATGCGGAACATGCAAGGCTTCCTGGCTGAAATCAATGAGCGCACGCCCGCTGCCGATCAGGCAGTTCGAGGGCGTGGCGATGTCAGAACGCGAGAAGCGAAGCGGGGGAGGCGCGGGGGTTGACCAGTGGCCAGCGCTGCTTGGGCAGCCGTGGCGCGGGTTGTCTGGGTAAGGGTTTGCTCGACTCTCCGGCGAGCAGGGCCAGCAAGCCGAAGAACACCGCCAGCAGGATGGCGCTGAACAGGCTGGCGATCACGCAGTCGCCGCCGGCGGGCAGCACCGGGTCGGTGATGTCCTGGTCGCCCTTGAACACGCCGCTGCTGTCGGCCGCGCACCAGGCGGCGTCGTCCAGGCCGGCCAGGCGCAGCCCGGCCATCTGCCCATGGCCCATGGCGCACAGCAACGAGCCGAACAGGATGCTGAAATACAGCACCCAGGCGACTTGCGATCGTGTGTGGCGGGCCAGCTTCATCGGCAAAGCTCGAAGGGAATAGGTTAGGCGTGCGGATTCTACAACTTTTGACACATCTGCCTAGAGTGAACGGCCGATAAAAAACATTCGAAACGATTCACCCGCCTCGCTTGACGCCTCTCGGCGCCAGGTGTTCTGATGCCGACCGATTTCAGGTGTCCCATGCCGCCGCGCATGGGGTGAAACGGGAAACCGGTACGCGCTTCGCGCCAGTCCGGTGCTGCCCCCGCAACGGTATGCAAGTGATGCCTTCGACAGACCACTGTGGCCCGCGTGTCATGGGAAGGTGAAGGCATCTTGTCTTGCGAGCCCGGAGACCGGCCTGGAATGTAGTAGGCAAACTCCTGCGGTGGGCGGGCATGGGCCGGTATTGGCGTGTGCGCGATCCGTGCTCCTGCGTGCTTCTGCGAAAGTCACTTTCGAGAAGAGCATGATTGCTGTGATTCACTCCCGACGTCGTTTCCCCAAGGCCCGGACCTTGTTCCTGGGCTGCCTGGCCAGCCCCCTGGCACTGGCCGAAAACACCCCCCTGATCCTCGACCAGCAGATCGTCGCCGCGCCGTCGGTGGAGTCGACCACGGTCGCCGCCATGGCTCAGTACGGCAGCAAGGTCGAGATCGTCAGCCGCGAGCAGATCGAGCGCGCCGGCCCCGGCGCCGACATCACCCGGGTGATGCAGATGTTCATCCCCGGCTTCTACGTCGCGCCGAAGAACGGCCCGTTCGACTACGGCACCTACTCGCTGCTCGGCGGGCGCAACGACGACACCCTGATCCTGCTCGACGGTGTACGCCTGAACAACCGCCTGTACGGCGGCCTGTACCTGGACACACTGCCGGCCAACGCGGTGGAGCGCATCGAGGTGCTCAAGGGCGGCCAGAGCCTGTTGTTCGGTACCCAGGCCGTGGCGGGGGTAATCAACATCGTCACCCGCAGCCCGCAACGTCGTCAGGCTTCAGGTGAGGTCAACCTGGGCCTGGACAGCTTCGCCGGCAGCAGCAAGGACGCCCGCGTCGAGCGGATCTTCAGCAATGGCTTCGGCGACCTGGGCCTGCTGGCCTATGTCAGCCACAACGTCTCCGACGGTTACCAGCCGTTTCGCAACCGCGACTACAGCGGCAACGTCAGCGACAAGAAGCGCGGCTACGAGGTGACCACCTTCGGCGGCAAGGCGATCCAGGCCTTCGGCGACGATGCGCGGCTGGAGCTGTTCTACCAGTACACAGACGCCAACCTCGATTTCGCCCGACCGGTGAACAATTACAAGACCACCAATGACCGCGTGCAGCAGATCGCCACGGCTACCTTCGAACAGCGCATCAGCGAGCGCCTGAGCTACTTCGTCAAGGGCCACGTCAACGACTGGGACACCCGCTACACCCGCATCAACAACCGCGCCGACGGATCCCGCGACGTGGTCAACCACAACGACTACTGGGGCTTCACCGATTGGGGCGTGCAGGCCGAGGGCAAGGCCGAACTCGACGGCGGCCACGTCCTGGTGTTCGGTTCCGACAACCAGTGGTTCAAGGGCCAGGACGACGTGCTGGTGATCGACGACAACAAGGCCCAGGCCAATGCGTTGTACGCCCAACTGCGTCCCAGGATCGAGGCCTTGCCCAACTGGCACCCGAGCCTCGGCCTGCGCCACGAGGCCATGAGCGGCGGCGACAGCGCCACCGTCGGCATGCTCACCTCGCTGTACGACCTGAACGACAACTGGCAACTGCGCGGCCAGTATGGCAGCGCCTACAAGCTGCCCAATGCCGAGCAGTTGTTCGTCAACGAGCCTGGCGACGAGATCGGCAACCGCGACCTCAAGCCCGAGAAGAGCCGCAATGCCGAGCTTGGCCTGGACTACCACGGCCTGCTGCTGGAGCGTGAATTCAGCGCCAGCGTCACCGTGTTCCGACGCAAGATCACCGACTTGATCACCCTGGACGGCAGCCAGTGGGTCAACGGCCAAGGGCAGGTACAGATGCGTGGCTTCGAGGCCGATGCGCGTATCCAGCTTGACGATCAATGGAGCCTGCAGGCCGACATGACCCGCAACCTCACCGAGTCGCGCACCGGGGCAACGATCAACGACGTGCCGAGTTTCTTCGCCCGTTCGCGGCTCGGCTACGAATCGGCGGACCGCATGTGGGGGGGCGGCGGCGCCATTCGCTACATCTGCGACGTGGTCAGTTCCAAAGGTGTTGACTACGGCCATTATTCGGTGGTCGACGCCGATGCCTACCGCTACCTGGACGGCGCCCGCCAGCACCGGCTGAGCCTGCTGGTGGAGAACCTGTTCGACCGCGACTATGTCACCAGTCGGGCGAGCAATGTCGACAACCTCGGGCGGCCGTTCACCAGCGAACTGCGCTACACCTACACCTTCTGAGGGCGTGAGCATGGACTACCAGCGCGTGTTGTTCGTCGGCCCCGGCCTGGGTGGCGGCTCGGCGGCCGAAGCTTTCGGCGCCGAGATTCGCGACCTGCGTGGCCACGAGGCGGGCCGGGATATCGTCGACACCCTGGAGGGTTTCGACGGGCTCTGGGCGGTGATCCGCGAGGCCCTCGACCAGGGCGTGGGACGCCTGCTGGTGGTGGACCTGGAACCCACCTCGGACAGCGCCTACCTGGACTGGCTGCGCGATGAGCTGGGGCGCCTGGCGCAAGCTCGGGCCGGCGTCTGGGTCACGGCCCAGGCCCTGGGGCGGCGCGGCCTGGATGCGCGAGTGGCCTGTGCCAGCATCGGTGAACCTGCCCGTCACCTGGCGTGCGACCAGGTCAACGCGGTGGCCAGCGACCCGGACTGGTCGCGGGTGCCCGAACATGCCCGCCAGGTGTTCCTCTGCACCGGCCCTCGCTGCGTGCGGCGCGGTGCCTTGCCGCTGTGGAAACGCCTGCGCCGGCTGCTGCTGGAGCGTGACCTGATCGAGACCCCGGGCGGCGTGCTGCTGACCCGCACCGGTTGCCAGTTTCCCTGCAACCTGGGGCCCGTGTTGACGGTGCACCCGGACGGCTGCTGGTATCGGGTACGTGATGATCGGGAGGTGGAGGAATTGGTGGAAACGCATCTAGAGGGCGGAAGGGTCGCCAAAGCACTGTTGATCAAGGGAGGGACGTGCGATGCGTAAAGCCTGGCTGCTGTCGATGGCCTTGTGCTGTGGCACACCGGCCCTGGCCGACAGCTATCGCAACTGCGGGCAGGACTGGCAACGGCCCGCTGCGGCGCCTGCGCGTATCGTCGCCCTCAACCAGCACGCGGCCGACCTGCTGCTCGCCCTCGGCGCGGGGCCGTCGATGGTCGGGGTGGCCTACCTGGACGACAACGGCGCCGCCTACAAGCAGGGCCGCTACCAGGGTGTGCCGGTGATCGCCCGGGAGTATCCGGCCAGCGAAGTGTTGTACGCGCAAAGGCCGGATCTGGTGGTCGGCGGATTCGCCACGGCCTTTGGCGATGGGATCACCTCGCGCAGCAGATTGGCCGGCAACGGGATTGCCACCTACCTGCTCGAGTCGGCCTGTAACGGCCACTCGCTGGACTACTACGGCCATGTCCGGCGTGACCTGACTGTGCTCGGCGAGCTGCTGGGCAGGCAGGCGAGGGCGCAGGCATTGATCGGGGCGATGGAGACCGACCTGGCGCAGGCCAGGGCGATCGCACCCAGCGGCAAGCCACTGTCGGTGTTCTACCTCGACAGCGAGGTGCGGGGGCTGGACAGCGAGGGCGGGCGGGGGTTCGTCACGCCGCTGCTGGCCGCCGCCGGGGCGCGCAATGTGCTTGCCGGGATCGACCAGTACCGCGTGACGATCAACCGTGAGGCATTGCTGAGCAGCGACCCCGACGTGATCCTGCTGGCCGACGCCCTGTGGTCGCCGGCCAGCCGCAAGCGTCAGCTGCTGACCCGCGACCCGGTGCTTTCGAGCCTGCGGGCGGTGCGCGAGAATCGCATGATCGATATCCCGTTCACCCAGCTGATGCCCACGCCGGCCAGTGGGCGCGTGGCCCTGGAACTGGCGCGGCAGCTCAGGGGGATGGCTGTTCCATAGCCGGCCTACTCGCCGATGACCAACTGACGCGCCAACTGGTTATGACGCTCCAGCACTTTTGGCAGGTCGACGGTAGTGATGCGCCCGTCCTGAACCACCACACGTCCGTTGATCACACTGGTGTCGACGTGGGTCGGGGTGCAGAACACCAGCGCCGCCAGCGGGTCGTGGAGGGCGCCGGCATAGGCCACATGGCCAAGGTCGAAGGCGACGAAGTCGGCGACCATACCCGTTGCCAGGGCACCGATATCGTCACGGTTGAGCACCTTGGCACCACCCAGGGTGGCGATTTCCAGTGCTTCGCGGGCGGTCATCGCATCCGGGCCGAAGCCGACCCGTTGCAGCAGCAAGGCCTGGCGTACCTCGCCGATCATGCTGGCGCCGTCGTTGGATGCCGAACCATCGACCCCCAGCCCCACCGGCACGCCGTGGTCGCGCATCTTGCGGATCGGCGCGATGCCCGAGGCCAGGCGCATGTTCGAGCACGGGCAGTGGGCGACCCCGGTGCCGGTGCGGGCGAACAGCTCGATGCCGTGCTGGTCGAGTTGCACGCAGTGGGCATGCCACACATCGTGGCCGACCCAGCCCAGGTCCTCGGCGTATTCGGCCGGAGTCATGCCGAACTTCTCGCGGCTGTAGGCGATGTCGTTGACGTTCTCGGCCAGGTGGGTGTGCAGCGACACGCCGTACTCGCGTGCCAGGACCGCTGCTTCGCGCATCAGATCGCGGCTCACCGAGAACGGCGAGCAGGGCGCCACCACCACGCGCCGCATCGAGCCATGGCTGGCGTCGTGGTAGTCCTCGATCAGGCGCTGGGATTCCTTGAGGATGTCGCTTTCCTTTTCCACCACCGAGTCCGGCGGCAGGCCGCCCTGGCTGCGGCCGACGCTCATGCTGCCGCGGGCGGCGTGGAAGCGCATGCCGATTTCCTCGGCGGCGTGGATGCTGTCGTCGAGCTTGCAGCCATTGGGGTAGATGTACAGGTGGTCGCTGGAGGTGGTGCAGCCCGAGAGGATCAGCTCGGCCATGGCCGTCTGGGTCGAGACCGCGATCATCTCCGGGGTCAGCCGCGCCCAGATCGGATAGAGGTTGGTCAGCCAGTTGAACAGTTCGCCGTCCTGGGCCGCCGGCACCACGCGGGTAAGGCTCTGGTACATGTGGTGGTGGGTGTTGACCAGGCCGGGGATGACCACCTTGCCGGTCATGTCGAGGATCACGTCGGCGTTTTGCGGCAGCGTTTCGCTGGGGCCGACCTGGCGGATCACGTTGTCTTCGATGTACAGGCCGCCGCGTTTGATTTCACGGCGTTGGCCGTCCATGGTCACCAGCAGTTCGGCGTTCTTGACTAGTAGGGTCTTGGGCATGTGTGTCCCCTCCCGTTTGGGATGTGTTTTCTGATTGTAGAGAGGCGCCTGGTGCATGGGCCGGGCGCACCAGGGCCGTCAGGCGCCGCGGCGTGGCCGGGCGTCGATGACAGGGGCGAACGGTTCACCGCGCACGTGCCAAGGCTGCGCCATGGCGGGCGCATTGGGCAGGTGGGCAGACGGTGACAGGGCGAATGCGGCAAGTGGCATTCGCGAAGGATGCCCGGTGAAGGCGGGCGGCAGTGGATGTCGCATGGCTTGAGCCTGTCGCAATACGCAACGGCGATGACCGTTGTCGTAGGCGCGAGGCAGTGTAAACAGAATTCGCTTGTTTTGTATACGATGGATTGTCTCGGCAAACCGGGGCCTGCAATCGCTTCGAAAAAGTGCATGCAGTTTTATATGGCGTCGTGCCACTATCGGGTTGTCTCGCTGCCAGCGGATATCTCGGGCCGGCACGTTCGCATGGGCTGATTACACTGTGGAAATCGCCACACGGGGAGTACCTGGGATGGGCTGCGTGTTGAGAGGGCAGGCTGGACGGGCGTCCGCTCGAGGTAGACGGCCATGAACAACCGTGGCCGGAGCATTTCCCTGCAATGGCTGGTGGCATTGGCGATCATGCTGGGCATGCTGGCGCTGGGCGCGGCCCTGGCCTGGCAAGCCTACCTGGGCGTGCGCCAGGCCCTGGTGGCCGCCGCCGGCGATGCCGCCCAGCAGGTGGGCCGGACCATCGACGAGCGCGCCCGACGCCTGGTTGACCCGGTGCAGAGCAGCATTCGTCTGCTGGCCTTCAGCCCGGCGTCGGATACGTTGGCCGAGCGTCTCGAGCAATTGCCGCAACTGGCCGAGAGTCTGCGTGCCAACCGCATGCTCAGCGCTGCCTACGTCGGTTATCCCAACGGTGAATTCCTGCTGGTCCGCCGTTTGCGCGACCCGCAATTATTGCAGCGCTTCGCTGCTCCGGCAGACACGGCGTTCCTGGTCCAGACCGTCACCCAAGGCGAGGATGGCACGATGCAGGGGGAGTGGCGCTTCTATGACGCGGAACTGACCCTGTTGCAGCGCCAGAGCAAGTCCGACTATCAATACGATCCACGCCAACGTCCCTGGTTCATCGAAGCGAGCGCGCAGCCTGAAACCGTGCTCACTCGCCCCTACGTGTTCTTCACCACCCGCGAGATCGGCCTGACCATGGCCCAGCGCAGTGCCCAGGGCACGGCAGTGATCGGCATGGATGTCTCGGTCAGCGACCTGGCCAGCGAGAGCCGCGACCTGCGCATTACCGCAGGTACCGAGATCGCCGTGGTCGACGACCAGGGCAACGTGGTGGCCTATCCGGACCTGCAACGGGTGGTCGTGCGCGAGGGTGAGAGCGTGCGCCTGTCGCGCATTGGCGAGCTGGGCATCGGCAGCCTTGCGCATATCTACGCCGACATGCCCCAGGGCGCGAGCCCGCAGCCATACCAGGTCGAGGGGCAGACCTGGTATGGCATGCGCGTGCCGCTTACCTCCATGGCCGGACAGCACCTGCAGGTGCTGATCGCCGTGCCGGCCCACGAACTGCTGGCCGGCGCGCGCAAGGTGCTGCTCGAGCAATTGCTCTGGGCGGTGGCACTGGCCGCCGTGTTGCTGTTGCTCGGCGGGTTGCTTGGCCGGCGCATCGGCCGTCCGTTGCGCCGGCTGACCGAGCAGGTGCAGGGCCTGGCCAGTTTCGATTTCAGCCGTGAGGTGGGCGTTGTCTCGCGGGTTTCCGAAGTACGTGAGTTGAGTCGGGTGCTGAGCCGCATGTCCGGCACCATCCGCAACTTCCAGGCGATCACCCTCACGCTCAGCCGCGAGACCCAACTCGAAGGCATGCTCGACGGCGTGCTCAATCACCTGGTGGCGGCAGCGGGCGTCAGCGCCGGTGCGGTGTATCTGTACGACGACAACACCCGGTTGCGCCTGGCCGCCGCCAGTCGCGGCCATGACTACCCTGAGGAACTGGCGGTGCCTGAAAGCGAGCGGCAAGACCTGGCCAGCGCGGTGACCCAGGCCCTCGCATGGCAAGGGCGCAGCCTGGCGGTGGTGCTCAATGACCGCGGCCAGGCGCTGCTCGGCATCCTGGTGCTGCAACTCGCCGATGCGAACGCGGCCGTGGGCCAACCGTTCCAGCGCTTCGTCGAGGAACTGTCCGGTGCAGCCGCCGTGGCCATCGAGACCCGCCAGCTGGTCGAGGCCCAGCAGCGCCTGCTGGACGCCATGATCAAGTTGCTGGCCGACGCCATCGACGCCAAGAGCCCCTATACCGGCGGCCATTGCGAAAGGGTGCCGCAGCTGGCGCAGATGCTCCTGGACCAGGCCGTGCAGGCTGACAGCGGCCCCTATGCCGACTTCAGCATGAGCGAGGCCGAGCGTTACGAATTCCGCGTGGCCGCCTGGCTGCACGACTGCGGCAAGATCACCAGCCCCGAATACGTGGTGGACAAGGCGACCAAGCTCGAGACCTTGTACAACCGCATCCACGAGGTGCGCATGCGCTTCGAGGTGCTCTGGCGCGATGCCGAGGTCGCCTACTGGCAAGGCGTGGCCAACGGCGATGACGAGCCGGCGCTGCGGCGCACGCTGGAGGCATGCCGGGCAACCTTGCAGGAGGAGTTCACCTTCGTCGCCAACGCCAACATCGGTGGCGAGTTCATGCAGGAGGCCGATATCGAGCGCCTGCGCACTATCGGCCAGCGCCGCTGGCGGCGGCACTTCGACAACCGCCTGGGCATCTCCCGCGATGAGGCGGAGCGGTTCACCGACATCTCGGCGGCAACCTTGCCGGTGGACGAGCCCCTGCTTGCCGACCGCGATGAGCACCGGGTGCCCTGGGGCGATCGTACGCCGCCGGTGGCCAAGGACGACCCGCGCAACCACTGGGGTTTCGACATGCGCCTGCCGGCCCATGCCAGCAACCACGGCGAGCTGTACAACCTGTCGATCCGCCGCGGCACGCTCAACGACGAAGAGCGCTTCAAGATCAACGAGCACATCGTGCAGACCATCATCATGCTCAGCGCGCTGCCGTTCCCGCGCCAGCTCAGGCGCGTGCCGTCTATCGCCGGCAACCATCACGAGAAGATGGACGGCAGCGGCTACCCGCGCAGGCTTGGCCAGGAGGCGCTGAGCATCCCCGAGCGGGTGATGGCGATCGCCGACATCTTCGAGGCGCTGACCGCGGCGGACCGGCCCTACAAGGCGCCGAAGACCCTGTCCGAGTCGGTGAAGATCCTGGTGTTCATGGCGCGGGACAAGCATGTCGACGGGCAGTTGCTGCGCTTGTTCCTGAGTAGCGGGGTATACCGGCAATATGCCGAGCGCTTCCTGCGCCCCGAGCAGATCGATGAACTGGACGTAGCGTACTGGATGGAGCAGTTGCAGGGTTTCACGCCAGAGCAATCCACCTACACTTCTTGAGACCTGTTCGGCGGGATCTCTGGAGGCACCCGATGGAAGCATTCTGGCAAGCCTTTTTGGCGGCGTTGCAGACCGAATTCGCCGATGTCGCCGACGCGCGCGAGGTCTCGCGGATCCTCATCCGCCTTCTGATGGCGGCTTTGCTGGGGGCGGTGCTGGGTTTCGAGCGCGAGAGCAAGGGCAAGTCGGCCGGGGTGCGCACGCACATGCTGGTGTCCATGGGCGCGGCCTTGTTCGTCCTCGCACCGAGCATGGCCGGGGCGGACGAGCAAGCGTTGAGCCGGGTGATCCAGGGCATCGTCGCCGGGATCGGCTTTCTCGGCGCGGGCACGATTCTCAAGGGCAATGGCCGCGACACCAGTCACGTCAAGGGCCTGACCACCGCGGCCGGGTTATGGATGACCGCCGCCATCGGCACGGCCGCCGGCATGGGGCGCGAGGCCACGGCGCTGGTCAGCACGGTGCTGGCGCTGCTGGTGCTGGCGAGCATGCCGTTGCTGGTGGAAAAGGTCGAAGGCGAGCATGAGGACAAGCGCGAGGAGGAGGAGGGCAGGAAGCACTGAGGGGAGCCGAAGCTCCCCTCATAAGCGTTGTTGCCTGCTCTTTTCTTATTATTGGAGACTGGCCTGTTGTTGTTTTTGTCGGCTGTCGTCTCTGCACTGCGGGGCCCCCAACCGGGGCCAAGAGCAAACGTATTTTTTTGAGCGCTGACCTGCGTTCATCCAACGTGATCCAACCTTGACTGCCGCTACCTCGGAGGTAGTTTTATTGTTCTTGCCAGGTTGCGGGGCCGGAACCCCTGGAATGCACGTCGACTCCAAAAAAATCTGCTTGCTACGCCTCTGCCGTGTTGTTCTTGTTATGTCAGAGCCGTTTACTGTTGTTTTTATTGGGTATCGCGTTTTTTGTTCTTGTTATGCCTAAAGATATAGCAGGTGGCGTGCCAACTTTTGAAAGCCCTTTAAAATCAATGACTTGTTGATTTTGCAGAGTAGATTGGCACGTGAAAATCTGTCGAATTGTTTCCCTGTTACCCGATTTTCTTCTGCGCAGCGTGTAGGCGGTAACACTCCACCCACACCTGTGTGACAAGCGTGTGACTCAGCGAACGCCGCGGGCCTTCGCCACCCGCGAACCGGTGGCGCGCCCGAGCACTTCGCTGATACGCAGGCCTGCGGCGATCAGCCGGTTCAGGTCAATGCCGGTTTCGATGCCCAGCCCTTGCAGCAGGTACACCACATCTTCGCTGGCGACGTTACCGGTGGCACCCTTGGCGTAGGGGCAGCCGCCCAGGCCGGCCACCGAGCTGTCGAACACGCTGATGCCCTCGAGCAGGCTGGCATAGACGTTGGCCAGCGCCTGGCCGTAGGTGTCGTGGAAGTGCCCGGCCAGCTGCGCGCGGGGCACTTGGGCCGAGACCACCTCGAACAGGCGGCGGGTGTCACCGGCGGTGCCGGTGCCGATGGTGTCGCCCAGCGACACTTCATAGCAGCCCATGTCATGCAGGGCCTTGGCCACCGGTGCCACCTGCTCGGCGCTGATGCGTCCCTCGTAGGGGCAGCCGAGCACGCAGGAGACATAGCCGCGCACCCGCACACCCTGGCTGCGGGCAGACTCCATGATTGGCTCGAAACGCTTGAGGCTGTCACTGATCGAGCAATTGATGTTGCGCTGGGAGAACGCTTCGGACGCCGCCGCGAACACCGCCACTTCCTTCACCCCGGCGGCCAGGGCATCCTCGAAACCGCGCAGGTTGGGCGCCAGCGCCGCATAGGTGACGCCCTCGCGCTGACGGATACCGGCGAACACTTCGCCGGAGCCGGCCATTTGCGGGACCCATTTGGGCGAAACGAAGCTGCCCACTTCTATGTAGGCGAGCCCGGCGTCGGTGAGGTCATCCACCAGGCGCACCTTGTCGGCGACGCTGATGGGCTGGGCTTCGTTCTGCAGGCCGTCGCGCGGGCCGACTTCGACCAGGCGGACATTCTTGGGCAATGACATGGCGGGCTTCCTGTGGCGGATCAACGGTGGGTGTGCGGCGGGTTCAGGGTGGCGGCCAGGGCCTGCTCGCAACGCTCCTGGGCGGTGTCCAGCTCCAGGTGCATCTGCTGGATGTCGAGCATCTGCTGTTCGAGCTGGGCGCGGCGTTCGGCGATCTTCGCCAGCATGCTGGTGAGCTGTTTCTGGTTGCCGCCGGAGGGGTCGTAGAGTTCGATCAGTTCACGGCATTCGGCCAGCGAGAAACCGATGCGCTTGCCGCGCAGGATCAGTTTGAGCGTGACCTTGTCGCGGGCCGAGTAGATGCGTTCCAGGCCGCGTCGTTCAGGGCTGAGCAGACCCTGCTCCTCATAGAAGCGGATGGCGCGGGTGGTGATGTCCAGTTCGCGGGACAGGTCGGAGATGCTGTAGGTCTGGCTGCTCATGCTTGCGCTCGGGGGAGGGAATGCGAGTAACCTAATGCCAGGTTGACGTATACGTCAAGCAAGCGCTGTTCTTGCAGCCCCGCTCAGACACTCACGGATTTGCGGTATGCCTTGGGCGTCTGCCCGTCGAGCCGTTTGAAGAACCGTGCAAAGTAGGTCGGGTCGCTGAACCCCAGGCTGTCGGACAACTGGCTGATGCTCATGCGCGTGTAGGCAAGATTGCGCCGTGCTTCGAGCAGCAGGCGCTGGTGGATCACCTGCAACGCCGATTGCCCGGCCAGCGCCCGGCACAGCTGGTTCAACAGCAGGCTGGTGATGCCCAGGCGCGCGGCGAAATCGTCCACGGCAAGGTGCTCGCGATAATGCGCCTCGACCAGGCGCAGGTAACGGCCGAGCAACTGCTGGTCCCGTTCGTCCTGGCTGCGCGCTGGCAAGGCGGCTTGTTGGCGGTTGATCCACACCATCAGCGCGGTGACCAGTGCCTGCAGCATGGGGCCGCGGGCCGGGGCGCTGCCCTGGTACTCCTGCTGCAGTGTGTCGATCAGGCCGTGCAGGCGCATGCGGTCCTTGCCCAGCGGGTAGCACCGCGCCGCCGCCAGCACGCTCAGGGGCGCGCCCAGGCGCTTTTCCAGATCGACCAGCAAGGCTGTGCCGAACGTCAGCACATGCCCCTGGATATCGGCGCTGAAGCGAAAGCCATGGACAGTCAGCGGCGGCACCACCTGGATCGCCGCCTCGCGAATCATCCGGCGTTCGCCCTCGATCTCCACCTGTGCCTCGCCGCGCTGCACATAGAGCAGCTGGAACAGTTCGGCGTGCCGGTGCGGCTTGATCTCCCAGTGGTGCAGACGGCTGCGCGCCGGGATCGACTCGCAGTGCAGCAGGTCGGTATCCGGCCAGGCGCGGTGCTCGCCATACAGCTGGAACAACGGGATGCCGGGAAGGGGGCTGTGCATGGGGTAGGGTCTGTCCGTTAATCGAACGAATTTCAAGAAAGTGCAGTTTTCAGAACGGATTTCTCACGTTCTGCACATTTTTCAGCAGTAAAAATACAGGTGCAAACCCTAACAGCAGATGCGTGGCCTTTGCCAGTGCAAAGCCGGCATCGTCATCGTGAGACAACAACAATGAAGACTCAGGTTGCAATCATCGGCGCCGGCCCGTCCGGCCTGCTGCTCGGCCAGCTGCTGCACAACGCTGGCATCGATACGCTGATCGTCGAGCGCCAGACCCCGGACTATGTGCTGGGGCGCATCCGTGCCGGCGTGCTCGAACAGGGCACGGTCGAGTTGCTGCGCGAAGCCGGCGTGGCCCAGCGCATGGATCGCGAAGGGTTGGTCCATGAAGGGGTCGAGTTGCTGGTCGGTGGTCATCGCCAGCGTCTTGACCTCAAGGCACTGACCGCTGGCAAGACGGTGATGGTCTACGGCCAGACCGAGGTCACCCGCGACCTGATGCAGGCTCGCGAGCAGAGTGGGGCGCCGATCATCTATGCGGCCAACAATGTCCAGCCCCATGACATCGAGGGGCCGCGGCCTTACCTGACATTCGACAAGGACGGTCGCCAGCACCGGGTCGAGTGCGATTACATCGCCGGCTGCGATGGCTTCCATGGCGTGGCCAGGCAGAGCATCCCGGCCAGCGTGCTGAAGGTGTACGAGCGGGCCTATCCGTTCGGCTGGCTGGGACTGCTGGCCGATACCCCGCCGGTCAACCATGAGCTGATCTACGCCCATCACGAACGCGGTTTCGTGCTGTGCAGCCAGCGCTCGCAGACGCGCAGCCGCTACTACCTGCAGGTGCCGCTGCAAGAGCGGGTCGAGGACTGGTCCGACGAGCGCTTCTGGACCGAACTCAAGGCGCGCCTGCCACAGGCGGTGGCCGAGCAACTGGTGACCGGGCCTGCGCTGGAGAAAAGCATCGCGCCGCTGCGCAGCCTGGTGGTCGAGCCGATGCAGCATGGCCGCCTGTTCCTGGTCGGCGACGCCGCCCACATCGTGCCGCCCACCGGCGCCAAGGGCCTGAACCTGGCAGCCTCGGACGTCAACTACCTGTACCGGATCCTGGTCAAGGTCTACCGCGAGGGGCGCACCGACCTGCTGGCGCAGTATTCGCCCATGGCGTTGCGGCGGGTATGGAAGGGTGAGCGCTTCAGTTGGTTCATGACCCAGCTGCTGCATGACTTCGGCGAACACCAGGATGACTGGGACCGCAAGATGCAGGCGGCCGATCGCGAGTACTACATGGGGTCGGCGGCGGGGCTGGCGAATATCGCCGAGAACTATGTGGGTCTGCCGTTCGAAGCTGTGGAATAACTGCCGCGTCAGCGGCGCTTGGGGCTTTCCAGCAAGGTGACCATCTCGCGATAACCGCGTTGGCGCGCATGCTCCAGCGCAGTCACGCCGTCCTTGTCGGCAATTAGCGGGTCCGCCCCGGCCGCCAGCAACTGGCGCACGATTTCCACATGCCGCGGGCCGCCATCGCCGAGGATCACCGCCTCGAGCAACGCGGTCCAGTGCAGGCGGTTGAGGTGGTTCACATCGACACCGGCCGCGATCAGCAACTGCACGGTGCTCACATGCCCGCGTTCGGCGGCCGGGATCAGCGCGGTACCACCGTAGCGGTTGGTGCTCTTCAGGTCGGCGCCATGGGCCAGGGTCAGGCGCAGGATGTCGTCCAGCCCCCGTGCGCCCGCGTACAGGTAGGGGCTGTCGTTGATATTGTCCTTGGCGTTGACGTCAGCGCCGGCCTCGATCAGCACCTTGGCGGCTTCCACTTCATTGGCGTGGGTGGCCACCAGCAACGCGGTCTGGCCCTGGTCGTTGCGGCTATCGGCCTGCGCGCCCCGATCGAGCAGTTGGCGCACGGCAGGGGCATCGCCGCGGCGAGCGGCATCGAGCAACGCAGTGTTCATGGCAGGGATCTCGGCATGGCTGGCAAGGCTGGTGAACAGGGTCAGCAGCAAGGCGGTGAACGGCAGGCGCATGGTGGTCGGCTCCTGATAGGACGAGGGTCCATGCTAGGCGGCCTGTATTTGTAGCAGAAGTGAATAATCTGGATGGATCCCAGTGTATTTGCGCATGTTGCCGGGTATCGGTACCCGTGGTAGAAGTCAGGTTTGTCATTCAGAAGTTGAATATCAAGATGTCTGCCAGCGTAAAACCAAATAGGGCCCTGTTCGACCTCGACCTGCTGCGCGCCATCGTCGTGGTGGCTGACTGCGGCAGTTTCACCACCGCCGCGGCGCGCCTGCATTCCACGCAGTCGACCATCAGCCAGAAGGTCCGCCGCCTCGAGGACATGGTCGGCCACCGCCTGCTGGTGCGTGGCAACCGCGATGTGCTGCCCACTGATGCCGGGCAGACCCTGCTCGGTTATGCGCGGCACATGCTGGCCCTCAATGACCAGATGCTCGAGGCGTTGGCTGGGGCCATGGTCGGGGTAACCGTGCGCCTGGGCGTTCCGGAGGATTTCGTCGGCGGGCGCACCACCAATGCGTTGTCCGCGTTCAGCCGGCAGCACCCCCAGGTCAAGCTGGAAGTCACCAGCGGGCTATGCCGCGATCTCAGCCAGGCCTATGACAATGGCGAGCTCGACCTGGTATTGCTCAAGCAGCGGCGCAACAGCCGCGAGGGCGTGGCCTGCTGGCCGGAGCGCCTGCAATGGATCGACAGCGCGCGCATGCCGTCCTTCGATCTCGACCCGATTCCCTTGGTGACCTTTCCGCCCCGCGGGCTGTACCGCGATGACATGATCAGTGCGATCGAAGGCATGGGCCGGCGCTGGCGCATCAGCTTCACCAGCTCGAGCCTCAGCGGTATCCAGGCGGCGGTGGCCGACGGCATGGGCATCAGCCTGCTGCCGCCGCGGGCAGCGCTGCTCGAGCACCGGGTGCTGGGCATCGAGCAGGGGCTGCCGGAGGTGGACAGCTACGAGATCGTCATCGTGCATCGTCCCACGGCAGATGTGATGGTCAAGGCACTGGCCGAGGTCTTGACGGAGTTGCTGGCGGTGCAGGCGATCTGACCTGCCGGAAACTCACTCCTTGCAGCAGTGCGGCTTGCCACTGGCACCTTCATAGCAATCATGATGCCGCACCCAGTCCATAGTCCCGTCCTCGTTGCGCCCCAGGGGCGCGAGGTCGAGGAAGTTGTACGCATTGACCAGGATGTCCAGCCCCCGGGCATAGGTGGAGTAGGTGTGGTACAGGCTGCCGTCGCTATCGCGGTAGAACGCGCTGAGCCCGGGCAGCTCTGTTTCGTCGCCGGTGTAGGGTTCGTAGTTGTACTGGGCGCTGCCATCGGTGGCGACGGTGACGCCGAAATCCTGGTTGAAGCGGCTGCCGTGCGAGGAGAACCATGGGAAGTGCCAGCCCATGCGCTTGCGGAACGCCTGGAACTCGGCATAGGGCGCCCGCGAAACCGCCACCAGGGAAACATTGTGGTGGGCCAGGTGCAGGTTGGCGCCGTCGAAGTGGTCGGCCAGGAACGAGCAGCCCGGGCAGCCTTCGTGCCAGCCGTCGGCGAACATGAAGTGATAGACCAGCAACTGGCTGCGTCCGGCGAACAGCTCGCCCAGGCTTAGTTCGCCGCCCGGGCCCTGGAAACGGTAATCCTGCTCCACCGCTACCCAGGGCAGGGCGCGGCGGGCGGCGGCGAGCTCGTCGCGTTGATGGGTGAAGGCCTTCTCGTGCAGCCAGAGCTGCTGGCGGGCGGCGAGCCATTGGCTGCGGGTTGCCACGGGGTGTTTGGGGGCTGGATGGCTCATGGGCGTGACTCCACGCTTGGGGGTTCACCCCGTAGTCGGATGGCCTTTAGGTAATTCGACAGTTTGTATCCGTTATCGACGAATGGTTGATCCGGAACCGGGAGTTTGCATTTACCGTTGATCACGAGCAGTTTGCTCTCGCTCTCGCTCTCGCTCTCGCTCTCGCTCTCGCTCTCGCTCTGCTTTTGCTTCTAAGCGCGCGATAGTTCAGGCGACACAAATTGCGACTTCAGGAGGCCGAACGCAGGTCTCCTGAAGTCGCGAAGTTACGGGCGGCGCCTGGGCTGACGCAGCTGTCGCTAGCTGGGTAGGGCGCTAGACTCCTGATCGGCAACGGCAACGGCAACGGCAACGGCAACGGCAACGGCAACGGCAACGGCAACGGCAACGGCAACAATTCGAACGTTTGCAAAACTCAGGTCGACCTGCCAATGGAGCCATGAGGTGTCAGTTGATCAGGCCGTCTCTTGCATCCGCGCGATCACATCCCACAACCGCGGATCGTCATAGTCTTCGATCACCAGCCGCGCCCCAGCTTCCAGCAGTCGTTCGGCCGGCTGGGTAGTGGCCAGGCCCACGGTAAAGATGCCGGCATCGACAGCCGCCTTGACGCCAGGCAGCGAGTCCTCGAAGGCCAGCGCCTGCCCGGCCTGGGCCTGCAGGCACTGCAGCCCGGTGAGGTAGGGCAGGGGATCGGGCTTGGGCCGTGCCAGCTCATCGGCGACCAGCACATGGCCGAAACGCTCGCCAAGGCCCATGGCCCCGAGCATGTGCTCGGCGTTCAGGCGCGGCGCGTTGGTCACCACGCACATGCCGATGCCGTGCTGCTCGGCATGTGCCAGCAGATGCAGCAGGCCGGGCATTGGTGTCAGGGTTGGCGACAGTTCGCGGAACAACGCCTCCTTGCGCTCGGCCAGGACCTGGCGGTGGGTGGCATCGGCCTGGGGAAACAGCTCGGCGAACAACAGGCCGTTGGAGCGTCCGCTGACCTGGGTGTTGAACTGCTCCTGAGTCAGCTCGCGGCCATCGTAGTCGTACAGCAGCTTGCGGAAGGCTTGCAAGTGCAGTGTGTCGGTATCGGTGAGGGTCCCATCGAGATCGAACAGCAGGGCGGTCAGCATCGGGCATCCTTAAGGGGGAGAAACCATTCAGCAGCATCTTATGCCATCAGCATTGGAAAGTGCAGTTGGCCGGTTCTTTCGCGTTTTCGGCACAAGTCTCACAGGCAGTGGGGCTGCCGAGCAAACGCTCCAGCCCCAATAGACCCTGAACGGTTACTATCGGCTGCCAGGCATCCACTGCACGGAGCACCCACCCCATGCCTTTCGTCACCACCCGCAAGATCCTGTTCGGCGATTGCGACCCCGCCGGGATCGTCTACACGCCGCGTATCAGTTACTTCGTCATCGAGGCGATCCACGAGTTTCTTTCCCACCAGCTGGGCGGCGAAGGCCTGCGCAAGCTGTTCGCCATGGGTGTCATGCCGCCGGCACGGGCATTGTCCATCGAGTTCCTGGCGCCGATGGCCTGGGACGACCTGATCCGCGTGCACGTCAGCAGCGGGCCGCTCGGCCGCACATCGTTCAGTTTCAATGTGGAAGGGGTAGGAGCCAGTGGCGAGTCATGTTTCCGCGCCAGCATGACCCAGGTATGCGTCTGCCCCGATAGCAAGCAACCGGTTGATCTGCCCGAGGCACTGCGCCGGGCACTGAGCAGCGCCACAGACTGATGTGCATCACTACGGATAGATATGTCATCAACCAACAAACGTTTCAGCATCAATTGGATATAAAGTCCAAACGTGACCGGTTATTCAGTTGCGTTTTTCCGTTTAATTGAGGCTGTTGCCACTGGTTGCTCCTGTTGAAAGCTGTTAGCTTTCGCCCCGCTCCGGAATTAAACAAGCAGGCCTGCAACGCGCCGCTTGCGGCCACCCGAAAAAACAACGGGTGACCGAACAGGGAACGATAATAAAAATCCTAGGGAGGGATAACTGGATGAATCTCTACATCCGTCTGTTGCTGGCTATTCTGCGCGGTTTCTTCAAGCCGCCGATGGCCCTGACCGAAACGCTGCAGCGTACGCTGCGGGTCTGGCCGAACGATATAGACATCAATAAACACATGAACAACGGCCGTTACATGACGATTGTCGATCTGTTCATGCTGGAACTTTGCCTGCGTGCGAAGATCCTTATTCCTGCCTTCAAGTTGGGTTGGAAACCCATGCTCGGCGGTAATTTGGTCGTCTATAAAAAGCAACTTTCCATGTTCGAACAATACACCGCCGAGTTCAGCATCTGCTGCCTCGACGAGAGCTGGACCTACTTCCAGTACACCTTCTTCAACCGTGCCGGTGAAGTGGTGGTGACTGGTTATTCCAAGGGCGCCTGGGTCGGTCGCAAAGGCCTGGTCGCCAACGCGGTGATCGCCGAAAAGCTCAAGGTCGAACCCACTACCGCGCCGATGCCCGAAGCCATCAGGAAATGGCTTGAGGCTGAGGCCCACGTGCTCGGCAAGGCCTGAGCCAGGTCGCGTCTCGGCCCACTTGGCAAACACCACACCCACGTAATCCGTCCATTGCTCCACGGCACCGGGCCTCTGGCCTGGCGCCGCGCGCGGCAGGCTTTGCCGTGCCCGCCATTTGCGCCTGGCCCACGTCGATCCATGAATGAGTAGGGAAACACCTCATGCCGAACACCTTGTTGTTGATGTTGGTTCTTTTCGCGGTCTTGCTGCTGGTCGCCGAGCTTTTCAGGCGCTACCGCCTGGTGGGCCTGACCTTCTTCGTGCTGTCGCTGCCGGCGTTACTGGTGCCCAACGCCAACCTGTTCATGCGCATCAAGACCATCAGCGTGCTGCTGCCCATGTGCTTCCTGGCTTACGCCAGGTACAGGCCGAAAATCGAAGGTTTCATCTACAAGCTCATCTACCTGGTGATCGTGCTCAACATCATCGAAGCCTCAGTGATCGACTGGCAAACCGGCAACGTCCTCAACATCGTCGCCGCCGTGGGCCTGATCCTGTGCCTGCCGTACTCGCGCCAACACTGGGAGATCTCAGGCCGCCACAGTGATTTCGTGGTGCGCGTCCCGGCCTACTGGCCCTACCTGTACACCACCTGGAACCTGTGTTTCCTGTACTCGGCGCGGATCACCACCTTCGGCTACGCACTGCCGCTGTTGCTGGCGCCGGTGGCCTACGCCTTGCTCCTGCGCCGCTCCGACCTGTACTTCCAGGCCCGCGCCTACACCTTCGGCTTCTACCTGTTCGTGCGCACTATCGCCGGCGACGCCCCGCTGATGAACCTGCCGGCCTTCGATCTGACGACTTGGTACAGCCCCGACGCCGCGCTCATCTGGAGCGTCGTCAACGTGATTTTCACAGGCGCCTGCCTGTACAGCTACGGCGCAAGCCGCAAGAAGAACAAAGCGATCGAACAAGGAGTTTGAAGCATGCTGGAAGTTATCCTGCTGGCGTTTTTCATCACCGCCAGCCCGGTGATCCTGTTGATGAGCAAGACCCGGGCCGAGCCCTTGAAGCATGTGTACATCGGCCTGTATTACGTAAAATTCGTACCACTGCTGCTGTCGCTGTACGCGATCAGTCTCAGCGCCAGTTTCCTGGCCTGGAAGTGGGTGCAGTTGAAATGGCTGCTGCCGCGCTACTTCGGCTACCGCCACTACAACCGCGACTCCATCTCGATGGAGAGCACGGCGATCCCGGGCACTGACTACCACATGGGCTACATCCCCAAGAAACTGCCCGCCGAACTGGTCTATCGCTGGAGAAAAGACAAGGTCTACCATAACTACATCCAGTCGATCATCAAGGCCAACCGCGACTACTACAAAGTACCGCTGGGCCAGTTCCCGCAACCGACGGCGATTTCCGACGAGGACCTGAAAGTCTTCCTGATGTCGTCGCAGATCACCCATTACCTGCAGACGGTCGATGGCGTATCGACCTTCGACATGCGTGATTTCACCCGCGAGATCCGCCTGTCCAGCTCGGTGTTCGACGTGGCCAGCATTTCCATCGCCCAGGACTTCGCCACCGACAGCATGCGCATCACCCTGCGCGACGGCTTCAGCGTCGGCCCGGGCGAGCCGCACTGGGACCTGGCCAAGGTCTACTTCATGTCGAACACCATGGTGTTCTTCATCCTCGGCGCGCACCTGCACCACCACCTGTTCTTCGCCGAAATGGGCGCGGCGTTCCTGTTCAACCTGGTGCCCAAGGATTGCAACTTCCACAAGCTGATGGACCCGCACACCGCCTATATCCTGATGCTCAACCACCAGTTCAAGGAATCGCCGCTGTCGCTGCGCGAAACCACCGGTATCGCCGACAAGTTCCTCTACAGCTGCATCGGCTACTACTCGGCGCAGACCTTCTACAAGGTTGGCTATGAAAACGCCCTGAACATGTACAACAAGCGCGACACCGAAGACCAGGCGCTGACCCAGAAATTCGAGATCAAGTTCGCCATCCCATTCGACCAGTACCTCAATGGCCAGCACGCACTCAACGCCCAGTACCGCGACTACTACGCGGCGGTGCTGAAGTTCGTCACGGCCAGTTACGACGACCTGCTGCGCGACGGCTCCGAGCCCTACATCAACAACTGGGTCGCCGAGCTGTGCCGCTATGTCAACCTGCCGTGCCAGGCCAATGACAAGGCCTTCAACATCGAAGTGATCGCCACCTATATCTGGTACGTATCGTTCGTCCACTCCCTGGAGCACTACCAGTTCCACAAGTACAAGATGAACTACTGCCTGCTGACCCGGCTGCCGTTCGCGGTCGCCAAGCACTTGCCCGCGGAACAGGTGTTCAGCCAGTACGACATCTGGAAGTCCAAGCACATCGTGCACACCTTCGGCAAGAACCACCTCAATGCCGGTGTCTCGGAGAGCTATGCCGACCTGGACTACAAGTTCCGCGACCTGCCGCTGATCGACAAGCAGGCGCAACTGAAGAAGGACGTACTCGCGCTACTGGAGAAACACCAGACGCCAAACGAGGCGATCGCTTTGTCCATTCGCTACTGAGCCTGGGCGCGGAAGGCCGGCGACGAAGGGGTCTGTTCAGTTTTCGCAGAAAGGAGTACAAATGTGCTCCATGGACAATTTATCCCCCAAACGCCGCGCCATCCTCGAATTCATCCGCGAGCGCATCACCGATCAAGGCCAGCCGCCGTCGCTGGCCGACATCGCCGAGCGCTTCGGTTTCGCTTCGCGCAGCGTGGCGCGCAAGCACATCACCGCCCTGAGCCAGGGCGGCTTCATCGACGTCACCCCCAACCAGGCGCGGGGCATCCGCCTGGCCGAGCCGCTGCGCCGGCCCGAGATCCTCGAAGTGCCGGTGCTCGGCCAGGTCGCCGCCGGTGCGCCGATCGGGCCCGACCTCGATATCCACGAGCAGTTGCTGCTCGACCCCAGCCTGTTCCGGCGTACCCCTGACTACCTGCTCAAGGTGCGCGGCGACTCGATGGTCGACGACGGCATCTTCGACGGTGACCTGGTCGGCATTCGCCAGCAGGGCGAGGCCCGCGACGGGCAGATCGTGGTCGCCCGGCTCGACGGCGAGGTGACCATCAAACGCCTGCAGCGCATCCGCGGCGGTTATCGCCTGCTGCCGCGCAACCCGGCCTATGCCCCCATCGATGTGAGCCCCGAGCGCGAGTTCTTCATTGAAGGCGTGTTCTGCGGCTTGCTGAGGCGTGACTGATGGGCGCGGTGGTCGAACTCGACCGGCTGCTCGACCAGCGCCAGGTATGGCGCGGGCGGCAGGCCCGGGCGCGCCCGCAGGGCCTGCAGCCCACCGGGCATGCCACCCTCGATGGTCGGCTGCCGGAAGGCGGTTGGCCGGCGGCGTCGCTCAGCGAGCTGCTGCTGGCCAGCCCCGGCTGCGGTGAGTTGCAGTTGCTCTGGCCCACGCTTGCCCGGCTGAGTGGGGAAGGGCAGCGGGTGGTGCTGGTGGCGCCGCCGTTCATCCCTTATGCACCGGCCTGGCAGGCTGCCGGAGTCGACCTGCGCTGGCTGGTGCAGGTCGACGCCGAGGCCGGCGATGCCCTGTGGGCGGCCGAGCAGTGCCTGCGCTCGGGCAGTTGCGCCGCGGTGTTGTGCTGGCCGGAGCGTGCCGATGATCGGGCGCTGCGGCGTTTGCAAGTGGCCGCGGAAACCGGCAACGCGCTGGCGTTCGCCTGCCGCCCGCGACAGGCCGCGCTGAACCCTTCGCCCGCCGCCCTGCGCATCGCCCTCGACCTGCGCCCGGCACAGTGGCGCGTGCTCAAGTGCCGGGGTGGCCTGCCGCCTGCCGCACCCATCGCCTGCCCAGGGCAGGGGTGATGCGCCATGCTCTGGGCCTGCATCCTGTTTCCCCAGCTGGCGCTGGACACTGTCCTGCGCGAGCGCGACGACCCCGAGGCACCGCTGGTGCTGCTTGGCGGGCCGCCCCAGCGCCGCGTGCTGCGGGCGGTCAACCCGGCAGCCAGTGCGCTGGGCCTGCGCGCCGGCCAGGCATTGACCGCCGCCCGTGCCCTGGCCGACGGTTTCGCCTGCGTCGATGTCGAACCGGCGCGTATCGAGCAACTGCAACAGTTGCTCGCGGCCTGGGCCTACCGTTTCAGCGCCCAGGTCAGCCTGCACTATCCCCGTGCGTTGTTGCTGGAAGTGGGCTCGAGCCTGCAACTGTTCGGCCCGTGGCCGTCGTTCGAGGCGCGCCTGCGCGAGGAACTGGCGGCACTCGGCTTGCGCCAGCGCATCGTGCTGGCCAGCAACCCGGTGGCGGCGAGAATGCTCGCCAACGGCCATGATGGCCTGGCGCTGAACTGCCCGCAGGCAACCCGCGACGCCTTGCTCGACATGCCCGTCGAGCGTGTCGGCCTGCCCAGCGAGGCAGCCGAAGCCTTCGCCCGCATGGGCCTGCGCCGCCTCGGGCAGGTACTGGCGTTACCCCGGGATGCCCTGGCCAGGCGTTTCAGCGCCCAGGTGCAGTTGCACCTGGACCAACTGCTCGGCCTGCGTAGCCTGGGGCTGGATTTCTACCAGCCGCCCGACCGTTTCGAGGCGCGGCTGGAGCTGAACTTCGACGTCGAGTCGCACCAGGCGCTGCTGTTCCCCCTGCGTCGTCTTATCCACGACCTGGCGGCTTTCCTCGCCGGGCGTGACTGTGGCGTGCAGCGGTTCGAGTTGCACCTGGAGCATGCCGAAGGCGCCGACACCGTGCTCAAGGTCGGCCTGCTGGCCGCCGAGCGCGACGCCTCGCTGTTGTTCGAGCTTGCCCGTGGCCGCCTGGAGCCGCTGCGCATCCCGGCGCCGGTGCGCAACCTGCGGCTGCTGGCCGCCGACCTGCCACCGTTCGTGCCCCAGCACCAGGCGCTGTTCGACCCGCGTGCGCAGCAGGCCCAGCCTTGGGACCAACTGCGCGAGCGCCTGCGCGCGCGGCTGGGCGATGACGCGGTCAAAGGCTTGCGTGCCGAGGCCGATCATCGCCCCGAGTGCGCCTGGCAAGGAGTGGAGCAGGGTGGGCAGGGCCATTTGGTGATGGCCCCTGGTCGACGCCCCGGCTGGTTGCTGCCGGTGCCTCAGGTGCTGGCCGAGACCGGCCTGCAACTGCTCGGACAGGCCGAGCGCATCGAGTCCGGCTGGTGGGACGGTGGTGATGTGCGGCGCGACTACTACCGCATCGAAACCCGTGATGGCCTGCGCGGCTGGGCCTTCCGCGACCTCGCGGCCCCGGGGCCGTTGTGGCTGCAAGGCTGGTTCGCATGAGCGCTCCCGGCTACGCCGAGCTGCACTGCCTGTCGAACTTCAGTTTCCAGCGTGGCGCCTCCAGTGCCGACGAGCTGTTCCGTCGCGCCCGCGAGCAGGGTTACCAGGCCCTGGCGATCACCGACGAATGCACCCTGGCGGGCATCGTCCGGGCCTGGCAGGCGGCAAAGCAGCATCAGGTGCGGTTGATCGTCGGCAGCGAGGTGCGGGTGCACCAGGGGCCGAAGCTGGTCCTGCTGGCACAGGACCTTGCCGGCTACCAGAGCCTCTGCGCCTTGATCACCCGCGCCCGGCGGCGTTCGCAGAAAGGCAGCTACCAGTTGCTCGTCGAGGACCTCGAGGCCCATCACCAGGGCTTGCTGGCGCTGTGGGTGGCCGAGCCGGACGACGGCGCCGGGGCCTGGCTGCAGCCGCTGTTCGCCGGGCGCCTGTGGCTGGCGCTGCACCTGCACCGCGGGGCCGACGACGCCCAGCGCCTGGCTTACCTGCGCGCGCTAGGGGCACGGCTCGATATTCCGCTGGTGGCCTGCGGCGATGTGCACATGCACGTGCGTGGCCGGCGGGCGCTGCAGGACTGCATGACCGCCATCCGCGAACATTGCGCGGTCGCCGAGGCGGGGCGGTACCTGTTCGCCAATGGCGAGCGTCACCTGAGGTCGCTCGAGCAGTTGCGCGAGCTGTACCCCGACGATCTGCTCGCGCAGACCTCGCAGGTCGCGGCGCGCTGCACGTTCGACCTGTCGCAGTTGCAATACCGATACCCGCGTGAGCTGGTGCCCGACGGGCAGACCCCGGCCAGCTGGCTGCGCGAACTGTGCCGCCGAGGGTTGCCCGAACGCTGGCCCCAGGGCCCGAGCGACAAGGTGAACACGGTGCTGGAGCGGGAGCTGGCGCTGATCGAGGAACTGGGCTACGAGAGCTACTTCCTCACCGTCCACGACATCGTCGCCTTCGCCCGCCGCCAGCGCATCCTCTGCCAAGGGCGCGGCTCGGCGGCCAACTCGGTGGTGTGCTTCGTCCTCGGCATCACCGAGCTCGACCCGATGGAACACCGCCTGCTGTTCGAACGCTTTCTTTCCCGCGAGCGCAACGAGCCGCCGGACATCGACGTGGATTTCGAGCATGAGCGCCGCGAAGAGGTGATCCAGTACGTGTTCCAGCGCTACGGCCGGCACCGGGCGGCGCTCACCGCGGTGGTCAGCAGCTACCACGCCGCCGGCGCGGTGCGCGATGTGGCGCGAGTGCTCGGCCTGCCGGCCGACCAGGTGGACGCCCTGGCCAAGTGCTGCGGGCGCTGGAGCGACCGCATCCCGGATGCCGCCCGCCTGGCCGAGGCCGGGTTCGATGCGCACAGCCCGTCGCTGCGGCGCATCCTGGTGCTGGCGGGGGAGCTGATCGGCTTTCCCCGGCACCTGTCGCAACACCCGGGGGGCTTCGTCATCTCCGAACAGCCACTGGACCAGCTGGTGCCGGTGGAGAACGCGGCGATGGCCGAGCGCACGGTGATCCAGTGGGACAAGGACGACCTGGACATGGTCGGCCTGCTCAAGGTCGACGTGCTGGCGCTGGGCATGCTCAGCGCGCTGCGCCGCTGCTTCGACCTGATCGCCCGGCACCGGGGCCGTGAGTACACGCTGGCGACCCTGCCCAAGGAAGACCCGGCCACCTACGCCATGATCGGCCGCGCCGAGACCATGGGCGTGTTCCAGATCGAGTCGCGGGCGCAGATGGCCATGCTGCCCCGGCTCAAGCCGGTGAAGTTCTACGACCTGGTGATCGAGGTGGCCATCGTCCGTCCGGGGCCGATCCAGGGCGACATGGTTCATCCATATTTACGCCGCAGGTTGAAGCAGGAGCCGGTCACCTACCCATCGGAAAAGCTCAAGGCCGTTTTCGAGCGCACCCTGGGCGTGCCGCTGTTCCAGGAGCAGGTGATGGAGCTGGCCATGGTCGCCGCCGACTACAGCCCTGGCGAGGCCGACCAACTGCGCCGCAGCATGGCCGCCTGGAAGCGCCATGGCGGCCTGGAACCGCACCGCGAGCGGCTGGTCGCGGGCATGTTGCGCAATGGCTACGAGCATGCCTTTGCCGAGCGTATCTTCGAGCAGATCAAGGGCTTTGGCAGCTACGGTTTCCCCGAGTCCCACGCCGCCAGCTTTGCCCTTTTGTGCTACGCCAGCAGCTGGCTCAAGTGCCATGAGCCGGCGATCTTCACCTGCGCGCTGGTCAACAGCTGGCCAATGGGCTTCTACAGCCCCGACCAGTTGCTGCAGGAGGCGCGCCGCCAGGGCATCGAGGTGCGCCCGGTGGATGTATTCCACAGCGAGTGGGATTGCACCCTGGAGGCACTGGGCGAGAGCGAACTGGCCATCCGCCTGGGGCTGCGCCAGATCCGCGGCTTCAGCGAAGGCGATGCCCGGCGCCTGGAGCAGGCGAGGGCGCAGCGCCCCTGGCGGGATGTCGAGGACCTGTGCCTGCGCGCCGGGCTCGATGGCCGGGCCCGGGCGCGCCTGGCCGATGCCGGGGCAATGCGCGGGCTGGCTGGCGACCGCCACCAGGCGCGCTGGCAGGTGGCGGCGGTGCAGGCGCAACTGCCGTTGTTCGCCGAGGTTGAATCGACACTTGAACAGGCGGTGGCCTTGCCTGCACCCAGCATTGCCGAAGACCTGGCCGCCGACTACGACACCCTGGGCACCACCCTCGGGCCGCACCCCCTGACCCTGTTGCGGACACGCTTGCGCGCGCTGGGGTGTCGCAGTTCAAGGGAGCTGGCAGGGGTCGAGCATGGCGACAGCATCGCCGTCGCCGGCATCGTGGTCGGGCGCCAGCGACCACAGACCGCCAGTGGCGTGACCTTCGTCACCCTCGAGGACGAGCATGGCATGGTCAACGTAGTGGTCTGGCGCGACCTGGCAGAGCGCCAACGGCGCGAACTGGTAGGTTCGAAGTTGCTCAAGGTGAGCGGGCAGCTGGAGCAGGAGAGCGGGGTGCGGCACCTGATCGCCCGGCGCCTGGAAGACATCAGCCCGCTGTTGCAGGGGCTTGATGTGCGCAGCCGGGACTTTCATTAAGCCTCAGACCATCGCCAGTCGCTGCTTGCGTGTCGGAGCCGGAAACGCCTGCTCGATGGCTTGCAGGTCCTCTTCGGCAAGCACCAGGTCGGCCGCCGCCGCATTCAAGCGCACATGCTGCGGATCCACCGCCTTGGGAATCGCGATCACCCCATCATTGCGCGTGACCCAGGCCAGGCTCACCTGGGCCGGCGTGGCGCCATGGCGCTCGGCGATCTGCGTCAGCACCGGGTGACCCAGCAAGCGCCCGGCCTGGGCCAACGGGCAGTAGGCCATGGTTGGCAAGCCCTGCTCGCGGCTCCACGGCAGCAGGTCGAATTCGATGCCACGCTCGGCCGGGTTGTACAGCACCTGGTTGGTGGCGCAGGCCCTGTTATCCAGTTCGCGCAGGTCGTCGAGGTCGAAATTGGACACGCCCCAGCGGCGAATCTTGCCCTGCTCGATCAGCCGCTCGAAGGCTTCCACCGTCTCGTCCAGCGGGTACTGGCCGCGCCAGTGCAGCAGGTATAGGTCGATGCAGTCGGTGCCCAGGCGCTGGAGGCTGCGCTCGCAGGCGGCCGGCACACCGCGTCGGCTGGCATTGTGCGGATAGACCTTGCTGACCAGGAACACCTGGTCCCGGCGCCCAGCGATGGCCTGGCCGACCACCTGTTCGGCGCCGCCCTCGGCGTACATTTCAGCAGTGTCGATCAGGCCCAGGCCCAGGTCGATGCCTTGTTGCAGCGCCGCCACTTCGGCGGCCCTGTGGCCCGGGTCCTCGCCCATGTACCAGGTACCCTGGCCGATGGCCGGAACGCGGGAGCCCGCCAGATTCACGTAACGCATGTCACCTCCTGTGGATGGGTATGGGTCAGCAGCACATCGAGCAGCGCCTCGGCGGCCTTGGACAGCTTGTGATCGCCCAGGGCGATCACGCCGATGCGCCGCTCCACGGTGGGATCGACCAGCGGCACGCAACGGGCGCCGAGCTCCTGCATCTGCTCGATGCACAGCGCCGGCACCGCGCTGACTCCCAGACCACTGGCGACCATGCGGCCGATGGTCGACAACTGATGGCTCTCGAAGGCCACCGCCAGCTTGCCATGGTTGGCGGCCAGGTGCTGTTCGAGCAGCAGGCGCACCGCCGATGGCCGCTGCAGGGCGATGAAGTCCTCGGCCAGCAGCTCCTGCCAACGCACCTGGGGCTGCTGGGCAAGGGGCGAGTCGGCAGGCACCACGGCGACGAAGCGATCCATGTACAGCGTGTGGAAACGCAGCGCCTCGCTGCTTTCCGGCTCGAAACCGATGCCCAGTTCGACGCGGCGATGGCGCACCAGTTCCAGCACCTGCTCGTTGATCACGTCGTGCACGGTGACATTGACCTTGGGGTAGCGCTGGCGAAACACCTTCAGCGACCGTGGCAGCAGGTTGCCGGCGAACGCCGGCATTGCCGCCACCGACACCCGGCCCAGTTGCAGGGTGAAGCGCTGGCGCAACATTTCCTCGGTATCGTCCCAATCGGCGAGCAGGCGCTTGGCCAGGGGCAGCAGCACCTCGCCCTCGGGGGTCAGGCTGACGCTGCGGGTGGTGCGGGTGAGCAGGGCGCCGCCGAGGTTGTCCTCCAGGGCCTTGATGGTCAGGCTCAGGGCCGGTTGCGACACGTGCAGGTGCTCGCCGGCCTGGGCGAAGCTTTGGTACTTGGCCACGGTGACGAAGGCCCGCAGCTGCTTGACGTTCATGAGGGGCTGACCCTTTGTTTTGGAAAAGTTATCAATCGATGACGAAAACAAAATTAACAAATCAGTCGGCTACAGTGAAGATGACCGTACGGTTCCAACAACTACAAAAGGCGACTGAGCATGGCCGGACTGGACAAGCGTGTAGCAACTTACGAAGAGGCCCTGGCGGGCCTGACCGACGACATGACCGTGCTGGCCGGCGGCTTTGGCCTGTGCGGCATCCCCGAGAACCTCATCGCCGAAATCAAGCGCCGCGGCGTCAAGGGCCTGACCGTGGTCTCCAACAACTGCGGCGTCGACGGCTTTGGCCTGGGCGTGCTGCTCGAGGACCGGCAGATCCGCAAGATGATCGCCTCCTACGTCGGCGAGAACGCCGAGTTCGAGCGCCAGCTGCTCAGCGGCGAACTGGAAGTGGAGCTCACCCCGCAAGGCACCCTGGCCGAGAAGATGCGCGCCGGCGGCGCCGGCATCCCGGCCTTCTTCACCGCCACCGGCTACGGCACCCCGGTCGCCGAAGGCAAGGAGGTACGCGAGTTCAACGGTCGCAAGTACATCCTCGAAGAGTCCATCACCGGCGACTTCGCCATCGTCAAAGGCTGGAAGGCCGACCACTACGGCAACGTGGTGTACCGCAACACCGCGCAGAACTTCAACCCGCTGGCCGCCACCGCCGGCAAGATCACCGTGGTCGAGGTCGAAGAGATCGTCGAGCCTGGCGTGCTGCTGCCCAGCGAGATCCACACCCCGGGCATCTATGTCGACCGGGTCATCGTCGGCACCTTCGAGAAGCGCATTGAAAAGCGCACCGTCAAGGCCTGAGCGCCGCCCTCAAGAACAACAAAGAGATCCTGACCATGGCATTGACCCGCGAACAAATGGCGCAACGCGTCGCCCGTGAACTCAAGGACGGCTACTACGTCAACCTCGGCATCGGCATCCCCACCCTGGTGGCCAACTACGTGCCCGACGGCATGGAAGTGATGCTGCAGTCGGAGAACGGCCTGCTGGGCATGGGCGAGTTCCCCACCGAAGCCACCATCGACGCCGACATGATCAACGCCGGCAAGCAGACCGTCACCGCCCGCCGTGGCGCGTCGATCTTCGATTCGGCGCAATCCTTCGCCATGATCCGTGGCGGCCATGTCGACCTCACCGTGCTCGGAGCCTTCGAGGTGGACGTGCAGGGCAACATCGCCTCGTGGATGATCCCCGGCAAGCTGGTCAAGGGCATGGGCGGCGCCATGGACCTGGTGGCCGGCGCCGACAACATCATCGTCACCATGACCCATGCCTCCAAGGACGGCGAGTCCAAGCTGCTGCCCATGTGCAGCCTGCCGCTGACCGGTGCCGGCTGCATCCGCAAGGTGCTGACCGACCTGGCCTACCTGGAGATCGAAAACGGCGCCTTCATCCTGCGCGAGACCGCGCCGGGCGTGAGTGTCGAGGAAATCGTCGCGAAGACTGCCGGCAAGCTGATCGTGCCGGACGATGTGCAGGAAATGACCTTCTAAGCAGCACCGTTGCAAGCGCCCCATCGCGGGGCAGGCCCGCTCCCAAGAAGGACCACGCATCCTTCATGGGAGCGGGCCTGCCCCGCGATGGGGCGACGCCGTTTCAGTCCTATAAAAATCAGAAAAAGGAAAACATCGTGGCCGCTGATATCCAAGACAGCCGCTCCGCCCGCTTTGCCCTGCGCTGCTCCAACTGGGCCGAACGCTGGTTCCCCGATTCCTGGGTGTTCGCCGCCCTGGCCGTGATGCTGGTGGCCCTCGGCGCCCTGGCCATGGGCGGCAAGCCCACCGACACCGCCAAGGCCTTCGGTGACGGCTTCTGGAGCCTGATCCCGTTCACCATGCAGATGGCCTTCGTGGTCATCGGTGGCTATGTGGTGGCCAGCTCGCCACCCGCCGCCCGGCTGATCGACCGCCTGGCGCGGCTGCCGAAGAACGGCCGCTCGGCGGTGTGCTGGGTGGCGCTGATCTCGATGCTCGCCTCCTTGCTCAACTGGGGCCTGTCGCTGGTGTTCGGCGGCCTGCTGGTGCGCGCCCTGGCGCGCCGCACCGACCTGAAGATGGATTACCGCGCCGCCGGCGCCGCCGCCTACCTGGGCCTGGGCGCGGTGTGGGCGCTGGGCCTGTCGTCGTCGGCCGCGCAGTTGCAGGCCAACCCGGCCAGCCTGCCGCCGTCGATCCTGTCGATCACCGGGGTGATCCCGTTCACCGAGACCATCTTCCTCTGGCAGTCCGGGGTGATGCTCGCCGCCCTGGTGATCGTCTCGCTGATCGTCGCCTATGCCACCGCGCCCGGCCCGAACAGCGCCCGCAGCGCGCAGGATTGTGGAGTGGACCCGAGCTTCAGCGCACCACCTTCGCCCCAGCGCACGCGTCCGGGTGAGTGGCTGGAATACAGCCCGATCCTGATCCTGCTGCTGGTGGCCCTGGCCGCTGGCTGGCTGTACCAGGAGTTCGCCACCAAGCCGGCGATCACCGCGATTTCCGGGCTGAACACCTACAACCTGTTGTTCATCATGCTCGGTGCCTTGCTGCACTGGCGCCCGCGCAGCTTCCTCGATGCCGTGGCTCGCGCCGTGCCGACCACCACCGGGGTGCTGATCCAGTTCCCGCTGTACGGCTCGATCGCCGCCATTCTCACCCAGGTCAAGGGCGCGGACGCCCAGACCCTGGCCCACCATATCTCGCTGTTCTTCACCCAGATCGCCACCCATGACACGTACGCCTTGCTGATGGGCGTGTACTCGGCGGTGCTCGGCTTCTTTATTCCGTCCGGGGGTGGCAAGTGGATCATCGAAGCGCCGTACGTGATGCTGGTGGCCAACGACCTGCAATACCACCTGGGCTGGGCGGTGCAGATCTACAACGCCGCCGAGGCGCTGCCGAACCTGATCAACCCGTTCTACATGCTGCCGCTGCTGGGGGTGTTGGGGCTCAAGGCGCGTGACCTGATCGGCTTCTCGTTCGTGCAGTTGCTGGTGCATGTGCCACTGGTGCTGGTGTTGCTGTGGGCCCTGGGCACCACGTTGCAATATGTCCCGCCAGTAATGCCCTGATCAGGCAGGCCCATCAGACGCTTGCCTGGGAGGTTGTCTGATGGGCGTACGGTGGTCGGCTGCAAGCGCTATGGATCGGCGCTTGTGCAGCTTCCTACCGAAGTCTCCGAAAAAGCTGACTGATGGCAAATTGACGTCAATATGATGGCCACTTACTATGCGCGCCACTTTGCGTTGATCACCAGGGACAGGTATGCCGGTACGTCTTCACTCAGCGCGCAATTATGCGCGCTTCGCATTTGTTGCAACATTGTGCAGCCCGTTGGCCTGGGCCGTTTCACCGGGTGACCAGGACCTGATCCGCGAACGCCAGAACCGCCTGCTCGAAGAGCAGCAACGGCGCCTTGAGGACCTGCGCAACCTGCCCGGCGAAAGCGCGCAACCTACCCAGCAGCAACGGCCCGAAGATGCCCGCTGTTTCGATATCCACACCATCGAGCTCAAGGGCGCCGACAGCCTGTCCGCCGCCGACCGCGACAGCCTGCTCAAGCCTTTCATCGACCAGTGCCTGGGCGTCACCCAGCTCAATGCTTTGCTCAAGGCCATCACCGACCATTACCTGGGCCGTGGCCTGGTCACCAGCCGCGCCTACCTGCCGCAGCAGGACCTGTCCTCGGGCCACCTGCAGGTGCTGGTGGTGGAAGGGCGCCTGGAAGGGCTACGCCCGGACCCGGCCAGCGGCCTGAGCGAGCGCGAGCTGGCCATGGTTTTCCCCGGCGAAGTCGAACAGCGCCTGAACCTGCGCGAAGTCGAGCAGATGGTCGACCAGCTCAACCGCCTGCCGTCGAACAAGGCGCAGATGGAGCTGACCCCCGGCAAGGCCGTCGGCGGCAGCGAGGTGCTGGTGCGCAACACCCAGCAGAAGCCCTGGCGCGCATCGCTGTCGCGCAACAATGAAGGCCAGCGCAGCACCGGCGAGCAGATGCTCAACCTCGGCCTGGAGTGGGACAGCCCGCTGGGCCTGGCCGACCAGCTGATGCTGCGCGGTGGCCACGACGTGGTCAGCGACCACACCCAGGGTTCGAAGAACGGCGTGCTGTATTACAACCTGCCGTGGGGCTGGTGGAACTTCACCTACAGCTACAGCGAGAGCGAATACCGCTCCCTGGCCCAGGCCAACGGCTTTGCCTTCAAGCAGACCGGCGACAGCCAGAACCACCAGCTGCGCGCCGAGCGCGTGGTGCACCGCGATGCCACCAGCAAGACCTCGCTGAATGCAGGCGTGGCTCACCTGCGCACCAACAACTACATCGAGGACAGCCGCCTGGAGGGCAGCAGCAACCGCCTGAGCGAGGCGCAGTTCGGCATCAACCACGGCCGCCGCCTGGGCAATGCTTTCGTCAACATCGACCTGGGCACTCAGGAAGGCATCGGCGCCTTCGACGCCCAGGACAATGCCCACCCGCGCCCCGGCCAACCAGTGGCGCGCTACCGCAAGTACAGCGCCACCGTCAGCTATGTGCAGGGCTTTGAAGTGCTCGGCGAGCGCCTGAGCTTCAGCAGCCTGGCCACCGGCCAGCGCAGCGAGGACGTGCTGTTCAGCCCGCAGCGCATCAGCCTTGGCGGGCTGTCGTCGGTACGCGGCCTGAAGGACCAGTCGCTGTCCGGCGACAGCGGCGGCTACTGGCGCAACGACCTGCGCTGGACCCGCCCGGTGAGCTGGCCGCTGCTGCAGCCGCTGGTGGCCGAGTACGGCCTGGGCCTGGGCTACGACCTGGGCGTGATCCGCAATGACCGCTACAACGGCCAGTACCACGGCCGTGCCAGCAGCCACTCGTTGGAGTTGTTCGCCCGCGGCCAGCATATGGCTGCCAGCGTGACCTTCGCCCACAGCTTGGAACGCCCCGACGTGCTGACCGAAAAGGAACGCCCGGTCTACTTCCGCCTCGACTTTTTCATCTGATCACCTGATTCACGAGATTTGACATGGATGTTCGCCTGTTTGCCTTCCTGGCCCGCCAACGCTCGGCCGTAATTCAGCCCCGTGAGCAGTTCTGCGGGTTGCCCAAGCGCGGCGTGTCGAGTCGGCGGCCAAGGCCATTGCCATCGGGGTCAATGCGCCTGTGGCCCAGGCAGTGGATAGCGACGTTCGACCGCCAAACCCAGGTGCGCAGGCGCTTGAACTGGGCGCGCAGGATGCCGGAGTCAGTGCCCTGCCACGGATATCGGGCATCACCGCCTGCCCGACAGCCAATATACGAGCAAGCCGCACAAGTACATGATTGAAACCAATCCGGTGCTGACCGACCTCAAGCAGTTCATGAGCTCCGACTACCTGCTCGGGAATCTGGGGGATGACCCGGACAAGAGTTGGAAGCGCCTGGGTGACGGCTTCTACGAGCAGCGCCTGATCCAGCAGGCGGTGGTGGCGCGTACCGGCCAGCAGTTCATCGATGGCAGACCTCCGGCGAGCAGTTGTACAAGCACCTGATGGACAATGCCATCGGCAGCAAGGATGCGCTTGGCCTGAGCGTTGGCGTCGGCCTGAGCTCTGCCCAAGTGCCGGCGTTGACGCACGACATCGTCTGGCTCGAAGCACGCGAGATCAATGGTGAGCAGGTACTTGCGCCGGTCTTCTACCTGGCCCATGCCAACGGCCGCCTGGCACCTGACGGCGCGTTGACCCGTGGGCGAAAATCTACGAAGGGATGCTGGCTGAGCAAAATCGCGAGAACCCGTCCAGCGGAGGGTATGCGGAAGGCGGGCATGTGACTGTGACTCCGCATACTGGCGGCAAGCAGCTTGATGGGCAAACGGCTAGTGGAAATTACGAGACTCCAGGGCATCAGTTGAACCCAGGGAACGTTTATGGCGAAAGTAGTGATAGCGATAGAGTCATCGGGATTGATATTCCGTTTCGTCCGGTCAACCCTGGCTTTGCGCCTAAGCACTTGGTTGTGGCTTCACGGTAAGGGCAGGGGAGGCTTCTCGATTAACCCGTTCGATACCAAAACGGTATATGAAAATCCAGCCGCGCGAGATGGGAAACATCCAGTCACTGATGGCTACAATGGTGCTGATCAGCGTGACATCATCACGCATACGGGGGGCAGAAGTTGGATGGCGTCGTCGTCAATGGAAGTTATGTAGCGCCGATTGACCAGCTCAATCAAAACGCGACCTGTCAGGTACGGTGACGCCCTTGATAACAGTGGCAAGAACAGAGCACCAACCGAGAAAGAGCTGAGTTGGTTCTTGGGATACATGCAAAATAAATCGGTTGAGTTTGTGGTGGTGAACGATGAGGTAAAAAATGATTGACTGCATTACTAAGGAGCGAGTTCAGGTTCTTATTGATCCTCGTTATGGGCCTTATATAAGGATTTTTTCCTTTCAGGACAGTGGGGCGCTCAGGGATCTGTTTGATGATGAGCTCAATGTGCTCTATTGGCTGGGGCCGTGCCCAGATCTTAGTGTTCATGGTGGGGTCGAGTACTATTTTGGTACCGTTGCTGATCCGATCAAACTTCAAGAGCTGCTCGACAGTATCGAGTTGTAGGTGGTTCTCGAGGTGTTTGGATAACGAAGGTGGTTATGATTGACACAATGACCGGTGAGAAAATTCAAGTTTGTTTGGATCCGGAGCAGGGGCCTTTCGTACGTGTTGCAGGTCTTGAAGATTGCAAGAGGTTGGAGTATTTGTTGGATGCTGAGTATTTTGTCCCTTATCTGAAGATGAAATCGCCGGATTTTTCGGCGACTGGGGGAGTCTACTGCTTCGGTACTGTCGCTGACCCGCTAAAGCTCCAGGTGCTTCTGGATGGTATGTGACTGCTCCATATATATGGCTGGGTTGGGTGCGGAAAGGACATGGTTTTATTTGTTTTGCTCTACTTTCTGCTGTTGCATGGCCAAGACGACGGCTATGGGCTGCTCCGTTAGTTAAAGCAGTATCCTTGCTCGGCTTCAAGAGCATCCACTAGGTTGATGGAGCTGTAGCAGTTGAAAAAGCGGAGCAGTATTATTTTGCTATATTGGTGATTTACTAAAGCTTCAGACGCTTCTGGACGGCATGGCGTGTGCCGATAGATAAGAATTCGGAAAATCAGAATGCCAAAATTCTTGTGTAGGTGTGGGTGCGTCATGAACTTGTCGCATGACTGGTCAGATCATGAGATGACACTAATACCTGAGTCAGTTATCGAACAGGTTGCAGAGCGCCTGGATGTAGAGTCAATGTCTTCGGAGCAGTTTTACGAGGCGATTGAAATAACTGCTATGACAGTTTATCGTTGCCCCAATGCCGGGGATTGCATTTGGAGGAAGGTGCAAATAGCTTCACGACTTATGCTGTGGAGCAGATAATTGATTAGGGTCTGTACGAATGTGTCTGCGTGAAGGCCAGACAAAGAGAAAAGGGGGAGGAAGCGCAGTGTGCTGGAGTATGAGCATTCCGAGCCTCGTTTCAACGCATTATGGGCGAGTTCAGATAGATTTCGTACAGCGCCTAAGTTGTATGTGTAGGACTCAGGTAAGCGGGTTGGGCGGAAAGTGGAAGATCTATCTAACCTGCTCTGATTTCGGATTTTTACAGGGACGATGAAGATGTGCTTTGAAACGGGGGACTTGCAGGGTGTTTGACCAAGACAAATTGCCTGGCGCCAACCTCGATGGCCTTTCATTGCACCGGGCGGAGTTCGACCGCCTGGATGCCAGGGCGACGACGTTCATTGGTAGCGATCTCAGAAACGCATCGTTCATCGAGGCGGATCTGAGCGCAGCCGACATGCGAGGGGCAACGTTGGCCAATGCCCTGTTCAATGGCGCCCGGCTGCGCAATGCAGATCTTTCTCGGGCGCTGGCTGCCTTTGCCGACTTCAGTGGGGCTGACCTGCGCGGTGCAAAGCTGACAGAGGCTGATATCGGAGGGGCTGTATTCAATGGGAGCAATCTGTGCGGTGCTGATCTACGCGTGTGCAGGATAGAGAAGGCTGCATTCCTGTTGGCCATGTTCGACGACAGTACCCGATGGCCGGCAGGATTCGATCCCGTCGCCCAGGGCGCAGTCCGGCGAAGGGATGAGGGGAAATGAGGCAGATGTGAAGGGCGCCATCATGCACATAGGTGTGAACAGGTGATCAAATGACGCAGCGCATTGACTGGGTAAACCGCGAAAAACCATAGAGCAACGTGAACAACTCGCTGGAAGAGCAGGAATGACAGCTGCGATTGGTGCAATGCGTCGGTAGAATTTTCCTGGTTTCGACAGTCTGTATTGGCTTCGGTGAATCGGAATTTCCTTATTCCTTGTAGTCCATTTCCGAAGCATGCTTTTACCGCCTTTCAGCCCTTGCCCCAGGCCACCTCGGCTTCTAGTCTCGACCAGCCGCTGCCAATTCAGCGGTCGGTTTTGACAGACCGTCGATTGTTGTCCTCGTGTGCATTCGCTCAATGGCGGCTGTACGTGTGGGCACCTAGTGTGCGCCGAGTGCCAACAATCTCGGTCTGTCAACCCGCGTACAGCTGCCACCCGACTGTTTGACAGCAGCTCAGCTGACAGCTCAACCCTCAACCATTGTTGGAGTACGAGCATGCTGAAGATTGTCCCCGATCCACCTTCCCCCCAAGACCACGCCCACTTCCTCGAAGACACCTTGGTACGCGCCATCGAGTACGCCTTCTGCGCCCTCACGGTGGCCAACCAGGCCGTGCAGCTCAAGCCCCGGTCGCCCGGCGCGATCCTGATGCTGGCCGCCGCCCACGAGATGGAGGCGGTGCGCACGTTGCTCGAATCCGCCCTGACCCAGGTACAGCACTCGGCCCAAGCGCCGGGCGAGCCCCGCACGCTGCACTAGCCGACGACGTTTTCAGGGAGATCGATCATGACCACAGACGATGGCAAGACCCAGTTCACGCCGGGCAAGACCCGTTTCTACCAGGGCGAGGGCAAGGATGCCCAGCCGCTGTTCTGCATCGAGCCTGGCATCCCTTGCCAGCATGCCCGCGAACAGGCGTCGGAGCTGATGGACTACGTGCGGCACCTGACCTTGGTCGGGGTGATGGATGAAGACCCGCGAATGGTCTGGGCTGCGCACTATCTCAGTGCTCTGGCCAAGGCACTGATGGATGATGCGGAACTGGGGATGGCGCATTAGCCCACGGATCTCCGCGTCCGCCTGCAGGTGCGGCACAAGGCCGTTCCTGCCGGCTTATTCTTCTGCCTGGTGTGACAGATACACCGGCGGCACCTGGTCTACCAGCCAGACACCGTTATCCGCTTGATAGAACACTGCTCCCGCTGCGCACATGGCCTGGGTATCGACCGTGAGCAGCACCGGCTGGCCATAGCGCTTGCCCACCGTCAACGCAGTCTGCGGATCCTCGCTCAGGTGCACATGGTGTCGGCTGCCCGGTATCAGGCCCTGTGCTTCGATGGAGGCCAGGAAACGGCTGGCGGTGCCGTGATAGAGCAGGGCGGGTGGCGCCTTGGCGACGTGTCGCACTTCGACCTGGTTGCTGCTGTGGCCTTGGGCGGCGCGGATGCGGCGGCCATCGTCGGAGAGGGTGAAACGGCGTTTGTCATTGGTCTCGACCACTTCACGCAGGGCGTGCAGGTCGAAGACATGACCTTGCCGGCCGGCGCCGTGGATCAGCGCGTCGACATCGGCCCAGCCGTCGCGGTCGAGGGACAATTCGATGGATTCGGGGGCGTGGCGCAGTACGTAGCTGAGGAACTTGCTGAGGGTGTCGCGTTGTTTCTGGTTCACTGGAAAGGTCCTTTTCCATGGCTTCTGGTCGTTTGGGTCGGGGGGCATTCTCCGGGTTTGGGGTGGGCTTCTCAAGTGTGTGCAATGACCTGTGGAAGCGAACTCCCACAGGTGCGTTTGTTACATCAACCCTGACGCAAAGCGTCGAGCAGCGTCTTCAGTTTGTCGCGGCCTTCGGCATCCAGCCCGAACACCGGCCGCCGTGGCTCGCCGACCGGTAGCCCGGTCATCTCAAGGCCAGCCTTGATGGTCGCCGGCAAGCCGCCCTTGAGGATGAAATCGAGCAGCGGCAGCTGGCGGTAGAACAGCGCCTTGGCCTGTTCCTGCTCACCGCTCTGCACCGCCTGGTACAGCCGCAGGTTCAGTTCGGGAATCAGGTTGGCCGCCGCCGTGCACCAGCCCGTGGCACCGGCAACGAAGGCTTCCAGTGCCAGCGGGTTGCAGCCGTTGTAGAACGGCACCTGGCCCTCACCGAGCAGTTGCAGCTTGTGCATGCGCTGGATGTCGCCGGTGCTCTCCTTGACCATGGTCACGTTGTCCACCTCGCGCACGATGCGCAGGATCAGTTCCACCGGCATGTCGGTGCCGCTGGTGGCCGGGTTGTTGTAGAGCATGATCGGGATGTCGATGGCCGCGCCGATGGCGCGGTAGTGCTGGAGGATCTCGGCTTCGCTGAGCTTCCAGTACGCGGCCGGCAGCACCATTACCGCGTCGGCGCCGTGCTGCTGGGCAAAGCGGGCGCGGCGCACGGCGCCGGCGGTGGTCAGGTCGGAGACGCTGACGATGCTCGGCACGCGCTTGGCGATGCGCTCCAGGCTGTACTGGGCGACCTGCTGCCATTCGCTGTCGCTCAGGTAGGCACCTTCGCCGGTGCTGCCCAGCGGGGCGATGGCGTGGGCGCCGCCTGCGATCAGGCGGTCGATGGACTGGCCCAGCGCGGGCAGGTCGAGCTGTTCGCCGTCGGCGCTGAACGGGGTGATGGTGTAGCCGATGATGCCGTGGAATTGATTAGTCATTGTGCAAGGCTCCGCAAGCAAGGCGTAAAAGGGATCAGTTCAGGCAATCGGCGTGGCTGCGCAGGGCCTGCCGGGCGTAGTAGTTGAAGGCGGCGCCGTGGCGCTTGGGCCGGTCGATCCAGTCGTGGGCGTCGCGGCCCAGTTCCGGGGCGATCGGCTTGATGGTGCCGGCGGCCATCGCCAGCAGTTGCAGGCGCGCGGCGCGCTCGATCAGTTGGGCATAGACGCAGGCCTGCTCGATGCTGGTGCCGGTGGACAGCTGGCCGTGGTGCGAGAGCAGGATGGCGCGCTTGTCGCCCAGGGCGGCGCTGATGATTTCGCCTTCCTCGTTACCCACCGGCACGCCTGGCCAGGCTTCGAGGAATGCGCAGTCTTCGTAGAGCGGGCAGAGGTCCATGTGCGAGACCTGCAGCGGCACTTCCAGCATCGACAGCGCGGCGACGTGGGTGGGGTGGGTGTGGATGATGCAGTTGACGTCGGGGCGGGCGCGGTACACCCAGCTGTGGAAGCGGTTGGCGGGGTTGGGCATGCCTTCGCCTTCCAGCACTTCGAGGTCTTCGTTGACCAACAGCAGGTTGCTGGCGGTGATCTCGTCGAAGCCCAGGCCCAGTTGTTGGGTGTAGAAGGTGCCCGGTTGCGGGCCACGGGCGCTGATCTGCCCGGCCAGGCCCGAGTCGTGGCCGTTATCGAAGAGAATTCGGCAGGTCAGGGCCAGCTTTTCGCGCACAGTCCACGTATTATCGGCAAGCGAGCCTTGCATCTGTGTCAGTGCCTTTTGCACCAGCTGGTCTTTGCTGAGGGTAAGGGTATTGGCCATGGGGATCTTTCCTCTGTGGCGTGATGACGGATGTCAGGGCTGGCTCGCCCCCGAGCTTTGGACGGTGAGGGGGCGAACCATCAGATGACACAAATAATCCTATATGACACAAAGTGTCATGCGCAAGTGCGTTTGTTCGGGAAACCCGCTTCACATGTCTATCCGACTGAAACTGCTGAGAAAGAAACTGGGCATCACCCTTGAGCAGCTGGCCGAGAAATCCGGCATGACCAAGAGCTACCTGTCCAAGGTCGAGCGTGGCCTCAACACGCCGTCGATCGCTGCGGCGCTGAAGCTGGCGCGGGCGTTGAACGTCAATGTCGAGGAACTGTTCGACGGCGAGCATGACGGCCAGGCGCGCTACAGCCTGGTGCGCCGCGGCGAGCGCCAGGCGCTGGTGGGCGGCGGCGAGGGGCCTGGGTATGCGGTGCTGACTTCGCAGGTTGGCCAGCGCAGCCTGTTGCCGTTTTTGATCCAGCCGCCGACCGAATTCAGTGACCCGACCTTCAAGGAACACGAGGGCGAGGAGTTCCTGTTCGTCCACGAAGGGCAGGTGGAGGTGGACTTCATGAGCGAGCGGGTGCTGCTGGAGGCCGGCGACGCCTTGCATTTCAATGCCCAGACCCCGCACCGCCTGCGTTCGGTCGGCGAGCGCCAGGCGCAGTTGCTGGTGGTGGTGCAGGGCGGCGAAGGGTGAGGGTGGGGCGATGATCGAGGTCTCGCGGTTCTGGCGTGATCCGGCATTGCCCTTCGTCGAGGCACGTCTGGTCGGGGATGGCCGCCAGGTGTGCTACACCGCGCATTCCCACGCGAGCTTTTCCATCGGCGTGATCACCGGCGGGCGCAGCACATACCTGACCGGTGATGCACGGCATGAGGTGGCCGTGGGGACCACGGTGCTCATGAACCCAGGGGTGGTGCACACCTGCAACCCCCTCCAGGGCGAGCCTTGGTCCTACCTGATGCTGTTCGTTGATTTGCCGTGGTTGCAGGCCCGAGGGTTCGAACTGCCGGCAGCGACATTGAGCACGTCGACTGCGCTGTACGGGCGGTTGCTCGACCTGTTCGCCGGGCTGCTCGACAGCGAGGCGCTGGACAAGGCCGAGCGGCTGGCGACGTTTTTCGCAGAACTGCCAGGTTATCTCGAGGGAGGCGCGGCGCGTCACCCACAGTCGCATCCACGCCTGGAGATGGCCGCCGCGTTCATTCGCACCCACCGTCTGGATCCGCTGACACTTGAGGACATCTGCGCTGCGGCAGGCTTGTCACGGGCCTACCTGACCCGTGCATTCGGCAAGCGCTTCGGGCTATCGCCGCACGCCTACCTGCTCGACCAGCGGGTGCAGCATGCCCGGGCGCAGTTGCGCGCAGGCAGGGCCATCGCCGAGGTGGCGCTGGAGGCGGGGTTCGCCGACCAGGCGCATCTGCAGCGGGCCTTCAAGCGACACCTGGCGACCACGCCGGGCCACTATCGCAACGGCTGAATAGCACGTGGGAGCGGGCTTGCCCCGCGATAGGACACGAACCGTCAACCTCATACCATCAGGTACACCGCGCTCGCCACCAGCAACCCCGCCAGCACCCGATTGAGCAGACGCATCCGCCAAGGCTCGGCCAGGTACTGGCGGATCACGCTGCCGGCCCAGGCCCAACTGGCCACGGAGACGAAGCAGATCGGCCCGTAGATCCAGGTGAACAGCCACAGCAGCTGCTGCTCGCCGCCGGTATAGGCGCCGATGCCGGCCACGGCCGCCAGCCAGGCCTTGGGGCTCAGCCACTGCATGGCCGCGCCGTGCCAGGCGCTTGGCGCCCGCTTGCCATCCTCGGCGCCCAGCGCGCCGTCGTCGCTGGCCAGCTTCCATGCCATGTACAGCAAAAACAGCACCCCGCCCCAATGCAACAGCTGCCCCAGCAACGGCCAGCGCAACAGCAGCTCATGCACGCCCAGCCCCACCAGCACCAGCAGCAGGCAGAAGCCCAGGGTGGCACCGGCCGCATGCCCGATGCTGGCCCGCAGGCCATGGCGCGCGCCGCTGCCGAGGGCGACGATGTTGACCGGGCCGGGGGAGATGGAGGCGGCCAGGGCGAAGGCCGCCATGGACAGTGTCAGGCTCATCGGGTGTTTCCTTGTGGCGAGGATAGTGCGGCTATCCTGCCCGAGGCCGCGGCGCGGGTATTGAACAAAAATGCCCAAGGGGCCTATCAGCTGGAGGGTGTGTTGGCGCTGTCCTGGGTCTGCTGGGCTTGCTGCTGGGTGGGCGGCTGGGCGTCACCCTTGGCGATCTGCTCGGCCTGCTGGCGTTGCAGCGCCCATTGGTCGCTGCGTTCCTTGAGGCGGTCGGCGCCGCCTTCGGCAAAGGCCGAGGTGGCCGAGATCGTTGCCAGCAGGGCGAGTGCACAGGTTAGGGTTTTCATCACTGGGGTCTCCATCGATTGACCTGACAAACGGCCGCCAGGCGGCCGGGTTGAGGCAAGGATGGCGTGCGCAGATTTTCCCAGGATTAACAACTTGATCAGTTGGCCAGCAGTTGCTCGTGCACCCATCCGTGGTCCGTGAGCACCATGGCGCGGGTTTCCTCCAGCGGCTTGGCAGCACTGGCGGCCGCCTGGCCGAGGCCTGCGATGCCGGCCTGGACCGCCGCGTCGCTGGCCCAGGTCGGCAGTTCGTTCACCTGGTAGCTGTAGCTCACCTGCGACTGCTTGCGCCCATCCTGTTCGGTAGGCTTGCCGACGCTGTTGATGGCGGTGACCTGGGCCTTGCCGAAGCATAGCCCGCCGGTGCTGGTGCCGTTCGCTTTGCGCCTTGCATCGGCCTTGTAGTAGCGGCGGCCCTCGTCGGTGAGGTCGTAGGCGTAGTAGATGTCGGTGCGTGCCGGCTGCCACAGCCGCTCAGGGACTTCGGTACGGGCAACTTCCCGTTCGCTGACCACGCCGACCTGGGCCAGGGCGTGCAGGGCCTGATTGGTGCCTTCGACATCGAAGTCACGGGTGCGGGTGGGGAAGGCACTGATCACGAAACAGTGCGGGTACTGGCTGTCGAGGTAGGCTTGGGCAGCCTGGCGCAGGTCGGCTTCGCGGGGCTGCTGGTTGTCCGAGCAGCCGACCAGGGTCGCCAGCAACGCCAGCGGTATGATCTTCCTGTCCATTGTAAGGCTTCCTTGTATTGCCAATTGCTGGGTGGAGCGCAGGCCAGGATTAGAACCCGCGGGCCAGAGCGGCCGCAATCGTGGCACGACGACATATCGCCCGTGCTGTGCGCTGTTTGGCAAAGCCTGCCTTTGGCACCGACTGGCGGCCAACCGGCAAACGGTGGGTGTTCAGCCATACTCTGCTGGTTCCGCCCCGGCGCCGTCGGACCCGTCGCTTACTGCGCCTCCCGGGTATCGATGCTCACCACCACCGACATCCCTGGCCGCAGGTGCCTGGCCTCGGGCTGGTCGCCATCGACGGTGATCCGCACCGGGATGCGCTGGGCGATCTTGACGAAGTTGCCGGTGGCGTTGTCGGCCTGCAACAAGGCGAACTCGGAGCCAGTGGCCGGCGAGATCTGCTGCACGTGACCGCGCAGTTTCAGATGATCGAGCGCATCGACGGTGAAGATCGCCGGCTGGCCGATGCGCACGTTGGCCATCTGCGTCTCCTTCAGGTTGGCGATCACCCACAGGGTGTCCGGCACCAGTGCCATCAACTGCGCACCGGGGTTGACGTAGGCGCCCAGGCGGGTGCCGATCTGCCCCAGCTGGCCGTCACGTGGCGCCTTGACCCGGGTGTTGTCCAGGTCGATGCGGGCCAGCTCCACCGCGGCCTTGGCGTTTTCCACCGAAGCTTCCAGCGCAGCGCGATTGACGACCACCGTTTCGCGGTCCTGGCGGGCGATTTCCAGTGCGGCCCTGGCCTGGGCCAGGCTGGCGACGGCGGCGGCCTGGCTGGCGCGGCTCAGGTCCAGTTCACGGCGTGATACCGAGCCGTCGCTTACCAGCGCCTGGTTGCGTTGCAGGTCGGCGCGGGCCTTGTCGGCCTGGGCGGCGGCGTCGGCGATCGCGGCCTGGCGCTGGGCAATGGTGGCCTCGGCGCTGTTGCGCTGCTGTAGGTTGTTGGCCAGCGCCGCCTGTTGCTGCTTGAGCTGGGCAACGGCCTGGGCCAGGCGTTGGGTGTAGATGCGGTCGTCCAGGCGCACCAGCAGGTCGCCCTGTTTGACGAACTGGAAGTCGTGCACCGGCACCTCGACGATGTAGCCGCCCAGCTGAGGGCCGATGATCGTCACCTGGCCGCGCACCAGCGCGTTCTCGGTGCTTTCGATGGCGCTGCTGAATGGCGGCAGGCGCCAGGCGTAGAGCACCAGCAGGATGCCGGTCAGGGCCACGGCGGCGAAGCTCAGCGATGACAGCAGGCGTACCCGCCGGGTACGTGCCGGGCTGGTCGGCTCGCTCGGGGGCGCGCTGCCTTCCGGGGTTTCGGCGATGGCGGTGGTGGTGGTCGTTGGCGTTTCCTGGGTCATCGGTTGGAGGCACCGCTGGTGGAGTGGGTATAGCGCAGGTACAGGCTGCGGATGAAGATCCAGATCATGGTCAGGATAGCGATGGCGCCGATCAGCATGAACACATCGTTGTAGGCCAGCACATTGGCCTCGCGGGTCGCGGCGTTGGCCAGCAGGCGCATGCCCGCCTCGTTGCGCAGCGCAGGGTCGGCCAGCACCCCGGCATAACCGGCGCCACCCCCCTGGACCCGGGCGCTGACCAGGGGTTCCAGGGCACTCAGGCGGTCCATCAGCTGGCTGGAGTGGAATTTCTCCCGCACCGTCTGGAAGGTGCCCAGCAGTGCCGAGCCAATCAGCCCGCCGAGGTTGTTGCAGATGCCGAACAGCACCGAGAAGCTCACCAGGTTGCGCGGGTTGGCGCGCACATGGCTGATGCCCAGCGCCATCGACGGGCCGACGAAGAAGGTGCTGCCGAAGGCCAGCAGGAACTGGCTGAGGTACATCTGTGCCGGCCGGGTCAGGTTGGTAGAGCCACTGTCCATGAACGCGCCGGTGGCCATTGCGGCCAGGGAGATGAACAGCGGCAGTACCAGGTGCGTGGGGTTGATGGTCAACACGCTGGTGGCAAGGCCGGTGATCGCGCCCAGCAGCATCACCGCGTAAAGCGCGCGCATCTGCTCGTTGCCCATGTTAAGTGCCTGGAGGAAACCCACCGCGCCGGTGGACTGCTCGGAAATCACCATGCGGATCAGAATCACGCACAGCGCCAGGCGAATGATCGCGCCACTGCCCAGCCAGCGGGTCATCAGCAACGGGTTGCTGCGGTTGTGCTCGATGGCCAGGCCCGAGAGGATCAGGGCAATGGCGCCGGCCAGGGCGACGCCGATCCACGGCGCGTCCAGCCACCAGTCGATGCGCCCCAGCGACAGCGCCGCGCAGAGCAGGGCGGTGCCGCTGGCCATCAGGGTGAAAGTGAGAAAGTCCAGTGGCTCGAAGGTCTTGAAGCGATCGCCGGGCGGCAGCTTGAGCAACAACACGCAGCCCAGCGCTGCAAGGGCCAGGCCCAGCTCGAACAGGTACAGCCCGCGCCACTCGGCGATCTGCAGCAGATCTTCGGAAAACACCCGGGCCAAGGGGACGGCCAACTGCGAGGCGCCCAGCCCGAGGACCATCGCCTTGAGCCGCCACTGCGCGGGGAAGGCCTGGATCATGTAGTAAAGCCCCAGCGAACTCAGCGCGGCACCGACCATGCCATGGGCGGCACGCACGGCGATGGCCGAATTGAGGTCGTTGACGAACAGGTGGGCGAGGGTGACCAGTGCGTAGAGCACCAGGAACACTTCGGTGAAGGCGCGCAGGCCGAACTCCTGGCGAAACTTCACCAGCAACAGGTTCATCGACACGTTGGTCATCACGTAGGCCGCCGGCAGCCAGGCCATCTCCGCGCTGGTGGCACCAAGGGCGCCCTGCAGAAATGGCAAGTTGGCCACCACCAGGGCGTTGCCCAGGCCGCCGGTGATGGCCACCAGCAGGCCGACCACGCCGAAGGCCAGGCGCTTGGCCGGGGCGTGCAGTGGCGTCGAGGGCGAACCGGGCAGGCTGGGCTTTTCGTGTGGCAGCCACTGGCGGGGGGCGTACTTGTCCATCGGGTTGTCCGTTACCGCGGGTGTTCAGACTCTACGTGAATGGCCAGGAGGATGAAAACAGGGCTCAGGCGTCGATCGGCAGGCGCATGGCGCACCGCTGGTCCAGGCCATGGGCCAGCTCGCTGGCGAGAATTGCGCGCAGGCGGGCGTCCAAGCGTGCCGCAGGGATGGGTTCGAAGCCGTAGCGCGCGTAGAACGGGGCATTCCAGGGGACATCGTCGAAGGTGGTCAGGGTCAGCCAGGCCAGGCCCTTCAGGCGAGCGGCAGCCCGTGCCTGGTCCAGCAGGCGCCGGCCCAAGCCTTGGCCCTGGGCCTCTTGCCGCACGGACAGCTCATGGATGTGCAAGGCGTCGTCGGCAATGCTGGCGCAGAGAAAACCCAGTACCTGACCCTGGTCATCCACTGCGACCCAGCTGCAACCTTCGCTCACGAATGCCAGGTGTTCGGCTTCATTCATCACGTCGCTGTCGGCCAGCCAGGCGAGGTGCGGCAACTGCCGGAATGCCTGGGCGGCGGAGCGCTCCAAGGCAGGAAGCGCTGGAACATCATCGGTGAGAGTAGGGCGGACAGGCATGGGGGACACAAGACCTTCAGGCACGGGCGTTGACGCGCAGTAACGTGCAGTTTGCCAGATCGAAGCGGGAAGGTGTTGCAATGTAATTGTTATAACGTAACATTTGCATTCTTCCTTCCAGGCAGGACCCTCACCGTGATCCGCAGAAACCCCTCCGGTCATCTTCCGCAAATTGCCGAATCGGCCTATATCGACCACACCGCCATCATCTGCGGCAAGGTGATCATCCACGACAACGTGTTCGTTGGCCCTTATGCGGTCATCCGCGCCGACGAGGTGGACGCCAGCGGCGACATGCAGCCAATCGTCATCGGTGCCAACTCCAATATCCAGGATGGCGTGGTGATCCATTCCAAATCCGGCGCGGCGGTGCGCATCGGCCAGTACAGCTCGATCGCCCACCGCTCCATCGTCCACGGTCCGTGCGAAGTCGGCGACCGGGTGTTCATCGGCTTCAACAGCGTGCTGTTCAACTGCAAGGTCGGTGATGGCAGCGTGGTGCGGCACAACTCGGTGGTCGACGGCCGCGACTTGCCGCCGCGCTTCTACGTGCCGCCCACCGAGCACATCGGCCCGCATACCGACCTGGAGCGCTACCCGCCGGTCAGCGTGTCTGCCTCGGAGTTCTCCGAGGATGTAGCGCGCACCAATATCGACCTGGTCCAGGGCTACAAGGCCTTGCAGAACGAGTTCTGAGCATGGACACGCTATTGGTGCGCAATGCGCGGCTGGTCAACGAGGGGCGTGAATTCGAAGCCGACCTGCTGGTGCGCCATGGGCGCATAGAACGGATCGCCGGCAGCCTCGACAACGCCCGGGCGGCACTGGAGATCGATGCCAAGGGCGCCTGGTTGCTGCCAGGGATGATCGACGACCAGGTGCATTTTCGCGAGCCGGGGGCGCCGCACAAGGGCAGTATTGCCAGCGAGTCGCGGGCGGCGGTGGCCGGGGGCATCACCAGCTACATGGACATGCCCAACACCAACCCGCCGACGTTGACCCTGGAGGCGCTGGCCGACAAGAAGCGCCGGGCGGCGGCAGGCTCACGGGCCAACTATTGTTTTCACTTCGGGGTGAGCCGCGACAACCTCGACACCATTGCCGCCCTCGACCCCCGCGAAGTGGCCGGGATCAAGGTGTTCATGGGCGCGTCCACTGGCGACATGCTGGTGGATGATCCGCAGGTGCTGGAAAAACTCTTTGTCTATGCGCCGACCATCGTCCTGGCCCATTGCGAGCACACGCCCAGCATTGTGCAGAACGAGGGGTGGTGGCGGGCGCGCCACGGCGAATTCATCCCTCCGGCCGCGCACCCGCTGATCCGCGATGCCGACGCCTGCTACCGCTCCTCGAGCCTGGCCGTGCAGCTGGCCCGGCGCTTCGGCACGCGCCTGCATGTGCTGCACCTGACCACGGTGCGCGAGCTGGCGTTGTTCACGCCCGGCCCGGTGAGCGGCAAGCGCATCACCGCTGAGGTGTGCCTGCACCACCTGCTGTTCGACGACAGCGACTACGCCAGCCTCGGCCACTTGATCAAGTGCAATCCGGCGATCAAGACCGGCACCGACCGCGATGCCCTGCGCAACGCCCTGGCCCGCGACCGTATCGATGTGATCGGTACCGACCACGCGCCGCATACGCTGGAAGAAAAGCGGCGGGTGTATACCCGCGCACCGTCAGGCCTGCCGCTGGTGCAGCACGCCCTGCCGGCGGCGCTGGAGCTGGTCAGCGAAGGGGTGCTGAGCATGGCCCAGGTGGTGACCAAGACCAGCCACGCGGTGGCCGAGCTGTTCGCCATTCGCGAACGCGGTTTCCTGCGCGAGGGATACTGGGCGGACTTCGCCATCGTCGAGCGCCTGGCCAGGCCACGGGCCGTGGCGGACGACCCGATCCTGGCGCGCTGCGGCTGGACGCCGTTCCAGCAGCGCGCCTTCCACCATGTGGTACGTAGCACGGTGGTGTCGGGGCAACTGGCCTGGCACCAGGGCCAAGTGTGCGACCCGTGCCAGGGATTGCCCTTGATGTTCGATCGTTGATTTGAGCCGGGGGCCGCTGCGCAGCCCCTGTGGGAGCTGGCTTGCCAGCGAAAGGGGCGCGGCGCGCGCCCAGCATTTCGGAACCTTGCCATGACTGAAGAGCAATTGTTGCAACAACCTGCAGCCGCCTACATGAACGAGCCGCAGCGGCAATTCTTCCGTAACCTGCTGCTGGCCCAGCGCGGCGAGCTGCAGGGCCGTATCGAACAGGAGTTCCGCGCCCTGCGTGAGCAGGAGGTGCACAGCGACCTCGCCGACATCGGCAGCGCCGAAGAAGAGCGCCACTGGCAACTGCGCTCGCTGGAGCGGGAGAAGAAACTGCTGGACAAGATCGACCAGGCGCTGGAGCGCCTGGCCCGGGGCGACTACGGCTGGTGCGAGGAAACCGGTGAGCCGATCGGTCTGCGCCGCCTGCTACTGCGGCCCACCGCGACCTTGTGCGTCGAGGCCAAGGAGCGCCAGGAACTGCGCGAGCGGCATGTGCGTGACGACGTCTAGTCAGAGGCCAGCCCCTGAACCTGCAATTGCCAGCGCACCGAGCTGACGCCTTTCTCCAGGCTTACCCGGCCGACCAGGCGCTCCAACTGGGTTGGTGCCTGCGGCGTGCCGAGCAGTTCGGCGCGTACCTCCAGCCGTGTTGGGTCGGCCAGGTCTTCGCTGTGCAGCGACTGCAAGCGCAGGCCCGGGTCGCTGAGGCTGTGCAGCATCAGGCTGCGTACCTGGATCTCGTCCTCGGCGCGGCAGACGATGCGCACCTCGTAGCGCTGCTCGACTTCGCTGGCCGGCAGCACGTCCTGGCGGTCGAGGCGCTGGGCGAGGTCGCGCAGCAGGATGTTGGCGCACAGCACCACCAGGCTGCCCAGCGACGCCTCCAGCAACAGCCCGAGGCTGCACAGCACGCCAACCGCGGCGGTGCACCAGAGGGTGGCGGCGGTATTCAGGCCACGCACGTTGAAGCCGTCGCGCATGATCACGCCGCCGCCGAGAAAGCCGATGCCCGACACCACGTAGGCGGCGATGCGCGAGGCATCGGTGGGCGCCATGCCCGGTACGGCCTGGGTCATCAGCACGAACAGGCAGGCGCCGGTGCTGACCAGGGCGTTGGTGCGCAGGCCGGTCAGGCGCTGGCGCAGTTGACGCTCGGCGCCGATCAGGGCGCCGAGCAGCAGGGCCACGCTGACGCGCAGCAGGAAGATTTTCCAATCCATAGCGAACTCCGTTCTGCGGGCGATGGCCCGCATGGGCGCCGGCTTGAGACGGCGCGATTGCAAACGAGGAATGCGCAGGACCACGCGCCTTGCCGGAGGCAGGGCTGGGAAGCAAGGAGGAATGTTCAGCCAGGGAAGGCCGAAGGAAACCACCGTCTACCGAGTACGGCGAGACAGTGGCAGGAACGCTGCCGGACTAGCTCGCCGTGTGGGCCTGTCGCAATCGACTAGGGCTACTGTCCAATGCAGGGGTCTCCTGGGTGAGGGATGCTTGAATGCGCGGCGGACCATACGCCTCGACCCGCGCGGGGTCAAGGCATGAATCATGACAATCCTGTTACGGCAGGCGCTGGCAGACGTAGGCCTGGGTGCGGTAAGGGAAGGCGATGCGCTCACGGCCCTTGAGGTCCGGATGGTTGTTGATCAGCGCTTGCAGCTGGCCCATGACCTCGTCTTGTTCGGGCTGGGGCAGGGCGGCGATGAAGCTCACCGAGCGCAGGCGTTCGAGGATCACGGTCTGTGGATCACCCTCATGGGCATGGGGCAGGGTGGTCAGCTGCGGGGTGCTGAAGCGGCTGCCGGCGAGGGCTTCGCGCCAGCGCCCGGTGTGAAAACGTGGCGTGTCACCCTCGTAGGGGGTGATGATTTCGGTGATCCGCGCCACCCAGTCCACTGTTTCGTCGCGCACGTTCCAGATCAGTCCCAGGCGGCCGCCGGGGGCCAGCACACGGTGCATTTCCGCCAGGGCGGCGGCATCGGCGAACCAGTGGAAGGCCTGGGCGCAGACCAGCACCTGCTGGCTGGCCTCGGCCAGCGGGATGTGCTGTGCGGTGCCCTCGAGCACGGGGATGTCGGGCAGCCGTTCGTGGAAGCGTGCGCGCATGGCGGCCACCGGTTCCACTGCCGTCAGGTGCGGTGCCAGCGCGCTGAGCAGGCGGGTGAACTTGCCGGTGCCGGCGCCCAGGTCGAGCACCGGGGTGTCGGCACCGATGCCCAGGGTGTCGCGTAACCAGTGCTGCAAGGCGACGGGGTAGTCCGGCCGCCCTTGCTCGTAGTTGCCCGACTGGCGGGTGTAGCCGGTGCTGGCCGAGGTGTGTACATCCTTCATGGAAAATCCCTCTGAATGACCTGACGGCAATGGTACGCTTGCGCCTTTCGTTGCCAACCCCCCTCGGACCGATACATGTTGTTCAATCTCGCCGTGCTGTTCGGCACCCTGGTGGCCATGGAGGGCGTCGGCACGCTGGCCCACAAGTACGTCATGCACGGCTGGGGCTGGTGGCTGCACCGCTCGCATCACGAGCCGCAACTGGGCATGCTGGAAACCAACGACCTCTACCTGCTGGCGCTCGGGCTTATCGCCGCTGCCCTGGTGATGCTGGGCAAGGCTGGGCACGCGCCGCTGCAATGGGTTGGTGGCGGCGTGGCGGGCTATGGGCTGGCCTACGTGCTGGCCCATGACGGATTCTTCCACCGCCATTGGCCGAGGGCGCCGAAACCGGTCAACCGCTACCTCAAGCGTCTGTACCGGGCTCATCGCCTGCACCATGCGGTGAAGGGCCGCCAGGGCAGCGTGTCGTTCGGATTCTTCTATGCGCCGCCGTTGCGGGTGTTGAAGCAGCAGCTGAAACGGCGACGGGGTTGATTGCTTGGCGCCTCATTTGCCTGTTGGACCGGATACGGCTCAACCGTGCCGCTCGAGGGGCTGCGACGATGACGTTCTGCTGGCGGACCCGGCTCATTGCACCGGCAGGAAATTCATCAACAGCAGGCTTTGCGCGTAGTTCAGGCCGATCCGTCGATAGCGCTCGTCAAGCATCTGCGCCAGCAGGTCGAGGCGGGCGACGACCTTGCCGAACTCCACCGCGAAGCTGAGGTTGCTGCCTTGCTCGGAGATTTCGTTGGAAAACAGCAGGAGCACGCCATTGGCATCCTGGCGCTGGCCGAGCATCCAGGTGGCCTTCTCGATGTTGCGCGCGGCATTGTGGATGAACAACGGGTCGAGGGTGTCGGTCATGTAGAACTCGGTGCGCCCGCCATGGGCGGTGACCAGCATGCTGCCGATGGCATAGATGAACGCGCCTACCCGGTCGCCGCGAAACTCCGGGCTCAGGGCGTAGCTCAAGGCCGCCAGGTCGCGGCGCTCGCCCAACTGCGCCAGGGGCTGGCGCTGTTCGATGGCGATGCGGATCTGCCGTGCCGCGGTGGTGGCGTCGAGGTAGCCCGATTGCCGCCACTGGTTGGGGTTGCGCAGGTACAGCTTGTTCATCAGCAGATACAGGCTTTGCAGGTTGTCGCGCATGGCCAGGGTGGCCATGCGGTCGACGCTGGTCTGGAACAGCTCGTCGGGCTTGCCGTTGCCGAACTGGGTGAGCATGTCACGGCCCTGCTGCTGGGTGCAGGCAACCAGGCACGCCAGGCTGCCGGCCATCAGCAGTAGGCGAGGAAACGGAAAGCGTCTTCGTACGGCCATCGGCACCGGTTGGAAAAGGCGGTCCCACCGGGGATCGGTGGGACCTGGCCATGCATAGAGCGCACAAACGCGAAAAAGTGCGATATCGGCCTGCGCCGGCGGCCGGCCAAGGTCGATCAGGCTACATCGACCAGCACGATTTCGCTGTCTTCCAGCGCCGTCACCTTGAGCAGCGTTTCCTGCTCGATCGCCACCCCGTCACGGGCCTTGGCTTGCAAGCCGTTCACTTCAATCCGTCCCTTGGCAGGTACCAGGTAGCCGCGGCGGCCCTCATCGAGGCGGTACTCGGCGCTTTCACCGGCGCGCAGGGTCGCGGCCACCAGGCGCGCGTCGGTGCGGATGCGCAGGCTGTCGTCATCGCCTTCGCGGCCGCTGGCCAGGGTCACGAAGCCTTCGCCACGTTCGCCCTTGGGGAAGGGGCGGCTACCCCAGGAGGGCGCATCACCGACCTTTTCCGGGATGATCCAGATCTGGAAGATCCGCGTGTCGACCTTCTCCAGGTTGTACTCGCTGTGGACGATGCCGCTGCCAGCGCTCATGACCTGCACGTCGCCAGCTTCAGTGCGGCCCTTGTTGCCCAGGCTGTCCTGATGGGTGATGGCGCCTTCGCGAACGTAGGTGATGATCTCCATGTCACGGTGCGGGTGCGGCGGGAAGCCAGCACCGGCCGCGATCAGGTCGTCGTTCCACACGCGCAGGTTGCCCCAGTGCATGCGTGCCGGGTCATGGTACTCGGCGAAGGAGAAGTGATGATGGGCGTCGAGCCAGCCGTGGTTGGCGTGGCCAAGGCTTTCGAAGGGTCGCAGTTGCAGCATGGTGGCGCTCCTATGAGTCGGTGGAATGAGGTCATGATGCGCGTTTAAAATATCGATAAAAAGCGTAAATATCGGCTAAATACAATCGCTAAATTCGATAATTTAGTTTGCGACTCTGCATGCGCTTCATCGCCTAATCCACTGATCCATAAGCATTCGCTGGCACTTTTGCGCGGATGAGGCGAACATGCCGGCTGTTCTGATTTTCAACGGAGTGACCGTGCCGCACGAGCATCCCCGGGCCCCGGCCGACCTGACCCCTCCCGCCCAGTTGCCCTGGTTGCGTCGCCTGGTCGCGCGCCTGTTGGGCCGCGGTTTGTCGCGCCTGCAGGCGCAGCATCGCGACTCCTGGTTCCTCGGCCACGCCACGGGGCAGCGCAACGGCCATGCCGATGGCTTGCGTGAGGGCTACGAGCAAGGCCGGGTCGATGGCTATGAGGCCGGGCGCCAGGTCCTGGTGATCCGCGATACCCGCCCGGACCAGGCTGCGACGCCGGGACGTGATGACAACCTGTTCGACGACTGGCGCCTGCCGGTGACCGCCGAGCTGAAAAGGCGCTTCAAGGCTGATGTCGCCAAGCGGTTGCCTGGCGAGGCACAACCGAGCGCGGCGCAATGGAAGTTGATTTTCAGCGACACGCCCTCGACCTGCGTGGTGGCCGGCGCCGGCGCCGGCAAGTCGACGTCTTTGGTGCTGCGCATCCTGCTGCTGCGCCACTACCTGGGCTTCGAGCTCGATGCCCTGACCGTGGTGACCTTCACCCGCGAGTCGCGCCGTGACTTCATCCAGCGCCTGCTGCAGGTGTTCGCCCTGTGGCAGCTCGAATTGTCGCCTGCCCAGGGGCGAGAGCTGGTGCGTACATTCCATTCGCGCATCCTGCCGTTGGTGCGCAGCCTGCCGGGTTTTGCCCAGGTGCGGGCGTTCGAGACCCTGGGCAACGAAATGCCCGCAGGCGGCGAGGCGAACGCTGACAGCAACCCGTTCGACCTGCGCCTGAACGATGCCCAACGCCAGCAGCTCAACCAGTGCTACAGCGACCTGCTGGGCCAGAGCCCGCGTTTCGTCCAGCTGGTCGGCGCGTTGCGCCAGGAGGCGCTGCTGCTCAAGCCGCTGGACCCGGACCACCCGGATGTGCAGAAGCGTGTACAGGTAACCCAGCTGGCCGCCCAGCGCGACGAGGAATTGTGCGATGTGATCGAAGACCTGTGGTTTACCGCCGGTGCCTGGCCAATCAAGGGTATCGAGCCGTGCCGGGACACGGTGCAGATCCGCGGCAGCCGCTTTCATGTCCATGGCCGTCTGGAAGGGCTGGACGCCTGGGTGGTATTGGGCTTCGACCCGTCTGAAAGCGCCCAGTACCAGCGGCCGGGCGCCAAGCTGGCGGTGCGCGCGGAATGGGCGGTAAAGCGCACCCTATTTCAAGCTTTTTGCGATAAGCCATTGATATGGCTCGATAATTATGCGGCGGCAAAACGACTTGCGACGTCCTTGGCGGGTGATGCCGTGGCCGGTCCGGGCTTCGAGTACAAGGTGAAGGGCGAGCTGGCTCCGGCGCCCTTGCTCGACGCCTTCGTCAGCGCCGCCAGCTTCATTGAGAACCTCGGCCTGGACGTCAACACCGCCGTGGCCGCCATGAACTTCCCGTCCGGCGACAGCGACGCGGCATTCTTCGAGGCCCTCGCGCTGTTCTGGAAAGCACTGGAAGCACACCTGCTGGCGCAGTCGCCGCCGGTGATGACCTACAACCGCATGTTTGCCCTGTTTGGCGAGAACAATCCGGAGAACCTCGGGTTGCTCCCCGATCCCTTGCTACGCCCATTGGCGCATCTGATGATCGACGAGTTCCAGGACGTCTCGCCGCAGATCGTCAGTTGGCTGCGTGCCTGCCTCGCCGAAATCCGTCGCCGTGGGCCGGCCATGCACAGCGGGCGGGTGGCGCAACATTCATCGCTGATGTGCGTGGGCGATGACTGGCAGTCGATCTACGGCTGGCGCGGCAGCTCGCCGAAATACTTCATGGAGTTCACCAAGGCCTTCCCGTCACCGGCCAACACGCGGGTGATGCTGGTGGAAAACTACCGCAGCCAGCAGTACATCATCGAGGCCGCCGAGCATCTGGTCAAAGGCGCCTCGGCCATCACCGGCAAGAAGGCCAGGGCCAGTGGGCTGGCGGCCGAGCTGCCGCTGTCGCCGGTGAAGGTCTTCGACCGGGACGAGGCCGCACTGGCCGAAACGGTGATCGAGCATTACCAGCGCGGTGAAACGGTACTAATGCTGTTTCGAAAAACAAGCGATAAGTTATTGATTGAAAAGCATTTGTCGCAAATAGCTAAAGTGGATTCTAGCTTGCCGCCCAGCCAGCGCCGCCTGCGCCAGTTGACCTATCACAGTGCCAAGGGACTACAGGCTGACGCGGTGTTCATGCTTGGCGATTGCCAATACCTGACCAGCTCGCCCTATAAGAACCAGGTCTATCGCCTGGCCGGCCTGGGCAAACCAGCAGACGCCCAGGCGTTCGACACGGCGCAGAAAGAAGAGGTACAGCGCCTGGCCTACGTGGCGGTGACGCGGGCGGTCCGGCAATGCTATTGGCACGTGGAGAAAGCCAGCGGCGAGGCTGCCGGGCAGGCACGTGCGTCGAGCCAAGTCCTGGGGCAGGAGGCCTTTTTCGAAGACCTGCGCGGCCAGTAGGCTCAGTTGTTGGGGTCGCGGCGGCGGGTCAGGCGCAGGTAGAGAGCATCTTCTTCCTCTTCAAGGCCCAGGGCCATGCGGTTCATCCCCTCGACGTAACCCTCGCTGGCGATGGGTTCACGCAGGGGCTGGCCATCCTCGCCCAGCGGGCTGCGACCCAAGGCCTGGGTCAGCGCTTCGATCACCGGTGCTTCGAGCGCGCCGTCGAGGTCGTTGCCCTCAAGGTAGTCCATGCCGGTGTCCCAGCGTTTTCTGAGCATCTCGAACCGGGCTCTGTTCTCCTGGCGCAGCAGGCGTCGCCAACTTGGTTGCCGGGCGATCCACTGGCGGCGAGCCTCGGCGTCCCGGTCCCGGGCGTCGACTTCCTCCAACACCGCTTCCTCGGTCCACGGCGAGATTTCGGCCGTGTGGCGGTACAACATCGCCTGCTGGGGCTCGGGGAAGTCCAGGCGCCTGGCCAGGCCGGTACGCAGGGCCAAGCGTATCTCGATCAGGTCCAGGCCTTCACCGACGCCATTGTGCAGCACGTCGTCGGACAAGGTGTCAAAGCGATGCAGGGCTGGCAGCACGGGCCTGGCGCCACGCTCGGCCAGCGGCCGGGTGGCCCAGGCATCCCGAGCGCGCAGGGCATCTCGCCGAGCTACGCGGGCGTTGAACAGGTCCTGGGCCAAGGTGTTCACCTGGTCACGCCGGAACAGGCGCCGGAAGAACTGGAACAGTGGTGGGGTGGCGACCTCCGCGCCTGCGGACTCATCGTAGGCCATCACTTCGATCTGCAAGGTGCCGAAACCATCGGCGCCTGCATCGCCACAGCTCACCGGGAACTCATCGGCCACGTCGTCCAGGCGTGCACGAAGGCGAGTACTGGCGCTTGCGCGCTCGAGCAGTGCCCATACCTGGCGGGCAAATGCTCGGGGATGGCGATGGGCACTGGCCGACAGGCCCGCCTGTTCGACGACTTGGCGCAGGCTGGCATGCTCGTCTGCGTCGAATAGCGCTGCCCACATTGCCCGCTGTTGCTGGCTGGCGCTTTGCAACCAGTCGATTCGGCATGGTGACACGGTGCCGTCGATCCCCTCGACACGTTGTTCGACCGAAGCGCCGGCAATCTGCAGGCTTTCGCGGGTTGTCTCGTCCAACGGGTTGTCGTTGAACCGCCAGCGGTATGACGCACGCCTGGCCAACAGTTCACCCAGGAAGGGAGAGGACAACAGGGCGGGCAGCCCCGGTACCTGTTCGATGCCGTTATTGCTCAGGTCCACCACCCGCAGCATGCAAGGATTGCGCTGCATCAGGCCGCTCAACCCAGTAGGCCACAGGCGCAGTCGGCTGCTATCCAGGCGCAAGGTGGCGAGGTTGTCCAGGCCGGTCAGGTTGGGACTGGTGGCGAGGGGGTTGTTGCTCAGGAGCAAGTGGCGCAGTGGTCGCATCGAACTGAATAAATCCGCTGTGTCGGCATCCAGCGCAATACGATTGGCGCGTAGGTCCAGCGTTTCCAGCGGCAGTCCGGTGAGCATCCGCAGGTCAGGCAAGGTGAGCGTCAGCTGGTGATGTGGCATTTCCAGGATGCGCAGGTCCTGCAAGGTGGGGAGTACCTCATGGGCCACGGCGGGCAGCGCGCCCAGGCGCGTGCCACTCAAGCGAAGCTCCTGCAACCGTGGGGCGTGTCGCAATGCCTGCAGCACCGAGCTGGCGCTCAACTGGGAGCTGTTTCGCACATCGACGCGCCTGAGTGCCGGGAAGGCCTGCAGGAAGTCGGCGGGCATCTCGATCACATTGAGATTCTCCAGCGACAGCGTGGTGATATGGTCGAAGCGTGCCGTGAGTATCGGCAGGGCGTCGAGGGCGACATTGGAAAGACTCAGCATGTCGCCGTCCAGACGTTGCCAGGCCCGCACGAGCAGGTCTGCGGTCCTGGCGTAGCCCGCACCGACTTCGTCACCCCAGTCTTGGGTGCCTCTGTCGGTCCAGGCGTGCAGCTGTTCGCGCAGCGAGGACAGCTGGATGCGCAGCGCCTGTATCTGTTCGGCCACACCTGCGCGGACGCGCAGGGTGGCCAGTAACTGGCGCACCTCGCGACCATTGAGCCCCGGGTACAGGGCATGCAGCTCGCGCTCTGCCCGCGTGGCGAACAAACCGGGGCTCAGTGGATAGCCGTAACGCCCGTCGCTCAGGCGCAAAGGTGAGTGCCAGCCCGGTTGTGACGGTTGCTGACCGAGCATGCGTGCGGTCGCTGGGCGGTTGGCCAGGGCTGCGTGATAGCACTGTTCGGGCGTCCATTGCGGGTGTGCGGCCAACAGGCTGTCGCTGATCAGCCGGCTGTCGGCATTGGCCAGGCTGGGGCGATACAAGCCCAGGATCGCCCTGTCCAGCCGGCACCGGGCTTGCAACAGCCGCGCCTCTTCGGCCAACCGCAGGGGGACCCGCCCGCTGAGAAGGGCTTGCCGTTCGGCGCCGTTGGCGGTGGCCACCAGCTCTTCCAGTGCTTGCATGGGCAGTCCGGAGAACACGCGCCCGATCGTCAGCGCCGCAGCGCAACCCGGCGGGGCCGGGACTTGATGGAGGCTGTCGGCCTTGAGTCGCCGCAAGGCGTCCTCCAGTAGCGCGGGGGCGCGCCGGCCGTTGACGTGCATCTGCTCGAGCACGCCGCGCTCCAGGCCGGTGCTGTCGAATGCCGCAATCAGCTCCTCGTCGGTCAGCCCGTCGCCAAGCGGTCCCAGCCGGCGCATCAGTTTGGCCCGCCCCCAGTCTTGTGGTCGCTCGTGCGCCATGCGCCAGGCACCGCTGCCATTGCCGTACAGCGCTGGCTGATAGGCGCGAGGGTCGGCAGGGTGTACAACGCGCCATTGTCCCTCGAGGCCGCGGCGGATTTCGTGGAGCGTACCGTCCAGGTCGACGAAATGCCGGTCATCATGGTGAAAGATGCCTTGCTCGTCGGGCTCAAGGCCCGCCGGTAACTCCACCGGGCTGCGGTAATGCTCGAGTTCAGGGTGCCATAGCAGTTCCTGGCCCTCCAGCCACAGGCTTTGCATCCAATCGACGAACCCACAGGCCTGGGCCAGCTTGGTAACACCGGCGATGGCGGTCACGCTGCCCAGGTTGATCAGAAGCGACTCGACCTGGTTCACCGCTTGCGCGTTGTCACCCTCGGACCAGGCTTCGAAGCCGTGGAAAATACTCGCCATGACCTGGCCTGCGCCCACGGCCAGCATGGCGACATCCAGTCCGGGAACGAACATGGCCGCCACGCCGAGCACATTCAGGCCACGCTCGCGCCACAAAGCCAGGCGCTCACGCCGGGCCTTGGCATCGACGTCCGCCGTTGGCACCGCGATGCAGCGGGCGTCCTCCCGCAGGCGGTGTACGTGGTCATTGAACAGCTTCGGCCATACGGGGAAGCCGACAGCGACTTCATGGATCGCCAGTGCGGGGAAGCGGATGGGAGCGGGCGGATCCTGCTGCTGTAGCAAGGGGGTGGCCGGCAGGCCTTGCCAGGGATGTAGGCCTGGCTCGGTTTCGGCGAAAGCGGGAGACGGCGTTTCCAGCGGGCGCATGCCGCTCGCGGTGGCTCCGAACAGTCTGGCCCTGAGCTTGCTCGCCATGCCTGGGCGGTCCTTAAGGGCAACATGCTCCAGGAAGCGTTCGCGATAGGCGGGCTCCAGCAAGCGACGACGCAAGTACCTGCCGAAGGCCAGCAGGTTGTCGAACTCCTGCACCGGTCGCGCATGGTCAAAAGGCAAGTAGGCGATGCACGACGGCGTGGACTGGCCGCTCGATGTCAACAGCAACAGATCGTGCAACTGGGTATCGAGCATGCGCAACACCGCTACCCTGGCCGGTGCACCTCGGTAGCGCGGCATCGAACCGGTGCTACTGAGCTGTCGCACGGCCTGGAGGCCGTCGTCGGTCAGGTGTCCGCGCATCCGTGCGATCAACGCCTGTACGGTGAGCTCATGGCACCGGGCCTGACTCCACAGGGCGCACAACAGCGTTCTACGCTGACCACCGTAGATATCCTGCAGGTGCTCCTGGTAGCGCCGGCCCAGGTCGAGCAGACGGCAATGGGTGACAAACGCGGCAGTGCTCAGGCCGGGTAGTGCACTGCTGTCGTCGGCACTGACTTGCAGGGTGCTGTAAGGGCCGACCTCGGCCACGCCCTCGAAATTGTGCAGGGCCGCTTCGAGCAGGCTGGTGAGACTGGCGGTGCCGGCCGGTTCCTCGATCGTGGCCGGAGTGCTTGGGGCATGATGGGACGCGTCCGGGTCGGGGAATTCGCCACCCAGGCTCGACGTGAACGGCTGATGCCTGAACCGGGCCTGTGTCAGCGCCACCTGACTGCCCAGTCGTGCCTGCAGCAGCGGCTCGCAGAACTCGGTGATACCGCGCAAGTCTTGCAGTGCCTTGGCCAGAGCCAGGTGGCTCGTCGCGCGCTGCTTGATGGCCTGGCGCAACTCGGCCTGGCGGGCGGCCGGGGCCTGGGCGAACCAGGGGGCTGGCTGCCCGTCTTGCTGGATATGCTCGCGGTGGGCGCGCCGCAGCAGTCTGCTGACGTGGTGGGGGTGCAGGTGCCTGGTCCAGCCCGGCAGGCTGCGCAGGATCTGTTCCTGGTGGTAGGGCGGTTCGCTGTGGTGCATGGTCGCATTCCAAAAGTGGGAGCGGCCATTCAAGGGCAGTTAGCGGCGCCTGGAGCGGTACATGATTGCTGCTGCCACCAGGGCAATGGCTGACACGCCCACGGTCTTTTGCCCCACAAAGGCTGTGCTGTACCCACCGTCGGTCATTGACGCCAATGGCCTAGGGTGTCTTCGCAGGTCGGCTGCTATGGTCTAGGCAAAGCCTGATCGTGGAGCTTCGCCATGCCAGCTTTCGCCATACTACGCATCGACCATGTCGTCCTGCGCGTCAGCGACCTGACCCGCAGCCTGGCTTTCTATCACGAGCTGCTCGGCTGCCCGGTGCGCAAGCGTCGGGACACACTGGGGATGATCCACCTTGGCGCCGGTGACGGCCTGATCGACCTGGTGGCGGTCGACGGCCCGCTGGGGCGCCAGGGCGGCGAGGCGCCCGGCCAGTGTGGGCATAATGTCGATCATGTCTGCCTGCGCATCGAGCCGTTCGAGGAACAGGCGCTGAGCGCGCTGTTGCACGAGGCCGGTGTCAGGGTGGAGGCTGCCGAGAAGCGTTACGGAGCCGAAGGTGAGGGCATGTCGCTGTACTGCTTCGACCCGGACGGCAACCGGATCGAGCTCAAAGGGCCGCCATTACCGGGTTGAAGCCTAGGCGTCCGCCGTCCCCAGCAGCAACCCAACCTGCTGGCGCCTGGGCAAGCGTCGCACCACCAGTTGGTGCGAGCGGCGCAGCAGGTCGCTCAGCTCGTCGCGGCCCATGGGATAGGGCGGCAGCATGCTGATCCACTTTGCCCGTGCCAGGTACGGGGCCGGGCGGATTCCGGGGCGGTCGCAATAACCCAGGAACAGCTCGTCGGCCACCTTGAACGACAGGCCCGCGCCGCCCAGGTCCTGCACGGCGAACATCTTGTTGCCGGCCACCGAGAACACACGGATGCCACCCCACTTGTAGTCTTCCTGAGCGCCCGGCAGGGCCAGGCACAGCGCCGCCACTTGCTCCTCGGTCATCCTTTTCTCAGACATAACGCTCTCCACAGGCCTCGAACGAGGTTGCCAGGTGATCGATCCATGCGCGTACTGCTGGAAGCAGGCCGCGCCGATGCGGATAGACCGCCTGCAGGTAGCCGCCAGGCAGCGACCAGTCTGGCAGCAGGCGCACCAGTTCGCCACGGGCCAGTTCCTCCTCGCAGAACATCGACGGCAGGGCGGTAAAGCCCAGGCCGGCGCGTACCGCGGCATTGCGCACGACGAAGTCGTCGATGGCCAGGCGCGGCTCCAGGGCGACTTCCTCCTGCCGCCCGTTGGGGCCATGCAGGCGAAAATGCACCAGCCGGTCAGCCTCGGCAGCGCCCAGCACCGGCAGGGTCGCCAGTTGTGCAGGCTCGCGGATATGGTCGGCAAACCCTGGTGCGGCCACCAGTTGCATCTGCGCCTGGCGCAGGCGTCGGGTGACCAAGGCTGGGTCCTCATCGCCCAGGTCGCGCACGCGCAGGGCCACGTCGATGCCTTCGGAGATCAGGTCGACCCGGCGGTTGAGCAGCACCATGTCCAGTTGCACCAAGGGGTACTGGGCGAGGAAGCGGCTGATGATATCTGGCAGGAATGCATGGGCCAGGGCCACGGGGCACGAGACGCGCAGCCGGCCGCGGGGCTCGCTGGACATGCTGGCCACCACTTCATCGGCCATCTCCGCCTCCAGCAGCATGGCCTGGCAATGGTTCAGGTAACGCTCGCCCACGGCGGTCAGCTTGAGTTGCCGGGTGGTGCGCTGCAGCAGACGCGTGCCAAGACGCTCTTCCAGCTCGGCGATGCGCCGCGACAGGCGCGACTTGGGAATGCCCAGCTGGCGCCCGGCAGCAGCGAAGCCACCGGCTTCGACCACCCGGGCGAAGTAGAAGAGATCGTTGAGGTCTTGCATTTGATAGTCTCATTGTTCCATCAGTGGAACAAACTAACGCGTTTTTGCCGACTTATCAGCTATTCGATGTGCCGATAGGATTCTCTACATCGTGATCGCCCACCGCCGCGGTCTTCATTCACAGGAGAGTCCCATGAAACTGTTGCATATCGATTCGAGCATCCTGGGCGACAATTCCGCCTCCCGCCAGCTGAGCCGCGAAGTGGTCGAGGCCTGGAAGGCCGCCGACCCGAGCATCGAGGTGGTCTACCGTGACTTGGCCAACGATGCCATCAGCCACTTCTCCGCCGCCACCCTCGTGGCCGCCGGCACCCCCGAGGAAATGCGCGATGCCGCACAGGCTCATGAAGCCAAGCTCAGTGCGGAAACACTGGCAGAGTTCCTCGCCGCCGACGCGGTGGTGATCGGTGCGCCGATGTACAACTTCACCGTGCCGACCCAGCTCAAGGCCTGGATCGACCGCGTGGCGGTAGCTGGCCAGACCTTCCGCTACACCGAAGCCGGCCCGCAAGGCCTGTGCGGTGACAAGAAAGTGATCCTGGTGTCCACCGCCGGTGGCCTGCACCAGGGCCAGCCGACCGGTGTCGGCCATGAGGACTTCCTCAAGGTGTTCCTCGGCTTCATCGGCATCACCGACCTGGAAATCGTCCGCGCCCACGGCCTGGCCTATGGCCCTGAGCACCGCGCCAAGGCCATCGATGCCGCCCAGGCGCAGATCGCAGGTGAGCTGTTCGCCGCTGCCTGATTGTTGCCACCGATTCAAAGCCGGCTGTCGCCTCGTGCGCCAGCCGGCTTTTTTTCATCCAGTTTTCATGTGCCGCCAGCGCACCGGGTTCTATGCTGGCATCCATACCCGTGTACCGCGCAGTGCCTTGAACCTGGGAGCGCCCTGCGATGAAGCGAAGCAGCCTGCTGATGGCGCTATTCCTGCTGGGCGGCCTATTGGCCCGCGCCGATGCAGCGCCGTGGGTGGCCGGATTGCACCGGCTGACCCTGGTCGATCCGGTGGACGCCAAGCCCATGCAGGCCCTGGCGTTCTACCCCTCCAGCGGCGAGGCGCGCCCGGTACGCATCGAGGGCTACCAGACCCGTGTCGCCGAAGAGGCACCGGTAGCCATGGGCCAGTTCCCGCTGCTGGTGATCTCCCATGGAAACACCGGCAGCCCGATGGCCCTGCATGACCTGGCCAACGGCCTGGCCCGACAGGGCTTCGTGGTGGTGGCGGTGGTCCATCCCGGCGACAACAACCGCGACCATAGCCGCCTGGGCACCCTCAGCAACCTCTATGGCCGGCCGCTGCAGATCAGCGCCGCGATCACAGCGGCGCGAAACGACAGACTGCTCGCGCCGTACCTGAATGAGGGCAAGGTCGGGGTGATTGGCTATTCCGCCGGTGGCGAGACCGCGCTGATCCTTTCTGGCGCGCGGCCCGACCTTGAACGCCTGCGCCGCTACTGCGAGCAACGCCCAGGTGACGCCGACGCCTGCAAGACCCATGGCGTGCTGATCGCCGACCACAGTGAACTGGCGCCCCGCGCCGACGCCAGGGTGGGCGCGGTGATGCTGATGGCGCCGCTGAGCCTGATGTTCGGTCGCCACGCCCTGGCCGGCGTGCAGGTGCCGGCGCTGATCTACAGCGGCGACAACGACCAATTACTGGCCCTGGAGCACAACGCTGATGCCCTGGCGCGCAAGCTGCCGGTAACACCTGACTACCGCCTGCTGGCCGGTGCCGGGCACTTCGTGTTCATGGCCCCCTGCGACGACGAGCAACACCTGCGCATGCCGGTACTGTGCAAGGACGCCGAGGGTGTCGACCGTCGACATATCCATCGCTCGCTGCGCAGCGAGACTACCGCCTTCTTCAGCCAGGCACTGGGCGCACCGGAGCCCGCCGAACGTTCAGCCGCGGCGGGCCAGCAACAGGGTCAGGCCCACCCCTGACAGGGCGAGCAGGGCGGCGACGGCGAAGATCGAGGCATACCCTAGGTGTACTGCCACCGCGCCCATCACCGGGCCGGCGACGGCCAGCGCCAGGTCGAAGAACACCGCGTAGGCGCCCAGCCCGGCGCCACGGCTGCTGCTGGGTACCTGGCGGATTGCCTCGACTCCCAGGGCCGGGTACACCAGCGACAGGCCGAAGCCAGTCAGCCCGGCGCCGAGCATCGCCCACAGCGGCGAGGGCGCCAGCCACAGCATGGTCAAGCCCAGGACCTCGGTGGCCATGCAGGCGATGGCCACGTTGTAGCCGCCGAAGCGGTTGACCGCGTTGACGAACAGCAGCCGCGACAGGATGAAGCACAGGCCGAAGGCGCTCAGGCACCAGGCTGCGCCGACCCAGCCGCGCTCCAGATAGTACAGGGTGACGAAGGTGGTCAGGGTGCCGTAGCCGATCGATGCCAGGGTCAGCCCCAGGCCGCAAGGCGCCACCCGCCCGAACGCCGACCAGAACGGCAACCGTTCCCCGCCGGCTACCACGACCTCGGGGCGCGTGCGCAGCACCAGCAGGGCCGATAGCGCCGGCAGCAACAGCGCCGGGCCTAGCACGGCGAAGCTCAGGCTGTCCACCAGCAGCACGCCGGCCGGCGCTCCTATCGCGATGGCGCCATAGGAGGCGATGCCGTTCCAGGAAATGACCCGGGCGGTATGTTCCGGCCCCACCTGGCCGATCCCCCAGCTCAAGGTCGCGACGCCGATCAGCCCCTGGGCGATCCCCAGCAGCAGTCGGCCGCCCAACAGCAGCGCCAGGCTCAGCCAGGGCAGGGCGAGGGTCCAGGCTGAAAGCAGGGTCAGCACGCCGCAACCGGCGATGCCGTACAGGCCATAGCGGATGGCGCGCTTGCCGCCCAGGGTGTCAGCCACTCGCCCTGCAAAAGGCCGGCTGAGCAGGGTGGCCAGGTACTGCAGGCCGATGGTCAGGCCGGCGATCACCGCGCCGAAGCCCAGTTGATCGTGCACATGGCCAGGCAGCACCGCGATCGGCAGGCCGATGCAGAGGAAGGCGATGAAGGTGTAGAAGACGATCGAGAGGATCTGCAGGGTGACACTGGAAGCGTGAGGGGCTGTCATGGGCTCGTTCGCGGGCGGGCGGTGGGGCTGTGCCCATCATGGCTGCGGCGCGAGGGAAAAGAAAGCAGGCTAACTAATTAAACGCAGCGCGGGGCAAGCCCGCTCCTGCGAATGCCGCGAAGGCATTGCAGGAGCGGGCTTGCCCCGCGATGTAGATGACTCAGAGCTGGATCAGACCACCACACCCTGGCTGCGCAGGTAGTCGTCATAGGTGCCGCTGAAGTCCACCACGCCTTCGGGCGTCAGCTCGATGATGCGGGTGGCCAGCGACGACACGAACTCACGGTCGTGGCTGACGAACAGCAGGGTGCCCGGGTAGTTTTCCAGCGCCAGGTTCAGCGCCTCGATCGACTCCATGTCCAGGTGGTTGGTCGGTTCGTCCATCACCAGTACGTTGGGCTTTTGCAGGATCAGCTTGCCGAACAGCATGCGGCCCTGTTCACCACCGGAGATCACCTTTACCGACTTGAGGATCTCGTCGTTGGAGAACAGCATGCGCCCCAGGGTGCCGCGGATCACCTGCTCGCCGCTGGTCCACTGGCCCATCCAGTCGAACAGCGTCACGTCGTCCTCGAAATCGTGGGCGTGGTCCTGGGCGTAGTAGCCCACTTCGGCGCTGTCGGTCCACTTCACCGCGCCAGCGTCCGGCTTCATCTCGCCGACCAGGGTGCGCAGCAGGGTGGTCTTGCCGATACCGTTTGGGCCGATGATCGCCACGCGCTCGCCGGCTTCGATGGTGAAACTGAAGTCCTTGAACAGCACCTTGTCGTCGAAGGCCTTGGCCATTTTCTCGACGATCACCGCCTGGCGGTGCAGCTTTTTCGTCTGCTCGAAGCGGATGAACGGGCTGACACGGCTCGATGGCTTGACCTCGGCCAGCTGGATCTTGTCGATCTGCTTGGCGCGCGAGGTGGCCTGCTTGGCCTTGGAGGCGTTGGCCGAGAAGCGGCTGACGAAGGTCTGCAGCTCGGCGATCTGGGCTTTCTTCTTGGCGTTGTCCGACAGCAGTTGCTCGCGCGACTGGGTGGCCGCGGTCATGTATTCGTCGTAGTTGCCCGGGAACAGGCGCAGTTCACCGTAGTCCAGGTCGGCCATGTGGGTGCAGACGCTGTTGAGGAAGTGACGGTCGTGGGAAATGATGATCATGGTGCTGTTACGCGCCGTGAGGATCGTTTCCAGCCAGCGAATGGTGTTGATGTCCAGGTGGTTGGTCGGCTCGTCGAGCAGCAGCACGTCCGGGTCGGAGAACAGCGCCTGGGCCAGCAGCACGCGCAGTTTCCAGCCTGGCGCCACTTCGCTCATCGGGCCGAAGTGCTGTTCCAGGGGAATGCCCAGGCCCAGCAGCAGTTCGCCGGCGCGGGATTCGGCGGTGTAGCCGTCCATCTCGGCGAACTCGGTTTCCAGCTCGGCGACGGCCATGCCGTCTTCCTCGGTCATTTCCGGCAGCGAGTAGATGCGATCGCGCTCGGCCTTGACCTTCCACAGCTGCTCGTGGCCCATGATCACGGTGTCGATCACGGTGAATTCTTCATAGGCGAACTGGTCCTGGCGCAGCTTGCCCAGGCGGGTGTTGGGCTCGAGCATCACCTGGCCGCCGGACGGCTCAAGGTCGCCGCCGAGGATCTTCATGAAGGTCGACTTGCCGCAACCGTTGGCGCCGATCAGGCCGTAGCGGTTGCCGTTGTTGAATTTGACCGAGACGTTTTCGAACAGGGGCTTGGAGCCGAACTGCATGGTGATATTGGCGGTAGAAATCAAGTGCTTGTCCTGCGGGGGTTCCAGAGGTGTATTTAGGCCCTGTCATCAGTCTTGGGCCAATCTTGGGCCAGTTCGACTCGGGGCAGCAGCTTCTCCAGCTCCCTCCAGTCCGAGGAGGAGCTGATCCATTTCGCGTAGGTAGAGGGCAACATCTCGACGCCATGGCCGAGCTGGTTCGCGATGAACGCATAGGTCCATCCCAGCCATCAGGCACAGGGTTGCGTAGGTGTGGCGGGTGTCGTACTGCCGGCGCTCACGGATATCCAGCGCCATGAGCGCTGATTTGAATCGGCGGATTGTAACACTTGGCTCGTTGATCCACAGCCCACCTTTACTCGGTTGGAGCACAAATGGGCTGATAGGGTAGGCCGACCTTGAGGCCATCAGCCTCAAGTCGGCCAGGCGCTGCGCCTGTCCTATGGTGTTGAGCGCTCAGTCGTTCAGCTGCACCACCCGGTGGTGCTTTGTCTTCGCAGGCTGGCGGTCAACGATGATGAGCTGGATTGTTGCTATGCGCTCCTCGAAGTGATTTCCTGCCTGCGCCTGGGCAAATCCGCCTCTCATCGTCGGGCATCTTCGCACCCTTCATGAGAGTGGTCTGGGAGGGCAGAATTAGCGCAGATGGAAGGAGTGAATGTCCCACGGTGCTGGCGATCAAGGTCGAAGACCTTCCGCGCGTGGCTTTCTTCCCGAGACGGCATTTGACTGCTTACTTTGATTTTTGGATGCTGGCGATATCGAACGTTTCTCTGAGCTTCAGCAATGACTAATTTACGTGCCGCGACAGTCGACCTGAATGGAATCGCTTTCACCGCAGAGTTACATGCTGCACTAAGCGAGGCGCTAGGTTTCCCGTATTGGTACGGCTGCAATTGGGATGCATTTTGGGACGCAGTCACTGGACTGGTAGAGATGCCAGGTCAGCTGCGGTTACTGGGTTGGAGATCGTTGGTGGAATGCCTGCCGGTTGACGCTGCATTACTGAAAGAGTGCTTGGACGATCTCGCTACCGAGTATCCAGAGCTGGCTCCAATGGTGATTTTTGACTGATGTGATGCATGGCTTGGCTATCGCTTGGCTGTGGTAGAGTTCAACCTCTTTACAAGGAGGTACCAATGAGCAGCAGAGGAACAGATCGTCAGATCGACAATATCGAATTCAACGTCAGCGACATCAAGCGCAGCAAGGAGTTTTACGGCGCAGTATTCGGTTGGAGCTTCGTCGACTACGGCCCCACATACACTGAGTTCAGCGACGGTCGGCTCACTGGTGGTTTCACCACGGGCGAGCCTGTCAGGCCCGGTGGCCCGCTGGTCATCTTGTATTCGGACGACCTTGTTGATGCCCAAGGCAGAGTGTTGGCTGCGGGCGGAAAGATCAGCCGAGAGGTGTTTTCGTTTCCGGGTGGGAAGCGATTCCACTTCACTGATCCTGATGGGTATGAATTGGCCGTCTGGACCGCAGCGACCTGAGCGAATGAAGCCCGAGACTTGCTGGGAAAACTTCCTCCCGCTACCGGCTCAGACTCTCCTCGGAGCGTAATCGTCGCTCAAGCACACCATGAGAAGTCGATTGTGCACTCGGTTGGCAGGTGGCGGCGATCACAGCTTGAATGCAGTGCCGGCTTGTTGGAAATATATAATCGTTCATGCAGAATGACTAGCACTGTGCAGCATGCCAGTCATTCTGCAGTTGACAACCGCTGCTGGTGTTACATGTTATTCACTGCATATAGCGGATTAAGCGTTTGACCGTGGTCTTTCACAAGGTTGTCTTCAACAACGATTTTGCTGGTTTGGGAGATGTAGTAGGTTTTTACCTGGGATTTCATTTTTACCGCCATCAAGTACCCTCTTGCGTCGCTGCGGTCCCAGGTATCAGATTCCCCCTGAGCTATTGAGTAGTAGCTGTCATTGCCGTCGTTACGCCATGTACTCACTGCAATGTCAACTGAGGTGCTTGCGCCATTGGTGATCGTGAGCTTCATATTTTAAGTCCCTTTGGGTTGTAGATTCCATGAGTTGGCTCCCTATTTGGAATGTGCAGACTTGCCACTGCTACTTGTGATTAGTAGTTAGGTTAGCTCATGGGCCTAAAAGAGAACTCATGCTTTTTCCACTTTGGCTTGTTGTGCTACGCAGTTAAGACCATGAAACAATTAAAGCAAGTAGTGCGATGGCTTTTTCCAATTTCGAGATTTGACCAATTTACGCGCCCGGGCTGATGCTCAAGCGTGAACAAGGCTTTCACATTGGCTTGCCTTACAGGGGAGTGCAGGGGGACGAGCCAAGGGGCGGCACGTGGGGGATGACAAGAACTACCAAAGCCGAACTCAAACCACAGGCTTCCCTTGATGATGGCATGTTGCTACATTGCGCGCCGCCCATTTCCAAGGATTGATGCTCGATATGAAACACGTTGTTTTCCTGGCACTTATCGTTGCCAGCGCCACGCTGAGCGGCTGCGTTGTCCAAAGTTCGTACAGCAAGACCATTTCCGTCACCAAAGATGCTCAGGGAAAAGTCGTGCAGACCGTTGAAACCGAGACTGTGGTTCAGCCTGGCCAGGGCTACCCGATGCGTCTTCAGTTGATCAGAGGCATTCAGACAAACTGATCCCGCGTCTCAGGCAGAGAGCCCGCCATCTGGCGGGCTTTTTCGTCTTAACGACTTCCCAGGATGATCGGCGGGCAGCATTAGCCGCCTGGCTGTCACCTGCGCGTACGCATCCATTCATCCGCGACATCCCCCATGGTGGAGGGTGCTCCGCTCTTGATCCAGGCCATGAAGGTCCGATCAAACTTGAACGCTGCGCCGCATTCACCGAGCAGGAACTGCCGGACCTTCTGCGTATTGCGGTAGTTCTTGTCGAGCAGGGTCGTGCGGGTGATAGGGCCTGCGTGCCAGTCGAAGCTCATTTCCACTACCTTGGATGGCCAGGTTCGCTGGAGCCTAGCATCACTTGTTGTGGTCTGGCGCCTCTCCGGCATCCATGCGGCTTTCGCCGTGCCGGGCCCATCGTCACGGCTCAACGCCTTCAATTCGCTGGGCGGCAGGTGCACATGCAACTGCCGACGGCGCTGCTGGACGATTTTCTGGATGCGTCTCATCGGGGCACACCTCGATTGGCATCCTTGCGTAGAGCCGGAGTGAGTGATCAGTAAGCACCTGTTTACGCAATAGACCCGCCACGCCTGACCAATGGACATGGTCTTGAAGCGGGCAGGCTGGAATGGGAGTTGCTTGAGTCAAGCAAACCCACCAGGCGGGAGTGCAGACATGTTCCAGGATGACCTCTATTTCATGAGCTTCGTGGTGGCCGCCGTGCTGGCCTTGGATGTGGTGGCGGTTTTCGTATTCTTGCAGGCCAGTGCCTGATCCCACGCTTGGGGACACGTCCCCAGAATCGGGGCCGGGCACAGAGTGCTCGGGAATTCGTCTGGGCGGGAGATCGGGCATCTGTGAGGATTGCATTCGTTCGGGGGGCTATTTTTGTTTGCGTGCTCGTTCGCGTGCTCCGCTTGTCCGCCAGCAGCGCCGACTTGGCGGGCGCTTGTAGACTCACCAGTGCTGTACGTAAATCCTACTCATAAGGAGCATGAGTCATGACACAGCAACAGGTTTTCAAAGAAGAACTGACCGCCGATGTCCAGGTACCTCCAGGCTATACCTACCTGAGCAGCGGTCGTTGCGATGTTAAGGGCAAGGAAGGTGAGCGGGCCGGCGCTAACTTCGTCGAAGCGCAGATCCAGCAGTACAAATCCTTCATCCTCAGGACCACCGCCGGCGCGGGCACCTTCATGGTTCGCCTGGACTATTCCGGTGGCAGCGACAAGAACCTGCAGTACGTCAGCATCGATGACAGCTACTCCACCCAGGAGACCTTCAACATTCGCAGCGTTTCGATGAACAATCTGCGCGGTTTGTTCGCCGCCGGCAAGAGCTCGGCCAACCTGAGCTTCTATGTGTTCGGCAAACCTTGATCGCGATTGATTGACCTGTCCGGGCTCCGGTCGATTGAGGGCCGGAGTTCCGCGGTCATGCGCATGTGCTAGATTCCCATGCCTCACTGGCATCGCAAGGCGATGTCGGTCATGTCTGGTAGAAGGGAGCTGCGCCTTACCCATGTTCATCGAGACTCCTCGTCTTGTCCTGCGCCCTTGGGCAGAGCGGGACATCGAAGCCTTTGCCCTCGTCAACGCCGACCCCGAAGTCAGGCGCTACTACTACCCGGCAATACTGACGCCCGCTGAAACCTGCACGATGCTTGCCGAGTGCGATCGGCACCTGCAAACGCACGGTTTCGGCTTTGTCGCGGTCGAGCGCAAGGAGGATGGCGCGCTGATCGGCGGGCTTGGCTTGTCCTCGACCGGGGACGAGATACCGGGCGGCCCGCATGTCGAAATCGGCTGGATCCTCGGGCGTGAACACTGGCGCAAGGGCTACGCATTCGAGGCGGCCAGCGCGTGCCTGGCCCACGCGTGGTCGACCCTTGGGTTGCTTCAGGTCATCGGTTACACCTCGAGCATCAACACACCCTCCAGGGCATTGATGCAGAGGCTGGGCATGCGTTCGGATCCGCAGGAGGACTTCCTCGACGTGACGGTGCCTGAAGGCAATCCGTTGCGACCCCACGTGCTCTACCGGATCGACCGGCCCACCCAGGCGATATAGCGAACCGGCATACCGCACCCGTCACTCCGGGGCTAGGCTTGTAGATCGTAAGCAGACTATTAAAAAGGGTGGTGGCTGTGTGACTCTGTCCAGGGCATCCTGCTGGGGTGGTTGGAGTCTGTATGAATCGCTTGATGATGGCATTGGCCGCCAGCCTGCTGCTGGCCGGTTGCGCGCATGATCCCGATATCCGGGCCGGGCGCGACAACACCTTCGGCGTGACCGCGAAAGCCCCGCCGGATTACCTGAACTGCGTCAAAGCCGAGCTTCCCGCAAACGCGACGACCTTTATCGTGCAGAACCAGGACGCCCTCGAGCTGTTTGTCGCCAGCCTTGATCCGAACAAGGCCGACGGCCTGGTGAAGGTCCAGGGCTCCCCTGGGCGGCAACAATACTCCGCCTATCAACGCGATGCCTGGTATGACAAGGGGCGCCTGCTCGATGCCGCGCTGATGTGTTCGAGGGTATGATCGGCGCTTCGCGGGACGCTGCCGTTTGCCTCGTCCCGCGAAACGCTCTTGTCCTACTTCACTTCGGACGATTCTCATGTTGAACGGATTCAACCATCTCACCCTGGCCGTCTCCAACCTTGCCGACAGCATCGTGTTCTACCAGCAGGTACTGGGCTTCAGGCTCAGTGCTCGGTGGGAGCGGGGTGCCTATCTGAGCCTGGGCGAGCTGTGGCTGTGCCTGTCGGTCGATCAGGTAGAGGCGGGCGACCTGCAGCGCACGTACACGCACTACGCGTTTTCCATTTGCCAGGGCGACTTCGCGGCCTTCGCCCAGCGCTTGCGCGAGCACGACGTGCGCCTGTGGAAGCAGGACAGCAGCGAGGGAGACTCGCTGTACTTTCTCGACCCGGATGGCCACCAGCTCGAAGCCCATGTCGGTGATCTGCAATCGCGGCTGGCGGCCTGCCGGGCGAAGCCTTATGCAGGCATGGTGTTCTACGACTGACGCAACCGCGCCATGCACAGCGCGTCGACAAACACCCCATCGCGCACACCGTAGTCGCGCAACCGGCCTTCGACCTCGAAGCCGAACTTGCGATACAGCGCCAGTGCCGGTTCGTTGTCGGCGTAGACGGTGAGCTGGACCCGGCGCAGGTTCATCCAGTTGTCGGCAATGTCGAGGATGGCCGTCATCAGCCGTGAGCCGACGCCCTTGCCTTGCCAGGCCTGGGCAACGCCCATCAGCAGTTCGCCCAGGTGCGCCTGGCGGATGCGTGTGCTCTGGTCGAGGCCGATATTGCCGATCACCTGGCCTTGGTGCACCGCCACCAGGCGGATTTGTCGGTCATGGTAGGCGGCCAGGCGCTCGCGCCACACTTCGACGCCCTGGTAGGGCATCTGCAGCACCTGGCGGCACACCGCGGGTTCGTTGTAGAGCGCGGTGATACCGTGCAGGTGCTGCTCGGCAAAGCGTTCGATGACGATGTCGGGCGAGGCGTCGTTCACTGTGTTTCCGTCCTTTGAAAAACGAGTGGCGCCTCAGTGTACGGGGCGGCGCTGCGGACTGGCCAGTGGCGATGGCTGGGCAAGAAAGCGGATGCGTGGCCGCGCCGCGATGGGTACAGTGCAGCGAACGTCATCCTGCCGGAGCCTGCCATGTCCTGTGCCTTCACCCTCATGCAATCGCCTGTCGGCACCCTGACCCTGGTGGCGCGGGGCGAGCGGCTGGCCGCCGTGCTGTGGGAGCATGAGCGGGACAACCGGGTGCGCCTCGGCGAGCTGCACCGCGACGACCAGCACGGCGTGCTGCGCGAGACCGCCCGCCAGCTGGGCGAGTACTTCGCCGGGCAACGCCAGCGCTTCGAGCTGGACCTGGACTTTGCCGGGACCGCGTTCCAGCGTGAGGTGTGGGCGGCGCTGTTGAGCATTCCCTTCGGCGAGACCCGCAGCTACGGCCAGATCGCCCGGCAGATCGGCAAGCCCGATGCGGTTCGGGCGGTGGGCGCGGCCAACGGCCGCAACCCGATCTCGATCATCGCGCCCTGCCACCGGGTGATCGGGGCCTCGGGCAGTCTCACTGGTTTCGCCGGTGGCTTGCCGGCCAAGCAGTATCTGCTGGCGCTGGAGGGGCGCCAGAGCCTGGCGCTGGATTTCTAGGTTCTGTACGAAAAGTTTTGAGACGCAGGTCAGGCAAGGCGAAAACAGCCGAGAAACGGCCGGGTTCGCGCCCGACTGTACTGGAGTACATGAGCATTCCGAGGCTGTTTTCAACGCAGCATGAACAAGTATCAAGGCTTTTCGTACAGAGCCTAGGCGTCAGCTGAGCCAGGCACAGAATACCGTCAACACCAGCGCCAGCACGGTGCCGGCAAACAGGCTGTAGTGGCGGTGGGCACGGCGGGCGTGGGCTTCGACTTCGCGCAGGTACTGCCCCGCAGGCGGGGCGTCCGGGCGATGGCGCAGACCTTCGGCGATATCGGCCAGGCGCCCGCGAATCAGGGTGCCCACCAGGTACCAGACACTGGCATAACTGGCCAGGATCACCAGCGCATACTTCATGCGCACAGCTCCAGCGGCCATGCCTGGGCAGTGCCGGTCGCCGTGTCGAGCAGCAGCAGGCCTGGCGCTACGTCTCCGAGGCAGGCCAGCAGGTTGCCTTCGGCATCCCAGGCCGCGGACTGCCCGGCCCCCACGTAAATGTCCGCAGGGCCGACGCAGTTGCTCATGATCACCGGCATGCGCAGCCGCCGGGCAACCTGCGGGTAGTGCGCAGCCCCTGCGCGGATGCCTTCCTCGGTCTTGACCACGCTGACCAGATAAAGGTCGGCGCCCTGGGCCTGGGCGTGCGCGGCGTGCTCGAGGAACATCGATTCATAGCAGATGGCCGGCGCCACCTGGTGGCTGCCGGCGGCGAACACCAGCGAGGTGCTGCCGGGCACGAAGTAGTCCAGTTCGTCGTCATGCAGGCGCTGCTTCGCATACACCAGCGGCGCCAGCCTCGGGCGCAATACCAGCATGCCGATGCGCACGCCGGCCATGGTCGGCATCGGCAGGCCGACCGCCGCCGTTACGCCGAAGCGATCGCACGCGGCTTGCAGCGGTACCAGTTGCGGCGAGTCGGCGGGCATGGCCAGTTGCCGGGCCAGCGTTGGTTCGTAGCCGGTCAAGGACAGTTCGGGGAACACCAGCAGTTCGGCGCCCAGGGCCGCGGCCTGTTCGATGGCGTGCAAATGATGGGCGATATTGGCGGCCACATCGCCTTTGCTCAAAGCCAGCTGTACTGCGCAGCTCTTCATGGAGTATCCGTCCTTGGCATGTCGTCGGCAGTCGAGGATACAATCGACGGCCGTTCCCTCCCAGTACCGATGTGTCGATTTCATGGACGAAAACACAATGACCCACGCCGCCACCATACCCGCCGACTCGCTGATCGCAGCGCATGCTGCTAAGGCGGGTTTTCGCCATTGCCGGGCGATTGAAATTGCGGACGACGGGCGGCCCGCCATGGCGCACTTCCTGCGCCTGATGACAAGCATGCCCGGCTGGATCGACACGCTGATGGTGCTGCGCAACCGCCTGGTCGCGCTGCTCGGCCTCAAGGACCTGGGACGCTTGACCGCCATAGACCCGGCCCGCGCCCCGGGCAGCTACCAGCCCGGAGAGCGGGTGGGGATTTTCACCCTGGTGGCCAACACCGAGGATGAGGTGCTGCTGGTCGACCGCGACCAGCACCTGGACGTGCACATCGCCCTGCTGCGACGCCCGACGGCCGAGGGTCGTTGCGAGGTGCTGGTGAGCACCGTGGTGCGCACGCACAATCGGCTTGGCCGCCTGTACATGCTGCCGGTGGCACCGTTCCATCGGCTGATCGCGCCCATCGCCCTGCGCCGTCTGGCGTGGTGACGCTCAAGAGGGCGGCTGGGCGAAGCGCTGGCGGAACCAGTCGCCGAGCATGGCCTTCTCCGCATACAGCCGGTCGTTGTTGCCCAGGCGGCCTGGGCGGCTGAGGTACATCTTGTCGCTCAGGTGCTCCTGGGCCTTGAGCGCGGGCTGGCCGGGCTGCTGCAGGGTGTAGTCGAGGTCGATGCTGGGCCAGGTGACTTCGCGCATGAAGCGCACATCGTAGGCCTGGCTGTGCCAGGGCTCGAACTGGCCGGCCAGGTCGATGTCGCGGATGTCGATGACCAGTTGCTGGCCGGGCCGCAAGTAGCGCTGGCCGAGTTTCTGCAGGTGCAGGGTGAGGACTTTCAGCACCTGCGGGTCGGCGCTGCGAGGGTAGGCCCGATTGTCGAGGCTGGCATCGCGGAATTTCTCGGGGTGCTCGAAACGCACCTCGACCTGCGCGGTCGAGGCGCCCTGTGCCATGCTGTCTAGTGCCAGCACCATCAGCACGGCACTGGCCAGGGTGGTTCGCATGATGCACCTCCGGGTTCGGGCGGTTTACCCGCTTATTTTACGCCGGTGCCGGAAAGAAGCAGAGGAATGATGCAATGACTGCGTTCAGGCGGATCGCCGCCAACAGCCGTGGCCGTGACCTGGCCGTGGGCGATATCCATGGGCATTTCAAGCGTTTGCGTGAATGCCTGGAGGCGGTCGGTTTCGATCCGCTGGTCGACCGTTTGTTCAGCGTCGGCGACCTGGTCGACCGCGGGCCGGGCAGCGCACAGGCGCTGCAATGGCTGGCCGAGCCCTGGTTCCATGCGGTGCAGGGCAACCACGAGTCGCTGGCGGTCAATCACCTGCGCGGCGGCCGGGTCGACCTGGACATGTACCGGGCGGCCGGCGGCGGATGGTTCCTCGATTTGCCAAAGGCCGACCAGGTGCGGTTCGTCGAGGTGTTCGAACGCCTGCCGATCGCCTTGCAAGTCGACACGGCGGGCGGGCCGGTCGGCCTGCTGCATGCCGACAGCCCGTTCGACGACTGGGCGCAGCTGTGTGCGAGCCTGCAGGCCGGGGATGACCTGCAGGTGCGCGAGGTGTGCCAGTGGTCGCGCCGGCGCCTCAAGGAGGGCGACAGCCGCCCGGTCAAGGGCCTGCGCGCCTTGCTGGTAGGCCATACACCGGTGCTGGAGATCAAGGTGCTGGGCAACGTCTGGCACCTGGACACCGGCGGCTGGAGCCGTGGTCGCTTCAGCCTGCTGGACCTCGCCAGCCTGACGCAGCTCAACCCCACGCCAGGCGAGTGAGCACGCCAGCGGCGAGCAGGATCAGCATCATCCCGGACGCCCGTTCCAGCCAGGGCAGGGCATGGGCGAAGCGGCGCAGCACCTGGCGGTTACCGATAGCCAGCGCTACCAGCAGGTCCCACAGTAGGACGATGGTGAACATCCAACTGCCGTAGGCCATCTTCACCAGGGCCGTGCTGCTGGCGACCATGCTTGCGAGGCTTGCGTAGAACAACGCGTTCTTGGGGTTGAGAATGCCCGAGGCGAAACCCATGCCGAGGTTGCCCAGCCAGTTGCCGGCGGCTGTTGCCGCGTCATTGGCAGCCGGCACCAGGGCGTTGCGCCCGGCATGCCGCAGGAACAGTTGCCCGATGTACAGCAGGTAGGCGCAGCCGGCCAGTTGCAGGGCGATGAACAACGTGCTGCCCTCGCGCAGGAACGACACGCCGGCGAAGGCCGCGGCGATGAAGGCGCCGTTGGCCAGGGCAATGCCAAGGCAAGCGCCGCTGGCCACTCGCCAACCGGCATTGGCCGAAGTGCGGGCGACCAGGAAGAAGTCCGGGCCGGGGGAGAACAGGGCGAGGAAATGGGCGATGGCGACGATGAAGAACTGCTGCATGGGACGGTTTCCGGACTGGGAGAAGCGCAGTCTGGCGCCGGTTGTCGTCGTTGTATTGAAGAAAATTGCAGAACGCAGCTCGCGGACTAAACATCTGCCGAGGCTCGCCGATAGAGTGGCTCATCAACTTCACTGGAATGGATTCATGAGCACTACCGAAACTCCGGCCACCTATCAGAAACCCAGCAACCTCGCAGGCTTGGGACGCCGCTGGGGCGGGCAGATGATCGATGTGCTGGTCACCTATGCCATCTTCTTCGTGACCTTCAGTGTCGTCGAGTTCCTCCAGCTGTCCGAGCAGATCAGCGTCTGGATCAGCTTTGGCGTGCCGCTGGCCTACTACCTGTTTTCCGATGCCTTGCCCAATGGGCAGAGCGTGGGCAAGAAACTGCTGGGGATCTGCGTGGTCGATGAGCGCAGCTACCTGAACTGCAATATCGCCCAGTCCTTCGTGCGCAACATCACTACGCCCCTCAACATTCTCGACTGGATCTTCATCTTCTTCGGTTCACGCAAGCGTCTCGGTGACATGCTGGCGCACACCATCGTCATCAAGGCGTGAGGCATTTTCAGGTATGCGCCGCTTCGCCTCGGTGCGGCAATGCCGAGCGATACAGGCCCGGTGTCACCCCGGCATGGGCCTTGAACACCCGCTGGAAGTGCGCCTGATCCGCGAAGCCTAGCGTATAGGCGATATCCGCCAGGGCCTGGCCCTGGCGCAACAGCTGCCGTGCCTGGTTGACCCGTGCATTGAGCAGGTAGGCATGGGGCGTCATCCCGGTCGCGGCGGCGAAGGCGCGAATCAACTGGTAGCGCCCCATGCCCACCTGGCGAGCGAGCCGCTCCAGGTTCACCCCGGCCAGGTCATGTGCCTCGACCTGCGTGATCAGCTCGCGCAACAGCGACGGGCGTAGCGCCGGCGCCGGCATCAGTTGCGGATGCGCGGAAAAATCATGATCGCCGATGAACGCCACCAGGGCAGCCTCTTTCTCGATCAGCCTTGCCTCAGAGAACAACAGCGCGTTCAAGGCGCAGAACTGCCGGTACATCGCCTTCGAGCGCACGATACGGGCCGCTGCCCCCGGTTCACCTGCGCCAACCCCCGACTCCAGGCGCAGGCTGCGTAGCCAGGTGGCGTCCAGGTGCAGCATCTGATAGCTCCAGGCCTTTCCCGGCACGGGGTTGCAGGCGTGTACTCGCTGCGCAGGCACCAGCACCAGGGTTCCGGGCATCAGTCGCACCCGGCCTTCAGCGGCCCCGGTGAAGTGGCTGGCCCCGGCATCCACTGCACCGATGGAAAAGGTTGGATGGCTGTGGGCCTTGTAGCAGGCGCGGCTATGGCAGGCGCGCCGGCTCTCGACGTACGGCATGGCCGGGTCGTACCAGATTTCGCTGCTCGGGCGGGTCATGGCGAGGTGCCTTGAGACGGACAGAGGGCGCCAGTCTAGCGCCTGGTCGCTGTTACGGCCATTTGCCGCGCCACTGTGCTTGACGGGCCTGCCCGCCAGGCGCGACGCTGCACCGGTCCCTGCCGGAGAACAAGAATGGACCTGTCGAGCCTGCTGCTGTTCATCCCCGCCTGTTTCGCCCTGAACATGGCGCCGGGCCCCAACAACCTGCTGTCCCTGCACAATGCCAGCCGCTATGGCCTGCGCACCGCCTGCGTGGCCGGTGCCGGGCGCCTGCTCGCCTTCAGCGGCATGATCACCCTGGCCGCGATGGGCCTGGCCGTGGTGCTGCACACCAGCGAGTACCTGTTCCTGGCGATCAAGGTGCTGGGCGCGGGTTACCTGTTCTATATCGCCTGGCAGCTGTGGCGGGCACCGGTCGGCGAGGCGGCGCTGGCCGGCGAGCAACCTCGCGGCACCTGGAAACTGGCGCGCCAGGAGTTCTGGGTCGCGGCGGGCAATCCGAAGGCAATACTCATCTTCACCGCGTTCCTGCCGCAGTTCGTCACCGTGGGCAGCGCCACCCCGGTCAGTGAACAGTTCCTGCGCCTGGGCGTGCTGTTCCTGTTGCTGGAGTGGGCGGCCATCGCCATCTATGCCGGGCTTGGCGCGTACCTGCAGCGCTGGTTCGCACGGCCCGGGCCACGGCGCATGTTCAACCGGGTCAGCGCCTCGCTGCTGGGGTGCGCGGGGCTTGGCCTGCTGGCGGCCCGTCGCTGATCCGCTGTTTTCCATCGCAGCTGAGTATTGCCGCGCTTTGCGCTTGCTGAGACCTTTCCATGTTTCTGCCCGGAGCTTTTTCGCCGGGTGACAAGCGGTGGGTCTATCCTGGGAGCGTGGTGTGAAGTGGTGGAGCAAGGCAGGTCGGCAAGACCCGCGGATCAAGGAGCTGAACGTCGCCCTGGAGCATTCCCGTTCACAGTTGGCGGCATCTGAGCAGCGCGTCCGCGAGGCGGAATCAAGGGCTGAGGAACTGGCGCGAGAGAACCAGGTGCTCGGGCATCTGGCCGGCAACCTCTCGGCGTTCTCGCATTCCCTGGAAATGACCCAGACGTCGTTCGCCAGCCTCGCCCACAGCATGGAGCAGGAAAGACAGTACGCCATCCGCATCCAGGGCATAGCCAGCAGCAACCAGGCCAGCATCGATGCCATCGCGACCAACCTCGAGCAGCTGGCCGATGCCTCCGGCGAGGCGTCGGAGAAGGTCGGCAGGCTCGATCATCAGGCCCAGCAGGTTGGCGGTGTGCTGGAGATCATCCGCGAGGTGGCAGACCAGACCAACCTGTTGGCCCTGAACGCGGCCATCGAGGCGGCGCGGGCGGGCGATGCCGGGCGCGGCTTTGCCGTGGTGGCCGATGAGGTCAGGACCCTGGCCAGGCGCACAGCCGACGCCACCGCCGAGATCGGCACGCTGGTCTCGGCCATTCGGGCCGACAGTGCGCAAAGCCGAGGACATATCGCCAGCCTGGCCGAGCATTCGTCGTCATACAGCGGGGTCGGCCAGTCCGCGGCCAGTAACATGCGCCAGTTGCTCGACATGTCGACGGTGGCCGAAGGATCGGCATCTGTGTCGGCGCTGCGCAGCTTCTGCGAGCTGGCCAAGCTCGATCACCTGATCTACAAGTTCCGCGTCTACAAGGTGTTGTTCGGCGTCTCGCAAGAGCGCGGCTCGGACTTTACCGACCATACCCACTGTCGCCTGGGCAAGTGGTATCGCGAGGGGGACGGGGCGCTGCACTATGCGCATCTTGCCGGGTACAAGGATATCGACGCGCCCCATGCCGCCGTGCACCGCTGCGCATTCGACGCCATCGATGCCCATGCCAGCGGCGATACCGCAGCAATGCTCAAGGCGGTGGCCGAGATGGAAAGTGCCAGCCTTGCCGTGCAGGAGGGTTTGGAGCGCGTGGTCGCCAGTGGCGAGCAATCGCCTGCGTTGTTGCAGAGACGGCGCGAGAGCGAGGCTCAGTCGCGATAGAACGTTTGCACCAGGTGATAGCCGAACTTGCTCTTGATCGGTCCGTGTACCACCCGCAGGGGCTTCTTGAAGATCACCTGGTCGATGGCGCCGACCATCTGCCCCGGACGTATTTCACCCAGGTCGCCGCCGCGCTTGCCGGACGGGCAGGTGGAAAATTTCTTCGCCAGCACGTCGAAAGCCTCGCCGTTGGCGATGCGCTGCTTGAGCTTTTCGGCTTCGTCAGCGGTCTTGACCAGGATGTGGCGGGCTTGGGCTTTCATCGGGTTACCTGTGCTTCGGGGCAAAAGGGCGACATTATGCCTGATGTCGCCCTCAGCGTAACGCCGGGCGGTCGCGGAACTGCTCCAGCGCCTCGGGGTTGGCCAGCGCGTCGGTGTTCTTCACCGGCCGGCCATGCACCACGTCGCGGATCGCCAGCTCCACCAGCTTGCCGCTGAGGGTGCGCGGGATGTCGCTGACCTGGACGATCACCGCCGGCACATGGCGCGGCGTGGTGAACTGGCGAATAACCTGGCGGATACGCAGGCTGAGCGCCTCGTCGAGCTGCAGACCGTCGCGCAGGCGCACGAACAGCACCACGCGCACATCGTTATTCCAGTCCTGGCCGATGGCCACGCTCTCCAGTACCTCCTCGACCTTTTCCACCTGGCGGTAGATTTCGGCGGTACCGATACGCACGCCGCCGGGATTGAGCACGGCGTCGGAGCGGCCATGGATGATCAGCCCGCTGCCAGGCACCTGCTCGGCGTAGTCGCCCTGGCACCAGACACCTTCGAACTGGCTGAAGTAGGCGTCACGGTAGCGCTGGCCGTCAGCATCGCCCCAGAAGCCGAGTGGCATCGAGGGGAAGGGATGGATGCAGACCAGCTCGCCTTTCGCGGCGCTGACCGGCTGGCGTTGTTCATCCCAGACTTCCACCGCCATGCCCAGGCCCTTGCCGGAGATCTCGCCACGGCGCACCGGCAGCAGCGGGTTGCCGGCCACGAAGCAGGCGACGATATCGGTGCCACCGGACATCGAGGCCAGGCACACGTCGGCCTTTACCTTGGCGTAGACATAGTCGTAGCTGTGGGGCGACAACGGCGAGCCGGTGCAGAGGATCAGGCGCAGGCTGCCCAGGCCATGGGATTTCGCCGGCTCCACAGCGGCCTGCTCCAGGGCGGCGAGGTACTTGGGGCTGGTGCCGAAGGCGCGGATGCCTTCGGCATCGATCAGGTCGAGCAAACGCTCGGGCCCGGGGTGAAGCGGCGAGCCGTCATACAGCACCAGGGTGGCGCCGACCGCCAGTCCGCTGGCCAGCCAGTTCCACATCATCCAGCCACAGGTGGTGTAGTAGAACAGCACATCGTCGGCCTTGAGGTCGTTGTGCAGGCCGTGTTCCTTGAGGTGCTGCAACAGCACGCCGCCAGCGCGGTGGACGATGCACTTGGGCACGCCGGTGGTGCCGCTGGAATACAGGATATACAGCGGATGATCGAAGGGCTGCGCGGTGAAGGTCGGCGTCCCGCCGGGCGTAAAGTAATCGGCCCACAGGGTCGTCGGCTTGCCGGTGAACTCATCGGCGCGGGTCTGCGGCCGGGTATGCGGCACCACCAGCAACTGCTCGATGCTCGGTAGCTGCGCCACGACCTGGTTGATCTTCTCCACCTGGTCGATGACCTTGCCGGCATATTGATAACCGGCGCAAACCACCAGCAGCCGAGGGGCGATCTGGCCGAAGCGGTCGATGATGCCGTGGCTGCCGAAGTCCGGCGAGCAGCTGGACCAGACCGCGCCGAGGCTGGTGGCGGCGAGCATGGCCACCAGGGTTTCCCAGGTGTTGGGCATGACCGCGGCGATACGATCGCCCGGCGCGATCCCGGCCTGGCGAAAAGCCTGCTGCAAGCCGGCGACCTGCGCGGCCAGTTGATTGTGGGTGAGGCTGTGGCGGCCGCCGTCCTCGCGCACGGCCACCACGGCCGGGCGGTCATCGCGGCGCTGCAGCAGGTGTTCGGCGAAATTCAGGGTGGCGCCGCGGAACCAGCGCGCGTCGGCCATGTGTTCGCCTTCCTCGAGGATGCTCGATGGCGGCGTGTGCCACTGCACATGGAAGTACTCGGCGAGGGTCTGCCAGAACTGCGGGCGCTGCTCGATGCTCCAGCGGTGCAGGGCGGCGTAGTCGTCGAGCTGAAGGTTGAAACGCCGGTTGACGCGACGACGGAAGGCGTCCATCCGGCTGGCTTCGATCTGGGTGGTGGTGGGGCGCCAGAGTACGTCGTTCATGCGGAAGTCTCGGTCAGGGCTGAGAGTCTTGTCGCGGTGCGAGCCCGCTCCGCTACAGGAACGGGCTTGTCTTGTTCCACTCTAGCCTTTACTGGGCGAGCCAACCGCCATCGACGTTCCAGGCGGCGCCACGGACCTGGCTGCCGGCCTCGCTGCACAGGAACAGCACCAGTTCGCCGAGGTGGCGAGGGGTGACGAAGGCGAGGGAGGGCTGTTTCTCGGCCAGCAGGTCGTGTTGCGCCTGCTGTGCATCGCCACCGCCGGCGGCGCGGTCGTCAATCTGCTTCTGCACCAGCGGCGTCAGTACCCACCCCGGGCAGATGGCGTTGCAGGTGACGTTGCTGGTGGCGGTCTCCAGGCCGATCACCTTGGTCAGGCCGACCACGCCATGCTTGGCGGCCACGTAGGCGGCCTTGCCGGTGGAACCGACCAGGCCGTGCACCGAGGCGATATTGACGATCCGCCCCCAGCCACGCGCGCGCATGCCCGGCAACACCAGGCGGCTGCCATGGAACACCGCCGAGAGGTTCAGGGCGATGATCTTGTCCCAGGCCTCCACCGGAAACTGCTCGACCGGTGCCACATGCTGGATGCCGGCATTGTTGACGAGGATGTCGACCGCGCCGAACTCGCGCTCGGCCAGGGCGAACATTTGCTCGATTTGTGCGACGTCGGACAGATCGGCCGGATGATGGGCGACCTTGACCCCGAACCGCCTGATCTCGGCGATGGCCGCGGCCGGGTCGCCGAAACCGTTGAGCAGGATATCGGCGCCGGCCTCGGCCAGCACTTGGGCTATTCCCAAGCCGATGCCGCTGGTGGAACCGGTGACCAGTGCGGTCTTGCCTTTGAGCGTCATGCTTTTCTCCTTCATACGATGCCGGTGGCGTAGAACGTGGCGATGACCACGAACACGGCCAGGGTCTTGATCAGGGTAATACCGAAAATGTCCTTGTAGGCTTCGCGGTGGGTCAACCCGGTGACCGCCAGCAAGGTGATCACCGCGCCGTTGTGCGGTAGGGTGTCCATGCCGCCGCTGGCCATGGCGGCGACCCGGTGCAGCACCTCCAGCGGGATGTTGGCGGCGTTGGCGGCGGCGATGAAACTGTCGCTCATGGCTGCCAGGGCGATGCTCATGCCGCCGGAGGCGGAGCCGGTGATGCCGGCAAGCAGGGTGACGGTGATGGCTTCGTTGACCAGCGGGTTGGGGATGCCGCGCAGGGCGTCGGCCAGTACCAGGAAACCAGGCAGCGAGGCGATCACGGCGCCGAAGCCGTATTCCGAGGCCGTGTTCATCGCTGCCAGCAAGGCGCCGCTCACCGCGCTCTTGGTGCCTTCGGCCAGGCGCTGGCGAATGGTGCCGAAGGCGCACACCAGCACCATCAGGATGCCCACCAGCAACGCCGCCTGCACCGCCCAGATCGCCGTGAGCTTGGCCACGTCGCTCTGCACCGGCGCGGCCATGCCCGGCAGTTGCAGGGTGTGGCTGGTGCCGTACCAATGCGGGATCCAGTGGGTGAACAGCAGGTTCATCACGCCTACCAGAAGCAGCGGCGCCAGGGCCAGCCAGGGATTGGGCAGGGCGATGTCGTCGGCGGTCTCCGGTTCGTTGCGCAGGTTGCTGCCATAACCTTCGCCCTTGCGCTGGGCCTTGTTGCGCTGGCGTTGCAGGTAGAGCATGCCGGCGCTGAACACGAACAACGTGCCGATCAGGCCCAGCCAGGGCGCGGCCCAGGCGGTGGTGTTGAAGAATGTGCTGGGGATGATGTTCTGGATCTGCGGAGTGCCGGGCAGGGCGTCCATGGTGAAGGAGAACGCGCCCAGGGCGATGGTCGCCGGGATCAGCCGCTTGGGGATGTCGCTCTGGCGGAACATCTCGGCGGCGAATGGGTATACCGCGAACACCACAACGAACAGCGACACGCCGCCGTAGGTGAGCAGGGCGCAGACCAGCACGATCACCAGCATGGCCTGGCGGGTGCCGAGCAGGCGGATCGCGGCGGCGACGATCGAGCGCGAGAAGCCCGACAGCTCGATCAGCTTTCCGAACACCGCGCCTAGCAGGAACACCGGGAAGTAGAGCTTGATGAAGCCGACCATTTTCTCCATGAACACCCCGGTGAAGGCCGGGGCCACGGCGGCGGGGTCGGTGAGCAGCACCGCGCCGAGGGCGGCGATGGGGGCGAAGAGGATCACGCTGTAGCCGCGGTATGCAGCGAGCATCAGCAGGGCCAGGGCGGCCAGGGCGATGAGCACGGTCATCCTAAGGGGATCTCCAACTGTTGTTTTTATGGTTGGAATGCAGATAGCGGAAATCGTGCCAAGTTACTAAGTCATTGAATTTATTGTGTTTTATTATTTCTCTGAAGCTCAGTGTCTCTGATTTGAGAAAGTGGGCGCGCGCCGCGGCCCATTGCCGGCAAGCCGGCTCTCACAGTTGATCGCGGTACGCCCCTGTGGGAGCCGGCTTGCCGGCGAAAGAGGGCGCAGCCCTGGACGGATCTCGGTAATGAGATGCGAGTCTTGTTATTGAGACTCGATTTCCAGAATCGCCATCTTCTTGTACAGCGTGGACCGTCCCAAGCCCAATGCCTGCGCCGCCTCCGGCACGTTTCCGGCGCTGCGCGCCAAGGCATCGATAATCAATCCTCGCTCGAACTGGGCGCATGCCTGGCGGTAATCCAGCGCGGGTGCGGCCAATGCCACCGGGCTCAACGGCCCCAGTGCGTTCGCCAGGTCATGCACGCCCAGTCGCGGCTGGTCCGCCAGCAGGGTCGCCCGCTCCAGCACGTTGCGCAGCTCACGGATATTCCCTGGCCAGGCATGGCGCCGCAACAACGCCTGGGCCTCGGCCTCCAGCTCGTACTGGCTGCCCAGTTCGGCGAGGATCGCCTCGCACAGCGCCGGCAGGTCCTCCAGGCGTTCGCGCAGCGGCGGCACCTGCACCGGCAGCACGTTCAGCCGGTAGTACAGGTCGGCGCGGAACGCACCCCGGGCCATGGCCGCCTGCAGGTCGATGGAGGTAGCGGCGATGATCCGCACGTCGCTGCGCAGCATCTGGTTGCTGCCCACCGGCTCGTATTCCTTTTCCTGCAGCACGCGCAACAGCTTGCTTTGCAGGGTCAGCGGCATGTCGCCGATCTCGTCGAGGAAAAGCGTGCCACCCTCGGCCAGTTGCAGCTTGCCGCTGCGCCCCTTGCGGTCGGCGCCGGTGAAGGCGCCTGGGGCGGTGCCGAAGAACTCGGCTTCGAGCAACGCTTCGGGGATCGCCGCGCTGTTGATGCTGACAAAGGCCTTGTGCGCGCGGGCCGAGGCGGCATGAATGGCGTGGGCCAGCAGTTCCTTGCCGGTGCCGGTCTCGCCCAGCAACAGTACCGGCGAGTCGCTGCCGGCCCCACGCCGGGCGCGGCGCTTGGCCTCGAGGCAGGCGGGGCTGCTGCCGACGAACTGGGCGAAGCTGTAGCGGGCCTGGCGCGCGCGCAGCTGCGAGCGGGTCGAGGCCAGCTCCTGCTGCATGCTGGCGTAGCGCTTGAGCAGCGGCGACAGGCTGCGCAGCTCGTCGAACAGGGCGAAGCCGATGGCGCCGATCAGCGCGCCCTGGTCGTCGTGGATCGGCAGGCGCATCACCACCAGCGGTTCGTTCGGCGTGTCGAGCATGTCCAGCAGGATCGGCTTGCCGTTGCTCACCACCTCGCGCATCAGGCTACCGGGGATCACCGTCTCGCACGGTTTGCCGATGGCGCTGGCGGCGTCCTCCAGGCCGAAGCGGCGGGCATAGCGCTCGTTCATCCAGACGATGCGCGCCTGGCGGTCGACGATCACCGTGCCTTCGCTGGACTGCTCGATGATCTCGAACAGCGAGCGTATGGCCAGTTGGCGAACCTGGGGGTAGTCCTTGAGGTTGTCGTGCATGTATTGGCCTTGGGTTGGACGTGAAGGCCTCATCGCCGGCAAGCCGGCTCCAGAGATAGCGCGAACCCTGTGGGAGCCGGCTTGCCGGCGATGAGGCCGGTACAAGCGATCACCTGCGCGGGTCGAACGCCTCGCGCAGCGCATCGCCGATGAATACCAGCAACGACAGGATCAGCGCCAGGGCAAAGAATGCGGTGAAGCCTAGCCACGGCGCCTCGAGGTGCTGCTTGCCCTGGGTCACCAGCTCGCCCAGCGAGGCGCTGCCGGCGGGCATGCCGAAGCCGAGGAAGTCCAGCGCAGTCAGGGTGGTGATCGCCCCGGTGAGCATGAATGGCACATAGGTCAGGGTCGCGTTGAGGGCGTTGGGCAGGATATGCCGCAGCATCACCTGGGTATCGGAAAGCCCCAGTGCGCGAGCGGCCTTGACGTATTCCAGGTTGCGCCCACGCAGGAACTCGGCGCGTACCACATCCACCAGGGTCAGCCAGGAGAACAGCGCCATGATCCCCAGCAACCACCAGAAATCCGGCTCGACGAACCCCGACAGGATGATCAGCAGGTACAGCACCGGCAACCCCGACCACACCTCCAGCAGGCGCTGGCCGAGTAGGTCGACCCAGCCGCCGTGGTAGCCCTGCAGGGCGCCGGCCGTGACGCCGATCAGCACGCTGAGCAGGGTCAGGGCGAAAGCGAACAGCAGCGAGACCCGCGTGCCGTACAGCACCCGCGCCAGCACGTCGCGGCCCTGGTCGTCGGTACCCAGCCAGTTGCTCGTGCTGGGCGGGCTGGGGGTGGGCACCTGCAGGTCGTAGTTGGGCGTGTCGGCGCTGAACGGGATCGGCGCGAAGAGCATCCAGCCGCCCTGGCCCTCGATCAGCTGACGCACGTATTGGCTGCGGTAGTCGGGCTGGAACGGCAGTTGCCCGCCGAACTGCTGCTCGGTGTAGCGCTTGAGCGCCGGGGTGTACAGCTCGCCCTGGTAGCCGAGCAGCAAGGGCTTGTCATTGGCCACCAGCTCCGCCCCCAGGCTCAGCAGCAACAGCCCGGCGAACAGCCACAGCGAGATCCAGCCGCGGCGGTTGTCGCGAAAGCGGCGCAGCCGGCGCCGGGCGATGGGCGAGAACATCAGTGGCCCCTCGCGTCGAAGTCGATGCGCGGGTCGAGCACCGTGTAGCACAGGTCGCCCAGCAGGCGGATCAACAGCCCGGCCAGGGTGAAGATGAACAGGGTGCCAAACACCACCGGGTAGTCCCGCGACACCGCTGCCTCGTAGCTCATACGCCCGAGGCCATCGAGGGAGAAGATCACCTCGATCAGCAGGGAGCCCGCGAAGAACACCGTGATCAGCGCCTGGGGTAGCCCAGCCACCACCAGCAACATGGCGTTGCGCAGCACATGGCCGTATAACACGCGCCGTTCGCTCAGGCCCTTGGCCCGGGCGGTGACCACGTACTGGCGCGCGATCTCGTCGAGGAAGGCGTTCTTGGTCAGCAGGGTCAGGGTAGCGAAGCCGCCGATCACCAGGGCGCCGACCGGCAGCACCAGGTGCCAGAAGTAGTCGGCGACCTTGCCCAGCAGGCTGAGCTGGTCGAAATCGTCGGAGACCAGGCCGCGCACCGGGAACCAGTTGAGTGAGGTACCGCCAGCGAACAGCACGATCAGCAGCAGGGCGAACAGGAACGATGGCAAGGCGTAGCCGATCACGATCAGCGCGCTGCTCCAGGCATCGAAGCGGCTGCCATGGCGTACCGCCTTGCGGATGCCCAGCGGGATCGACACCAGGTAGGTGATCAGCGTGGCCCAGAAGCCCAGCGACAGGGTCACCGGCAGTTTCTGCACGATCAGGTCGGTGACTTTGGCGCCGCGGAAGAAACTCTGCCCGAAGTCCAATCGGGCGTACTGTCCGAGCATCAGCCACAGGCGTTCGGGCGCGGACTTGTCGAAGCCGTACTGGCGCTTGATCTCCTCGATCAGCTTGGGGTCCAGGCCACGGGTGGCGCGGGACCCGCCTTGCACCGCCTCGACCCGTGCACCAGGCGCGCCGCCGCCGATACCCTGCAGGCGCGCCACGGCCTGTTCCACCGGCCCGCCGGGCGCGGCCTGGACGATGGCGAAGTTCACCAGCAGGATCGCCAGCAGGGTGGGAATGATCAGCAGCAGGCGGCGCAGGATGTAGGTGGTCATGGCCCTTTCCCCAGGCGCTCGGCCATCTGTTGGGTGGTCAGTGCCCGTGGGCTGACTTCCCACCAGGTGTCCAGGCCTTCGTCATAGGCCGCCTGCACCTTGGGCAGGCCGAAGCGGTTCCACCACACCGTCGAGCTGCCAGGCGGGTAGTAGTTGGGGATCCAGTAGTAGCTCCATTGCAGCACCCGGTCCAGGGCGCGGGCGTGACGCAGCATGTCAGCCTGGCTGTTGGCGCGCACCAGACCGTCGAGCAGGCGGTCCACCGCCGGGTCCTTGAGCACCATCAGATTGTTCGAGCCGGGGTCGTTGGCCGCTGCGGAACCGAAGTAGTTGTACTGCTCGCTGCCCGGCGACAGGGTCACCGGGTAGCCGGTGACGATCATGTCATAGTCGCGGGCCATCACGCGGTTGACGTACTGGGCGGCGTCGACGTTGCGGATGTTCAGCTCGACGCCGATCTGCGCCAGGTTGCGCTTCCACGGCAGCAGCAGGCGCTCCAGGCCCGACTGGCCATTGAGGAAGGTGAAGCTCAGCGGCTGGCCCTGGGCGTTGACCAGTCGATCGCCCTGGGGATGCCAGCCGGCTTCCTGCAGCAAGGCCAGCGCCTGCAACTGCTGCTGGCGGATGATGCCGGAGCCGTCGGTGACTGGCGCATTGAACACCTGGCTGAACACTTCGTCCGGCACCTGGCCGCGCAGCGGCTCGAGCAGCTTGAGTTCCTCTGCGTCGGGCAGGGCGCGGGCGGCCAGCGGCGTGTTGGCGTACAGGCTCTGTTGGCGGATGTACATGTTGCGCATCATCTGCCGGTTGCTCCACTCGAAATCCCAGAGCATGGCCAGGGCCTGGCGCACGCGGCGGTCCTTGAACTGCGGCTGGTCCAGGTTGAACACGAAGCCCTGGGCGATCTGCGGCTTGGCCGGGCCCAGGTGGGCACGGCGCAGGCGCCCGTCATCCAGGGCCGCGCCGTTGTAGCCGAGGGTGTAGGCGGTGGCGGAGTACTCGCGGTTGTAGTCGTAGCCACCGCCCTTGAGTACCTGGCGGGCCACTTCGGTGTCGCCGAAGAATTCGACGCTAATGCGGGCGAAGTTGTACAGCCCGCGTGCGACCGGCAGGTCCCGCGCCCACCAGTTCGCATCGCGCTCGAAGGTGATGCTGCGGCCGTTGTCGATCCTGCCGATGCGATAGGGGCCGCTGCCAACGGGTTTGTCGAAGCCGCCGCCGTTGGCGAAGTCGCGCTGGCGCCAGTCATGCTCGGGCAGCACCGGCAGGCCGGCCAGCTCCAGCGGCAGGGTGCGGCCATGGGGCTGCTTGAAGTCGAAGCGCACCTGGCGCGGGCCTTCGACGGTGACCCCGGCGACGTCGGCAAACTGGGTGCGGAACTTGAGGCTGCCCTGGCTCATCAGCAGGTCGTAGCTGAAGCGCACATCCTCGGCGCGCACCGGATTGCCGTCGGCGAAAGTGGCGCGCGGGTCGAGGTAGAAGCGCAACCAGGCGTCGTCGGGGCCGCGCTCCAGGCGCTGGGCGATCAGGCCGTAGACGGTGTAGGGCTCGTCGAGCGAGCGTATGGCCAGCGGCGCATATAACCAGCCGTCGACCTGGCTGACGCCGATGCCCTTGTCGATATAGGGCAGGATATGGTCGAACTGGCCGATCTCGATGGCCGAGCGGCGCAGGCTGCCGCCCTTGGGGGCGCCAGGGTTGACGTAGTCGAAGTGGTGGAAGTTCGCGGGATAGCGGGGGGCTTCACCGTAGACGGTGAGGGCGTGGGTGGGGGCGGCCTGTAGTGAAAACGGCAGGATCAGGCACACGCAACTTGCAACCACACAGCGCATGATCATGTCGAAACGGCTTTTGTGGGAGCGGGGCAAGCCCGCTCCCACAACGTTCGCTCCTACAGGAACGAGCACGGCAATGCCGGATCAGTCCTGGCGGCTGGTCACTTCCAGCAGGTGGTAGCCGAACTGGGTCTTCACCGGGCCCTGGACGACGTTCAGCGGCGCGCTGAAGACCACGGTATCGAACTCGCGAACCATCTGGCCCGGGCCGAACGAGCCCAGGTCGCCGCCCTGGCGGCTGGATGGGCAGGTAGAGTTGGCCTTGGCGACTTCGGCGAAGTCGGCGCCAGCTTCGATCTGCGCTTTGAGTTCGTTGCACTTGTCTTCGCTGGCAACCAGGATGTGGCGGGCGGTGGCTCGGGCCATGGGTACTGCTCCTTAGGTTCGAAAAGGCAAGCCTAGCGCACTTGCTCGTGCCCTGTCTCGCCAGGCTTGCCGCAGAGACTCACAGGCGCGCGGCGGCGTCGCGCAGCAGTGCTTGCGTTGCGTCCCAGCCCAGGCAGCCGTCGGTGATCGACACGCCGTACTTCAGCGCGCCTTTGCCGAGAGTCTGGCAGCCGTCGAACAGGTGGCCCTCGAGCATCACCCCGAGCAGCGAGCGGTCACCGCCCAGGCGCTGGGCCAGCACGTCCTCGAACACCGCCGGCTGGCGCGCCGGATCCTTGCCGCTGTTGGCGTGGCTGCAGTCGACCATGATGCGTGGCGCCAGACCTGCCTTGGCCAGACCCTGACGCGCCAGGGCGACGCTCTGGGCGTCGTAGTTCGGGCCCTTGTGCCCGCCGCGCAGCACCAGGTGGGTGTCGGGGTTGCCCAGGGTCTCGATGATCGCCGGGTGGCCCTGCGTGTCCATGCCGAAGTGACGATGCGGGTGGGCGGCGCTGCGCATGGCGTCGCAGGCGATGCCGATACCGCCGTCGGTGCCGTTCTTGAAGCCGACCGGCAGCTCCAGGCCACTGACCATCTCGCGGTGAATCTGCGACTCGGTGGTGCGCGCGCCGATGGCGGCCCAGCCCAGCAGGTCGTCGAAGTAGCCGGCAGCCATCGGCTGCAGCAGCTCGGTGGCGATCGGCAGGCCGCGCTCGAGCATGCCCAGCATCAGGCCGCGGGACAGGGCGATGCCGGCGTGCATGTCATCGCTGCCGTCGAGGTGCGGATCGTAGGCCAGGCCTTTCCAGCCCACGGTGGTGCGCGGTTTTTCCACGTAGGCGCGCATCACCAGCAGCAGCTTGTCGTCGACCTCGCGGCTGAGCGCGGCCAGGCGGTCGGCGTACTCGAGGGCAGAGCGCGGATCATGGATCGAGCAGGGGCCGACCACCACCAGCAGGCGTTCGTCGCGGCCTTCGAGAATGGCGCGGATCGCCTGGCGCTGGGCATGGACTTGCTGGGTGAGTTCGCTGGACAGCGGCATCTGCTGCTTGAGCAGGTGCGGGCTGGGCAGGCGCTGGCTGACGGTGGTGTTGGCAGCGTGCGGCTGGGTCAGGGGCAGGGCGAGATTCGAGGCTTGCATGGCGTTTTTTCCCTGGGCGGACGGCGGGTTCTGGCCCGCGCGGTCGGCCCTATAGAGGTGTTCGACTGATCGTCAAATGGGGTGTCTGTGCGGCATTGCCACCGGAAATCGACCGAACGGAGGCGGCAGGCTGGCCCGAACGGAACTGGCTAAATCGCCATGCATAGGTGCGGTAGTAGGTGGTGTGGTTCATGACGCTGTCCTCAAGGTAATCGGTATGTTTCGTGGGCCCGGAAAAGCAAAACCCCCGGTCGGGGAGCCGACCGGGGGTTTGAGTATTCTCATGTTCGGCGGCCCCTCGAAGGTGGGCGCCGGATGGGTAATCGGCGCCTAGTGGCTAAACCAATACCCAAAATAAAAGCTGGCAACGGCGTTACGACCGGCAACGGCCAGCACGCGGTGCGCGGAGCGACCGGTGTGGTTGGCGTGGTTGCGGGTTTGTTTCGACATGTTGCTCTCCAGTGATTGGGACCGAGCTTACTGCACCTTTGCTCGGGTGTTCAATCACTAAATGCTATCGAGGCGATTGACCCGGCTTCAGCCCTTCAGCCTGCGCTCCAATGCGGCCCCCAATTAAGGGGGAAAATGCCCAGTTCATCCTTCTCCGTCTCGCAAACATCTGATTAACAACGACTAAATTCATGGCATAAGCCTTGCTCACCTCCCCGCAGTATCCCTGTGTCCCCGGAGGTGCCCCATGTCGACCCCTCGCAAAGGCCTGGTCCTGTCCACCTTGCTGCTGGCCTTGCTGGGCTGGCAGGTCTCCAGCGAGGCCGCCGTGCAGTGCCAGCGCACGCTGGTGGCCAACGTGGTGGCGCTGGATCAGCCACTGATGTTCAACCGCCTGGGCGCGCAGAACGCCAATGGCATGATCTTCGCCCTGCGCCAGGACGTGGTGGATGAGCGCCGCGTACCCTTGAGCAACGGCGGCGCCGCCGTGCCAGGCAAGGTCACCCTGCGCCCGGACAAGCGCCCGCGGCCGATTGTGCTGCGAGTGGCGGCCGGTGATTGCCTGACTGTCAACCTGACCAACCTGCTGGCTTATCAGGCCAATCCCAACAAGCACGGCATCGGTCACGACGAGAACGAAGTCGAAGGCGAGGAAGCAGAGGGCGCCGTACTCGACGAGCAGGGCAACGAAAATCTTGTTGCTGATGAACAGGTGACCGACCGCCACGTCGGCTTCCAGGTCAACGGCATGCAGGCGGTCAACAGTATCGGCGACATTTCGGCTAACACCGGTCGCAACGCCAACTTCCTGGTGACACCCGGCAGCACCCGCAGCTATACGTTGTACGCCGAGCGCGAAGGTGCCTTTGCGGTCTCCAGCCGCGGTGCGCCATTCGGCGGCGAGGGCAATGCCGGGAACGTCGCCAACGGCCTGTTCGGTCAGGTGGTGGTGGTGCCCAAGGCCGGTCGCACTTACCGCAACACCCTGACCGAAGAGGAGATGCGCCTGGCCACCACCGGCCGCACCGCCACCGGTCAGCCGGTGATCGACTACCAGGCGCGCTATCCGCAAGTCCAGCCATGGATCGCCGAAGGCAAGGCTGGCAAGCCGATCATCGCCATGGTCGACGGCGAGGAGATCCTTAATAGCGAGACCGATGCCATTGTCATGGGGCCCAACCCCGACGGCAGTTTCCCGAAAGCCACCTACCCACTGGAAAGCGTCGGCAAGCGCAACCCGGCGCTGCCCAACCGGCTGGAAGCCTTCCGCGACTTCGCCTCGCAGTTCGCTGACGAAGTGGCTGGCACCCAGGCTTTCCCCGGCTATTGGGCGGACCCGGTCATGGGCCATGTGCTGGAGCCGACCCGCGACTCCTTCATGATCAACTACGGCTCTGGCGGCATGGGCGCCGAGGTGGTGGCCAACCGTCTCGGCGTGGGGCCAATGCACGACTGCTTGTCGTGCGCCTATGAGGAATTTTTCCTCAGCGCCCACACGGTGGGCGATATCGGCACCCTGGTGGACATTCCGGCCAACGTCGGGCTGGAGCATATGCGCCCGGGCGAAACGCCGCCAGCCAGCGCTACCGGGGTCAAGGCGACCATGGCCTTGTTCCCGGCGGAGCCGGCCAACGTCCACCACAGCTACATCGGTGACTTCACCAAGTTCCGCAACACCCACAATGGCCACGAGCAGCACATCTTCCACCTGCACGGGCACCAGTGGCTGTTCAACCCCAACGACGACAACTCCGACTACATCGACGCTCAGGGCATAGGCCCAGGCGTGGGCTACACCTACGAAATTGCCAACGGCGGCTCCGGCAACCGCAACCGGGTGGCGGGCGATGCAATTTACCACTGCCATTTCTACCCGCATTTCGCCCAGGGCATGTGGGCCATGTGGCGGGTACATGATGTGTTCGAGCCGGGCACGCGCCTGGCGGTCAGCGGCGAGGGCGAGAACGGCTTCCACACCACGCCGTTCGCCCTGCGCAATGGCAAGCCGGCCCCGGGTGCCCGGGCGCTGCCCGACGGCGAGATCATCGCCGGCACGCCGATCCCGGCCATCGTGCCGCTGCCCGGCAAGGCCATGGCGCCGATGCCGGGCAAGGTCACGGTGGTGCCCAAGCTGGCCGAGGCCCTGGTCGCCGAACATGACGATGAAGAAGAAGAGCAGGGCGACGATCACCCCGACGAGCCCGCCACGCCGCGTGCGGTTGGCTCCCTCGCGCTGGTCGATCGCAGCGAGACCAATCGCAACGCTGACGGCAGCCTGAAAAACCCCGGCTACCCGTTCTGGATCGGCGGCATGGAGAGCAGCGTCGGCCAGCGTCCGCCGACTCCGCCGCTGGACATGCTCGACCCGGCCATGGCCCGGCAGCTCAAGGACAGCGGCAAGGCGCTGTGGGCCAACCTCGATCCCAACCAGGTCGACGGTTGGGACGGCGGCCTTGGCCGGCACACCCTCGACGGCGTGTCTGCCGGTGGCGACGCCGTGACCACCACCACCAAGCTGGACTTCTCCAAGGTGGTGCACAAGGCCAAGCCGATCTACCTGCCCGAAGAGGGCACAGAGGTCGAACAGGCGGCCATGCAGTTCCACGCCAAGGCCGAGCACCAAAGCTTCGCCCTGATCCCCGGCGGCGCGCCGGTGGCCAAGGCCTTCCGCACCAACGGCGCCTTGCCGACGGCGGGCGCGCCGTACTATGAGCCGTGCATGGACGACCGTGGCAAGCGCCTGACCCAGTCTGCGGGCGTTGGCGAGTTCTTCAGCGGCGAAAACCTCACCGGCATGAGTTTCCGCGGTTCGTCCACCTTCACCGCCGACCGGCCGCGTATGTACAAGGCGGCCAACATCCAGTTCGACGCGGTGTACAACAAGGTCGGCTACCACTTCCCGCAGGCGCGCATCCTCGCCCTGTGGGAAGACGCCTGGCCGGTGATCACCAAACAGCGCCCACCAGAGCCCTTGGTGATGCGCATGAACACCTTCGACTGCACCCAGTACGTGCACACCAACCTGATCCCGTCGTTCTATGAAATGGACGACTACCAGGTGCGCACCCCGACCGACGTGATCGGCCAGCATATTCACCTGCCCAAGTGGGACCTGACCGCCGCCGACGGCTCGGCCAACGGCTGGAACTACGAAGACGGCATCCTCTCGCCCGGCAGCGTGGTCGAGCGCGTGCAGGCCATTCGCAGCTTCAACAACTGCACCGAGGGTGACACCCGCGACGGCACCGCCGCCTGCCCGAAAGCCAAGCAGCATCCGTACTTCGGGCGCTTTGGCCGGGCCGACTGGCTCGGCGCGCGCAGCGCCATGCAACGCTGGTTCGCCGACCCCTTGGTGAACGTGCACAACGTCGACCGTGGCCTGGGCACCATCTTCACCCACGACCACCTCGGCCCGTCGACCCACCAGCAGCTCGGGCTGTATGCGACCGTGCTGGCCGAGCCCGCAGGCTCTACCTGGTACCACGCCGAGACCGGCGAACAGCTGTACAACCCGGCGACCCGCCAGGATGGTGGCCCGACCTCGTGGCAGGCAGTGATCCAGACCGGCGATCACGACGGCGACGGCAAGAACGACAGCTATCGCGAGTTTTTCCTCGAGTACAGTGACTTCCAGCATGCCTACGAGGCAGGCGTATATGTCGGTGCCGGTCCCAACGGGGTGCCCGATGGCCAGGCGTATCCGGCCACCGCCGACAGCTTCCGCTACGCCATCAACCCGCCAGTGCGCGGCAAGGCTTCCACCCTGCTTGAGGCGATCGTCGAGGAACGCGGCGGCATCAACCCTGGCTGCCCGAGCAGGCCATGCCCGCAGGCGATCTCGGTGGACGATCCCGGCATGTTCGTCGTCAACTACCGCAACGAACCGCTGGCCCTGCGTGTGTTCGATCCGAACAAGGTCGGCCCCGACGGCAAGCGTGGCATGCAGGCCGACGGCCCCGGCGGCGATCTGGGTTACGCCTTGCAGTCCCGGACCGACCGCGCCATACCCGCGATGAACCTGGCGCCGTCGGCGATTACCCAGGCGGTCGGCCCGACGGGGGGCACCACACTGTTCCCACCGCACGTCAACAAATCCGGCAGCGAACCGGGCGACCCGTTCACGCCGATGCTGCGCACCTATTCGGGCGATAACGTGCGCCTGCGCATGCACGCCGGTGGACATGAGGAAGAGCACAACGTCACTCTCCATGGGGTCAAGTGGCTGCAGAACGGCTCCGGCTTCGGCAACAGCTCCAACTCGGGGTGGAAGTCGTCGCAGATGATCGGCATCTCCGAGCAACTGGGCTTCATGGCGCCGGTGTCGATGATCTCCAGCTCCGCCGCCACCAACGGTGACTACCTGTACTCCCTGGATGCGGCGCTGGAAGGTTACTGGAACGGCATCTGGGGCATCATGCGCAACTACACCGCCCAGCGCGCCGACCTGTTCCCGCTGCCCAATAATCCGCAGCCTGTGGCCATGCGCAATACCGTCAACTTCGATGGTATCTGCCCGAAAACCACCAGCAACCCCAACGGCATCGGCACTCGCCCCACGGTCAAGCGCAGCTACGAAGTTGTCGCGGCGCTGGCGAACGATATACTCGAAAATCGCAACAACGTGGCCATCAATGACCCCAACGGCTCCGGCCAGCATGTCGGCGGCCCGCTCAAGGTTAACGGCGGCACGCTGGTGTTCAACAGCCGGCGCACCAGCATCCCGCTGGTGAGCGGCATCGACCCGGAGGATGGCGAGACCTTCACCATCGGCGGCCACAGCGCGCCGCTGCATGACCCGACCGCGATCCTCTATGTGCGTAAGGCCGATCTTGACCCGAACACCGGCAAGCTCAAGGCCGGGGTGCCGGTGGAGCCGCTGATCCTGCGGGCCAATGCGGGCGACTGCATCAGTGTCACCCTGGAAAACCGCCTGCCCCTGGTCATGCCCGACTTGCCCAGCACCGCCGTGATGCATAACGTGGTCAAGCGCGACCGCTTTGACGCAGAAGGCGCCACGGCCTTCGCCAACAACCTGATGCGCCCGTCCAGCCACGTGGGCCTGCACGCGCAGCTGCTGGCCTACGACATCACCAAGTCGGACGGTGTCAATGTCGGGCTCAACCCGGTACAGACAGTGCCGCCTCGCGTTGGCAGCAGCGGCGCGTATCCGACCAAGGTGTACCAGTACTATGCCGGGCATCTGGAACGCGAAGGCAAGCCGACCCTGCAATTGGGTCGCACGGTGGACAACATCAACACCACCGCCATCGAGTTCGGCGGCCTCAACCTGACCCCGGCGGATGTGATCAAGCAGCCGCAGAAAGGCCTGGTGGGCGCCATGAGCATCCTGCCGCAGAACGCCACCTGGACCGAGGATAGCGCCAGCCGCGCCCAAGCCACAGTGAAAGTCAGTGGCCAGGCTGACTACCGCGATTTCGTCACGGTGTGGCAGCGGGCGCTGAACATGCGCTGGGCCGACGGCGCGCCTGTGGCGGGGATCAATACCGAGGGCAACGGCGCGGCAGGTGATCCGCAGGACAACGGCAACATGGCGCTCAACTACAAGACCGAGCCGCTGTGGCTGCGCTTCAACATGGCGCCTGACTCGCCGTTCGGTCATGCCAACGGGCTGGGCTTCGCCGACATACCCAATGCCCACATGGCCTACAGCAATGCCCTGGTTGGCGGTGATCCGCTGACACCGGTGCTATACGCCAAGCCTGGCCAGCCAGTACGCAACCACGTCGTCATGCCAAGCGGCGGGAGCCGAGGCATGACCTACCAGCTGGACGGGCACCTGTGGCCAGTGCACAACTACCAGGCCGAAAAAAGCGATGTGGACGGCTATCCCATGGGGGTACCGGGTATCGGCTCGGTGCGCTTCGGCTACAACCCGATGGCAATGTACGTGGGTGCACAGGAAAGCGTGCTGCCGGCGGCCCACTTCAGCTTCATGCTGCCCAGCGCGGGTGGTGCCAACGCGGTGCCCGGGGATTACCTGTTCCGCGACTATGCGGCATATGGCAACACATCCGGGCTGTGGGGGATCCTGCGGGTGACCAACGAGCAACCGCCGGCGGTGGCGCCTGCGCAGTAAAGGGGCCTGGCGGCCTGACCGGGAAGTGGTAAGGCCGCCAGGCATTCGCCGACAGGACTGCAATCGCGTCGGTAAACAACAAACCATCAAAATTTTCGGCTTTATCGCCTTGCCGCTGACTCACCTTGAATGCCGACCTGGCTGGGATGTACGCCGTATCAAAGCCCCACCCAGCGAACTCTGCCAGCCAACGGCACCACCTCGCCCCCTGCCGTGGGCAGTGCCCGCCCCAGCAGCCCCATGCCTTCGCTGACCAACACCCCATCGCGCACCAGGCACAGGTTGGACGGGGTATCCAGGCCTTGGGCAAGCACCGTCACCTGCTCGGTCTGCAGGTTGCAGTGCAGGAGCCTGCCTGAGAAACGGGTGAAGCCGCCATGCCGCGCCTCACCTTGCCAGTCGGGCGTCAAAGGTTGCTGCACGCTGTCGCAGAGCTCCAGCACCAGCAGGTTGCCGCTGCGATCCAGGGCCAGGCCGGTGGGCAGCTGCAACCCCTGGACAACTACCTCGATGCGTCCATCGGCTGGCCAGACCCGGATAACCTGTCCGGCCCTGTCGGCAAAGTCGATGCCCTTGCGCAGCGGGTCACCGTGCAGCTCGCCGGAGAACAGACTGATCAGCACTGCGTCCGTGTCAGGGTCGTACACCAGTGTGACGGGCACGGCCTCCTGGCCTTGCTCCAGTTCGGGCAGCTGCGCCAGCACGCGCTCCTGCTGGTCATCGACGAACTCCACCAACTGGTTGCTATCGGGCTTGACCGCCAGCCAACTGCGCCGGGATGGATGAAAGCACAGTGCGTTGAGGTTGCCGCGGCTGTGAAACACCGGCTCGGGCGGATTGAACTGCAGGTCGAGCAACCTCGAGCCCTCGACATAGTCGGTCTGGCTGGCCAGGCAGCGTCCGTCACCGTAGGCGATGTCCGACAACCCCATGATTTCGTCGCGCAACATGCGTGCTTGCATGTTCATGGTGCGAAAACCCTGTGCCAGGGTTTCCCTGGGCAAGTAGGCGCCGGGTGAGGTCGGGTCCGGTCGCAGTCGACTGATCCGGCCGCTGAAGGGCTGCTCGGGCAGGCCGGACCCGGCCTCGGCCAGCAGCAGGCTGCCATCGGCCTGCAGGCAGATGCCGCGTGGGTTGAGCAGACCCTCGGCGATGAGGGTGCTGGGGCGCAGCGTTGCGCGTGGATGGGTGGGGATATGAATAGCTGCAGACATCGGCTTCTCTCCGTGAGCGAACAGGGGTAGCGGCTACTGCGGTGGCTGCCACGGCTCGCCGGTGAGGTAGGCGCGCAGCAGCGCCCGCTGACTCGGCGACATCGAACGCACCACCGGCATGAACAGCGTGGTGCCTTTGTAGGCATCGGCGGTGCGGGCGAGGATCGGCCCCTTCGCCGCCATGATCGCGTCGGGCTGGTTCAGCGGCACGTACCGGGACATGGCGGGGAAGGCCAGGTAGTGAAAGCGCAGGACATTCGGGTACACCTGCTGCCAGGTGATGGTGCTGCCCGTGGCGATGCCGAAGTCGGTGCTGGCGAACTTGCGGAAGTTGGTGAAAAAACTGCCAGCGGCCAGGCCGTTGACGGAGTAGCTCAGGGCGACGAACCCGGCCTGTGCGTCGGTACCGGGCTTGACCTTGACCGGGAGGCTGACCGCGAGCTGGCCGGCCTCGACGACCAAGGTATCGGGCACGTCGAGAAAGTCCCAGTTTTCCGGCGCTCCGTAGACCGGGCCGGAAGGGCCGGTGCCGAGCGCTATCTTGCTCAGGGTGGTTACCGGGCCACCCAGGTAGCGGACCTGCAGGGTGATCGACAGGCCGTCGGGGTAGTCCTCGGTATAGACATTGCGCTGGTCGGCGTAGACCCGATAGACCGACTCGCAGGCATGCAACAGGGTGCCGGCGACGGCGCCGGGGGCGTCGACGTGCAGCACCGAGGTTTTCGTCGCCTGCTGCTGGCTGGGGTCGAGCGGCAAGTCGACCAGGCCGCCATACACGTAGTAGTTGCGCAGCAGGTCGCTGTTCGGATCGAGCGTGGCCAGGGGTACGGTACCGGCGGTGAAGGTGACGGGTCCGTAGTTGGCGTTGGGCCCGATGGGGCTGGTGATGTCGTCGCGTACGGCCCTGAAGGTCTGCTTGGGTATCAGGTTGACCATGTCGACGCTCAGCAGGCCGCTGCCGGCGAGCTCGGCGTAGGCGGTGCCGCCGGTGCTCTGGTTGACCAGCTGTCGTCCGGGCTGGCAGTTGGCGGGTTCGTTGGCAAAAGCCGGGGCCAGGGTGCCGATGACCCGACCGATGCTCGGGTTCGGGGTATATCGGCCCGCGGCGTAGTCGGCGTCCAGTTGCGCGGTGGTCATCGCCGGGCACATCTCGAACATCACGAAGCGCAACACGATCCCGGTCGCCCCGGGCGCCTGGATGATCGCGCGCAGCCCGGGGCTGTCGCGGTTCCAGCTGACGATGCTGGCGAGCGGGAAGGTCAGCTGGAAGGTGCCGCTCAGGCGGAACGAGCCCGGCGCGTCCATCGACGCGGGCAGCAGCACGCGCTTCTTCACATCAAGGCTGCTGCAGACGGTGTCGCAGCGGATCAGCAACTGGGTATCGCTGTTGCCACCGATCTGCAGGCCGCCGACGAAGATCTGCGTGGTGGTCGTCGAGGTCGGATCCAGGTCCACCATCATCGGGCCGGAGTTGGTTGGCTGGCCGGTCGCCGGGTCCAGCGAGCCAAGCAGGTACACCGGTTGCCCCACCAGGTCACCGCTGGTGCTGACGCTGCCGGGGCTGCCCTGCGAGCTGATCATGGCGTTCTGCAGGTCGACCAGGTGCTGCCCGTAGTGGTTCCAGCCACCGGCGGTGTAGTAGTCACCCGTCGGCGCATTGAGCATGGCGTTCAACTGGTCGTCGGTGAAGGACTGGGCGCCCGGCGCCAGGGTCGAGGTGGTCAGGTCGAAGATCGGCCACTCGTCGTTGCCATCGTAGGGGATGGTCGGCGAGTTGTTCGGCAGGCTGACATCGGTGCGGATGCCACCCCAGAAATTAAGGCGTGGGCCATTCAGGATGCTCATGGTTCAATCCTCGTCCTTGATGGTTTTGCCCAGGGGCGCATGGGCGAATTTGAACAGGTAGGAGAAGTCGGACTTGTACGGGCTCCTCACCGCCGTGGCCATGGAGTGGCAGTTCATGCAGCTGCTGTTGGGCTGGATGTAGCTTTCCATGGTGACGTTGGCTGACAGTGAGGGCGTCGGCTGGCCCAGCGGATTACCGGGGTTGTCGGGCATCAGCGGGCGCTGGGTGGTGACCAGTTGGTAGTACTTGAGCACGCTGCGTTGCAGCCCAGGGTCGGCGCGGTAGGCGGCGTTGACCTGTTGGGTGACATCGGCGATCGGGGTGACTCGGTTCAGCGGGTTGGGGGTCTGGAAGGTGGTGCCGGGCTTGGGCACGCAGACCAGTTGCGTGCCCTGGGTCTGCCAGTCGCAGGGCGACTGGTTGAGGCTCGCGGCGGGCGCGTCGGCGTTGAAGTAGGAATAAGCGGTGCCGGATGCCGGCTGGTCGACCCACTGGCCGCCCACCAGCGCTTTGGGCGGCACGTTGTCGATCTGCTCGAAGGTCGACCAGATCCACTGCGGATAGCCCTTGGCCTTGGTGATCACATGCAGGCCCACCAGGCCGAGGAAGGCCTCGGTCACGCCGTTGCGCCGACCCTGGTCATCGAAGGTGGCCACCCGCGCCAGCATGGTCAGGTAGCGGCTGGCGTTGTCACGGGGGCCGAGGATGCGCCAGCTCGACTTGATCTCGATGACGCCATAAGGGAACTGGATGTTGGCTGCCCTGGACACCACATCGGCGTTGTAGAACTGGTTGGCGACGATGTAGTCGTAGGATGCCTGGTTGGCCGAAATATCGTAGTAGGTCGGGTTGCCGGCCTGGTCGATCAGCCAGCCGCCAACCGCCTGGTCGATGGCGTTGACCAGCGAGCTGTTCTTCAGCGCGGCGATGTTGATGATGCCCAGGCTCCTGGCGCCCTGCGGGGTGTTCCAGGGGCCGGGATTGGCGCCACCGGGCAGGAAGATCTCATCGACGCTCTTGTAGGTCTGCCAGACGGTGTAGCCGGCGTCCCCAGGCTGCCGGGTGCAGTCCGGGTTGCCGCGCTGGTGGTCCTGGGCCGGCCAGTTCAAGGCGATGAACAGCTGCCAGCTGTAGCGATCGAACTGGTCCTGGCTGGCGTTGGCGGCCGGCGCGCTGCTGGGTGGCTGGCAATCGAGCTGGGTGGCCTGGGACGAGGGCAAGGCCTGTTCCCTGGCCAATGCCGGCAGGCTGGCCAGGCCCAGGGCTATCACGGATAAACGCAGTATGGCTTTCATGGCGATCCTTCGTCGTGGCTCAGGGTTTGCGCTGCATCAGTTTGTTCCACTGCGCCTTGTGCCCGTTGCTCTGGCCGGTTGGTGGCTCGAACAGCTGGCAGGGCGGCGGGTTCGATGGGCACATGGCGGCGACCTGCGCCCAGGTCTGGGCCGGGTCGGGCTTGGCAATGCGAAAGCCGGTGTAGTTCTGGCTGACGATCGGTGCGTTGGCGATGCTGGCGTCCCCGGAAAAGTAGAACGACTGCGGTTGCCGGTAGGGCGGCTGGCCCGAGGCCTTGTTGTAGAAGGCATAGCCGAACAGGATCGGTCCCTGCGGCGAGTCCAGGTCCAGTGCATAGGCCTGCACGCTGGCGTCCAGGTGCTGGCTGCGGGTGGCGCTGTAGGGCAGGTGCTTGATGAAATCCTGCCGAGGCGGGTGGTTCATCGGCGAGAACATGCAGCAGGCCGGCATGTCCTTGGGCCGGTCCTGCGGGTAGGTGAGGAAGTAGGCCTTGTTGCCCAGGGACACGAACGAGCAGGTGTAGTTGTTGTTCTTGATCGGGAAGATCGGCAGGCAGTACTTCTCGTAGTGCTCCATCATGGCGCCGAAGCCGTCGCCATCGGCTGGAATGTAGGTGGTGTCGTAGTAGCTGGTGCCACGGGACACGGTGTAGTCGGCCGGGGCCAGGGTGGCCGGTGGGTTGCTGTAGGGCGGCGGATTCTTCTGGTAGTTGTGCATCACCCGGTACATCGTCCAGTCGCTGATCCAGTAGGCCGGAAAGAACGGATCGGACGGGTCGCTCGGTGCGCGTTTGGCGATGCAGTTGCTGTTGCTTGCATCGCAGCCCAGGGTGTTGTGCACGCCCATGGTGAAGTAGACGGCGCTGTCGTCGGCCTGGGCGATCAGCGAGGGGCAAAGCAGCAGGACAAGCAGCAACAGTCGGTAGAGGATGCGGGTGTTCATGGGACACTCCTGTGAAGTGTGCCGGGTGACAGCCTCGTCACCCGGCAGTCCTGCCGGTCAGCCTTGCGGGAAGTCGCTCATGCTCAGCGGGATGGGGGGGTAGTTGCGTTTCACCAGGGCCTGGGCCCAGAGCTCCAGCACCGCCCGGCGGCTTTGCGGCATGTCCCGGGTGATGGGCATCGCCAGGGTGCTTTCCTCCTGGTACTCCTTGCTGATCAGCACGATCAACTGGTCGACCGCGCCTTCTATGCGCGCCAGGGAGTTCAGCGGCATGTACTTGTTCATGATCGGGTACATGTAGAAGAACGGCTGCAGGATGAACGGGTAGATGAAGCTTTCCCAGATCAGCTGGCCGGCGTTCTGCTGCTTGTAGACCTGGTTCCAGGCATCGACGAACGCCTGCTGTATCTCCGGCTCCTGCGGCAACACGCGCAGCGGCGCGAGGAAGTCGGTGTAGGTTTGCATCAATTTGAAGCTGAACGGGATCTGCGGCGGCTGCTTGTCCTCATGCACGAAGAAGCGCAAGGTCGGGAAGCCCGGCGCCACGGCCTTGACAGTCAGCAGGGCAACCCCGTTGGCGTCGGTGGTGATCTGCGTGGTGCTGAACTGCACGTTGCCCTTCGGCTCATCCTTCAGTGTGCCCTGGCCCTGGACGGGGTTGGCGAATGCCAGGCTGGGGCTCAGGGCCACCGAACCTGGCGTGGGCAGGTACTGCTGGTAGCTGACCGCTTTCATGTCGGTGGTCGGGCCGGCGGGGTGGACCGCCGTGAGCCTACGGCCCGTGCCTTCGCTCAGCTGGCGGGTGAGCGACGGGGTACCGACGAACTGCGGCAGGTTGGGGGTGTTGTTGGCGGGATTGTCCGGGTCCTCCAGGAACAGCGTGAAGTCGGCCGGGTTGCTGAACGCCAGGTAATAGTCGGTGGTGCACATCATGTAGGCGTTGTTGTATTCGGCCACCGTCAGCACGGTACCGGCCGGCGCGGGCAGGCCGTCGTACTGCACCATGATCTGCAAGGTCTTGCTGTCGCCGACGTCGATGAAGCTGGCGCTCTCGACCACTTCGGCGGTCCACATCTGCTGGGTCGCCGCCTGCACGGGGGTGGCGCCTTGCTGCTGCAGCTCCAGCGCTCCGCTTTGCAGCTGTTTCTGCGCCTCGGCGCTCAACGGCAGGTCGAGGATCCCCGAACGTTTGTCGAAGGCTGCCTGCTGATAGTCGTCGTAGCCGAAACCGGCCAAAGGCGTGAACTGCTCGCCCTGGCGTATCCCCAGCTGGTAGCTGCCGGCGTCGAACTTCGCCGCCACCGGTATCTTGGCCTTCGGGTCGAGCGAATAGCTGGGGAACCCATTGAGCAGGTCCAGCGACAGGGTGTCGTCATGCACCTGCGCCGAGATGACCCCCAATGTCATGGATTTGAAGTTCACACCGTCCTTCTGCAACTGTACCGGATCAGCAGGGACCAGCCGCCGCCCGGCCGGTGCCGTGGGGAACTCGTCGTCGAACCACAGGCCCAGGGTGCCGGCGGTGCGGCTGTAGGCGGGGTTGAAGAAGATGCTGCCGACATTGTCCAGGCCTTTCTGGTACATCGCCTGCACATTGGCCAGGATCTTCGAGTCGACGGTGTGGGTGATGATGGGCGGTTGGTCGTTGAAAATGCCGTTCATGTCGTAGCAGGTCAGGTAGGTAGAGAAACGGAACATCAGCCCTTTGGCCTTCTGCTGCTCCATCTGTTGCTGCAGGTTCTGCAGCAGTTGCGAGTTGCCGAGGGCCCAGCTCAGGTTCTCTTTGGGGAAGCACGTCTGCCAGGTGGTGGTCACATAGATCAGGCCACCGAGGGTCGCCCAGTTGAAGTTGAGGAAGCGGTCGAGCATGCGGTGCTCGCGCTTGAGCGTCAGGCCGCACTGGGCGTCGCCAAGTACCAGCCGGTCGAAGTACAGCGCGGTGAAGGTGTTCTGCCAGGGGCTGACGTCGACGAAGCGCGCCGGGGTGGGGGCGTCACTGCCGAACGGGTTGCCGAGCAGGTTGTAGGTCTGGTTGATCAGCGGGTCCTGGCTGACATAGCCGCCACCGGGCAGCTCGCCGCCGGTGATGACGGAGGCGGTCGCCGGGATCGTGGGGTCTGCTGGCGTGTAGTTGACGGTGCCGCAGGCATTGTCGCCAAACAGGTTCCACTCGCCGGGGATCATCACGCTGGGATTCTGCGAGACGTTGCCCGGCACCTGGGTCACATAGGTTGGCGCTTCGAGCAGCACTTGCGGGGCGATGACCCATGGCATCAACTTGCTGCTGGCATTCGCCGGGTTGATTCCGTAGTACTCGAGGAAACGCCAGTTCAGACGCATCTTCGAAGCATCGTAGAGCGGGAACATGTCGTTGTTGTTGGCGGTCGGCGGGCTCCAGAACATATGGCCGCCGAGATAGATGCGCGGGAAGTTCAGTACGCTCATGTCATGCTCCTTAGCGTTGCCACTGGGCGCGTTTCAGCGACCAGACAAAGTCCAGTTTGTTGTACCCGGCGAACTCGGACGCCGGCACTTCGGCAGTCGGATAGACAATCCCGCCTTGCTGCTTCTGGGCGAAATTGAAATAGCCCTTGGTCTTGGAGTAGGCCGCCGTGCCATGGCAGGCGAAGCACGAGGACTGGCTCTGGAAGGCCGACTCGAGCTGGGAGTTGGCCAGCAACTTCGGATTGGTCTCGGACTGGGTGCCGATCAGCTCGTACTGCGCCAGCGCCGGGTACATGGCCTGGAAGGTGGTGTTGGCGGTCTGCGCCGCCGGGGTCGGCCCGGTGCTGTTGCTCATCGGGGTCGGGGGAATCGCGTTGGTCACGGTGTACTTGCCGTTGTTGCGATTCTCGAAGGTGGTCCAGACCCATTGCGGGTTCAGCTTGTTGACCACGTGCAGGCCACTGAGCGCGGCGTAGCCGACCTGGTACTGGCCGTTGTCCTGCTGGTAGTAGGCCTGGGCGATGTAGTAGCCATCGCTTTGCAGTTGCTGCTGATAATCCGGGTCATTGCCGATCCACAGCCAGGCGGCCTTGAGCTCCCAGGCGGTGGAGGGAAAGGCCAGGTTGCTGGTCAAGGCGGCCTGGCCGTTCACGTTGTACACCTGCTTTTGCACGATGTAGTCGAAGGTGTCCTCGCCCATCAATAGCTGGAAACGCACCGGTTGCCCCTGTTGCGCGGTGGGTACCGCGCCGCCCATTTCCAGGATCAGGCCGTCCACCTGCTGCACGGCGTTGAGGTTGTGGAACGTGCGGTCGGGGTTCAGGCCCTGGGCCTGGGCGGCCTGCAGCACCGCGGCCGGCACCGGCTCGCTCTGGCCCCAGGGCAGCGGTGCGGCGCCATTGCTCAGGTAGACCTGGTCCGAAGGCTTGAGGGTTTCCCAGACCCGATTGGAGCTGTTCGACTCGACCGGCTGGTTCAGGCAGACGAACCAGTTCCAGCTCATGCTTTCCGGCCCTTGGGCGAAGGTCTGCCGGGCTTGGTCGACGTTGCCGCCAAACTGCATGAACTGGTTGCAATCGAAGGGGGGAGAGCCCTCGGCCTGGGCCAGTCCGGCCAGTGCGCTGAGGACGGTTATTGAGATGGCTCGCCGCATGTAAGCTCCTTGGCTTTGGCCAGGTCGGTGTATGAGTGCCCCAGGAAATGCTGCAGGAGCAGTTGCTTCACCGCGGTCGCCGGCAGGCTGCCCGGCAACGGCAGATCACAATCGGTAATGAGCAGTGGCCCGGTCTGCGCGCTGGCGGGCAGACGGCCGTGGCTGCCACGCACCATCGAGGTGTCGAGCGGGATCAGGTCCATGTAGTAGCGAAAGCCGAGCTTCTTCTGCAGCAGGCGCCGCGCCACTTTCAGCCTGGGGAAGCGGATGGCGGGGTCGATGAACAGCTCCAGCGGGTCGTAGCCGGGCTTGCGGTGGATGTCCACGGTGCGGGCGAAGTCCGGTGCCTTGCGATCGTCGAGCCAGTAGCGGTAGTCGAACCAATGATCGGCGGCGGCTATGGCGACCAGTTCGCCACTGCGCGCGTGGTTCAGCTGCCAGGCCTGCTGCTCGGTCCTGTCCAGCACCCGCTCGATGCCGGGCTGGCCTTGCAACAGGGCTTTGACCCGAGGGATGTCGCGGGCCTGGCGGACGTAGACATGGGCAATCTGGTGGTCGACGACGGCGAAGGCAGCGCTGGCGCCGGGGTCGAGCAGTTCCCAGGTCAGTGACTGGCGCACCTGCAGCAGACCTTCAGCGCGCAGCAGGCGATTGATGGACACCGATTGACTGACTGCCTCGATGCCGTACTCCGACACCAGCATCACGGCCGCGCCCTGCGTCTTGGCGAAGCCCAGCAGGCGGCCGACCTCGGCGTCGATGGCCTGCACTTCGTCGACGATAGACGGGTGCCCTGGCCCGAGGCGCTGCAGGCAGTAGTCGAGGTGGGGCAGGTAGACCAGCTGCAGGTCCGGGCGATCGAGCTGGAACTCGGCCATGGCGCAATCGACGATCCAGCGGCTGGAGGCGATGCCGGCGGCCGGCCCCCAGAACGCCGGGAACGGAAACGCGCCGATCTGCTCTTCGATCCGCGCATGCAGGTTTGCCGGGGACGAGTACAGGCCGAACAGCTTGCGGCCATCGGCCGGATAGTGCGGGCGCGGGGTGATGGCGGCATCGACGTCGGCGTACATGTTGTACCACCAGAACAACTGGCTGCAGCGAAAGCCCGGCAGTTCGCGCTTGAGCGTCTGCCAGACCTTCTCGCCCTGGATCAGGGCGTTGGGTTGCAGCCAGAAACGCACTTCGGCCTGGTCGCGAAAGTACCAGCCATTGCCGACGATGCCGTGCCCGGCCGGTGACAGGCCGGTGAGGATCGAGGCCTGCACCGTGGAGGTGACGGCAGGGAACACCGGTTGCAGGCTGGCCATCCTGGCCTTTTGCAACAGCCGGTTGATGTGCGGTGTTGCCGAGCCCAGCAGCGCAGGCGTCAGCCCGACCACGTTGATCAGCAGCAGCGGTTGGCGGGGCTGTTCAGAGGGCATTGGCGCACACCTCCTGTGCGTGGAGTTGCAGCAGGCGACGCTGGCGCAACTGCTCCTCGACCCAACGCAACTCGTCGCTGATGCCCTGTTGCTGGGCCGGGGCGGTGGTGGGTCGCAGTTGCGCAGGCAGAACGCCCCAGCTGTAGGTTTCCACTTCCAGGACGGGGCGGATGTCTTCGTGCGCCGTGAGAAAATCGAAGGTCTGCGCCAGGGCGGCCTGGCTGGCGCCAAGCTCCGGCAGCAGCAGGTGTTCGCTGAACAGCGGGATGTGGAAGTGAACCCGCAACTCCCGGTAGCGCCCGGGCTCCGCCAGGCAGGCAGCGAGCGCAGCAGGCAGGTCCGCCCAGGCGCACAGGTGGCCTTGGCTGTCGCGCGCCTGTACCTGGTGCAGATAGGTGGCTTCGGCAAAGCCGCCCAGCACCTCGAGTACCTGGGCGCAACGGCGAATGTCCTGGGCCGGCAGGCGGCAGATCATCGCATTGGAAAGCTGGATCTTGCCGATGGGCACCCCGGCCTGGCGCAGCCTTTCCAGGGACTGCCGGCAGTCTTCGAACATCACCGCCTGGTGGCAGACGTCGAAGCACAGTGCCAGGTATTCATGGTGTGGGTCGCTGGCCTGCCAGTGGTGGAAGAAGGCGACGGCCTGGTCGGTAGTTTGCAGCACGCAGTCCGGCTCCATTTCCAGGCATACGATGATCTTCTTGCCGGTTTCCTGGTGCAGACGGGCCAGCGCCGAGGTGAGCTGGCGCAGCTGTTCCTCGGCACGCTGCTGCAGCGCCGGGCTCCAGTGGGCGGCATAGCCCAGCGGCACGCTGGAAATCACCCCTTGCCGGCAGTCCGGCGGCAGCGCTTCGGCCAGCAGCCGTGCCAGCTCCAGGCTGTACGCCAGCCGTTGCTGCTCGGCCCAGCTGGGCAGGTAGACGGCAGCCTTCACCGCGCCCTCATGGAACTGCCCGTAGGGGAAGCCGTTGAGCGAGGTCAGGCGCAGCCCGCTGCGTCGCAGCAGGTCGAGAAACGCCTGCCGTGCCGGCGCCTGGCGCAACTCGGAAGCGGCGCGGGCGCTGATCCACAGCCCGCTGTCTTGCACGTCGAGCCCGCGCAGTCTGCGCACGCCCTGGAAGTGTTGCTCGATGGAGGCGCGCAGCGCGGCCAGGTCAGGTGCCGGGTGCACGTTGCCGCAGTAGCCGAGCTGCGAGGCGCTCCAACCCCGGCCAGCGCTCATTTGACCACCGGATCCTGGCCGCGCAGGGCCGAGTTTTCCTGCCACTGGCGACGCTGGTCGATGGGCAGCGGGGTGCTGACCAGGGTCTTGTCCAGCTGGCCACTCTGGGCAAAGAAATCCACCGGGTTGTGGAACAGCACCTGTTCGACCTGGGCCTCGCTGAAGCCTGCGGCCAGCATCGCCTGGCCGGTCTTTGGCACCTTGAGCGGGTCACTGATGCCCCAGTCGGCGGCACTGTTGACCACCATTTTTTCCGTACCGTACTGCTGCAGCAGCGCGACCATGCGTTGCTCGGACATCTTGGTGTTGGGGTAGATCGAATGGCCGCGCCAGCAATCGCTGTCGAGCACCAGCGGCAGGGTCAGTTCGTTGAGGTGGTCGATGATCACCAGGTGCTCGGCGATGCCGACTTCGCGGATCACCGCCAGGGTGCGCTTGGTGCCGCCGATCTTGTCGCGGTGTGGGGTGTGCACCAGCACCGGCAGGTTGAATTGCCTGGCAAGCTCAAGTTGCGCGGCGAGAAAGCGGTCTTCCTCGGGGGTGATGTCGTCGTAGCCGATTTCACCCACCGCCACCACGCCGTCCTTGACCAGGTAGCGCGGCAGGACCTCGAGTACCTCATAGGCGATCGACAGGTCGTTGGCCTCCTTGGGGTTGAGGCCGATGGTGCAGAAGTGATGGATGCCGAACATGCTGGCGCGAAAACGCTCCCAGCCCAGCAGGGTGTCGAAGTAGTCGATGAAGCTGCCGAGGCTGGTCCTGGCCTGGCCCTGCCAGAACGCGGGTTCGATCACCCCGGTGATGCCGGCGGCAGCCATGTTCTGGTAGTCATCGGTGGTGCGGCTGATCATATGGATATGCGGGTCGAAGTACTTGGGCATGGTGGATCCTCGTCAGGGAGAAGGCATCGTCGGATATCAGGTCGGTAAGTGGCCGGCCAGGTGCTCATGCCAGCCGGGGGGCAGACATTGCTGGCGGCTGAGGCCAAGTAGACGCTGGTGCTGCGCCGGGCTGAGCAGGTTGAAGGCAATCGCCAGGTACAGACCGCCGGAAACCGGGCGCGCGGCAGCCAGTTGCTCATCCAGCAGATCGAGGGCCAGTTGATTGAGGGCGACACCCTGACGCTCGCTCAGACCGCACAGGCGGCTCACGTCCAGCCCCATGCCGAGCGCTTTGAGCACCAGCTGGTGGAACGCCCGCTCCGGGTAATGGCGGGACGGGTAGAGGGTGTCGAGGGCGAGGGCGGCGAACACCTGGCTGTTGCTGGTACGCCCGGCCTGCAAGGCCAGCTCCAGGCACGAGCCATGGCTGTCGAGCCAGTCCAGGGCCTTGAGCAGGGCGACCTTTTCCTGGTCGTCGCCCCACAGGAACAACTGGCGCAGCAAAGGCAGCTGCTCGGCCTCGGGCTGCTGGTCGAGGACCTGCGCCAGCAGCAGCGCGCGTGCCACTTGCAACTGGCTCCAGCCCTCATCGTCGAGCATGGCCCGATCGCCGATCCGGCGCTTGCACTGGCTGCTCAGCAGGGCGGCGGTGTTGGCGTCCGGCGACTGCCCGAGGCGCGCCAGCGCCTGCTGCCACCACTGCAACTCGGCCTGATCGAGTTGCGCGATCAAGGCCTGCTGCCGTTCGGCCAGGCAGTCGTGGCGCATGTCCAGCGCCGCCGTTGGCGACGAAGCGATATGACTGTTCATGTCGGTTTGATCCAGCGTTGGAGGTGTGGAAGCAGGAAGAACACCAGGACGCACAGCAGGCTGCCCAGGGGCTGGTCGGCCACCGCCAGCACCAGGGCATCGAACAGCGGCAGGGCTGCCAGCCCCGCGCCGATGAAGGCGCGTACTTGTCGGCGCCGCGGATCGGCGAGGTGCAGCCAGTAGTGCCAGCCCAACCAGCCCAGCCACAGCAGCAACACCGGCCAGAACCACAGGGTGTCGGCGTAAGCCGCCAGGGCCAGCGGGCTGAGCATCAGCAGCAGGGGCAGGCGGCTGAGCAACTGGTTGAGGTGCTCCTGGCGTGCCAGGTAGGTCAGGCCGCTGATGTACACGCCCAGCAGGACCGCGCACAGCCAGATGGGCTGCGCCGGCACCGCCAGGCTGGCCGCCGCGGTGAGGTACAGCGCCGAGCGGCACGCGCCCATCAACCAGACGCTGTGGACGTGGGTCTTGTGCAGCAGGTTGTAGCCGAGAATGCAGCCCACCAGCAGGGTGACGCTGCCCAGCAGCCAGTGCGGCTGTTCGACCAGGCGGCTCAGGCCGAGCGCAGCGGTCGCGGCCAGCAGCAGCAACCCGTAGATGGCCAGGCGCACCTGCCGCCGGCTGACCAGTCCGAGGGTGATGGGGCGGGCGTTGCTGTGCTGTTGGTCCCAATCGGCGTCCAGCAGGTCGTTCAGCAGCATGCCGGCCAGGTACAGCAGCGACAGCATGGCCAGCAGCAGGAGCCACACCAGAGAGGAGGGTGGCGCCAGGGCGCCGGCGCTGCTGGCCAGCAGGGCGGCGGCGAGGGTGTTGGTCCACACCGTGGGCAGGTTGGAGACCCGGCCAACGGTCAGCCAGGTTTTCAGGTCCGGCGCGATCGGGTTCATTGCGCGCAGCCCTCGCCCAGGGTGAGGGGCGCGCGCTGGCTGACCAGCCGCAGCAGCGCCTGTTCCATCAGGGCGTCATCGATCTCGTGCAGGTCGACCGATGTGCCGATGCAGCTCAGCATGGGGATGGACAGCTGCCCGCCCAGGTGCTGGCGAAACTCCTCGAGCCCAAGCAACACTCGCGAACGTCCATGCGCATCTTTCAGGCTCAGCTCCGGCGGGCACAGGTTGAAGCCAAGCCTGAGCAACAGGCTGATGACGCGCTCGCTGTCGGCATCGCTCAACAGACCCAGGGCATTGGCATAGAGCCCGTCGAGGGCCATGCCCACCGCCACCGCTTCACCGTGGCGCAGGCGGTGCTGGCTGAGGTTTTCCAGCTTGTGCGCCGCCCAGTGGCCGTAGTCCAGTGGGCGCCCGTTGCCGCGTTCGAAGGGGTCGCCAGCGCCGGTGATGTGCCCCAGGTGCAGCTCGGCGCAACGGCGGATGGCGTAACGGCTGGCCGGATGATCAAAGTGGGCGAGGGCGTCGGCCTCCCGCTCCATCCACTCGAAGAAGGCGCGGTCCTTGATCAGCGCCACCTTGACCGCCTCGGCCAGGCCGGCGATGCGGTCGCGGTGGGCAAGCGTGGTGAGCAGCTGGAAGTCATTGATCACTGCGCAGGCGGGGTAGAAGGCGCCGAGCAAGTTCTTCTGGCCGAAGGCGTTGATGCCGTTCTTCACGCCGATGCCGGCGTCGTTCTGTGCCAGTACCGTGCTGGGGATGCGGATCAGGCGCATGCCCCGGTGAAAGGTGGCGCAGGCGTAGCCCACCGCGTCCAGCACAGCGCCGCCGCCCAGGGCCAGGACGAAGCAATGGCGGTCCAGCCCATGGCTCAGCATGTCGCTATACAGCTGTTGCAATACCTGTGCGTCCTTGCTCAGCTCACCGGCCGGCACGGCGATGGGCGCGGCTTTCAGGTTCAGGTCCGCAGCATGGGCGGCAAAGTAGGCGTCGATCTGGCCCGGCAGGTGCGGTGCGCAGCGCAGCAGCTGTTCGTCGGCGAACACCAGCACCGTTACCCGACCACGCTGCTGTGCGGTGAGCTGGCGATGCAGGCAGGTGTTGAGCGGATCGAACAGGTGCTCGGTGAACACCACGGGGTAGTCGTAACTGACCGTGAAACGCCCGCGCAGTGGTTCACCCTTGCGCAAGGCCTTGAACAGGCTGTACCCGGCAATGAACAACGCGGGCAGGACCATGCCGGCGAGCAGGGTCACCAGCAGCGCGTTCTGCGCGACCAGGAAGCTGCCGATGGCGCTGTAGGCCAGTGCCAGGCCGGCATTGGCCAAGGTGGTGACCAGGATGAAGGCGCGCAACGGATAGCGCTGCATGCCGGCCGCCACCACCGAGGTTTCCGCCAGCACCGGCACGCCGCGCAGGCAGATCAACGACAGCGTGCCCAGCCGATACGCCAGTTGCCCCGGCTGGCGCTGGTGCAGGCCCAGGCGGCTGGACAGCAGGCGAAAATAACCCGCCCCTAGCGCATACCCCAGCCCGGCACCCAGGCACAGGCCGATGAAGATCACCAGGTAGCCGCCAACGCTGCCAAGCGTCGCCACCGCAAACAGCGCGACCATGCTCGACGGCACGGGTAGTACCACGTCCAGCGCCAGCAAGCCGATCAGCAGCACCGCCAGGGTAAGCATCTGGGCGGGGGTCGAAGGCAGGAAGTGTTCGAGGTGGGAAAGGAAGTTCTGGATCTGTTGTTCGAATAATACAAAGCTGGCGATCACCAGGCCTGAGAAGCACAGTACTGACAACCAGAAATGTTTGCCGGGCCCTCTTTGCGAGAGCGCACGATACCCGCGGCTGCGCTTCATCAAGCGTCCCTCTTGTTATTTGACTGATTTCCGTTTCAGCAATCGAACGTCACGCCCAATGGGCGCAAGGACATGGACTCCTCTGAACTTATTGGCGAGGGAGTTGTATTTATGATGTTGGCGAAGACAAACACAAAACTAGTCGGCCGCTTCGCTTTTGCAAGGAAATGTGGGGCGAAGGGTTAGATGAAACACGTGATTTTTATGAGTGCATTAGAATGCTTGCGAATTATTAATCCTGACTATATATAAATAATTAATCTTGAAACTTGTATGGTTTGGCTGGTGAATGATAATCAATTAATTTGGTCATTATTCTTCGCCTTGCAAGTTCGTGGCTGAAGTCAAGTTAGATAGTCTTCTAACTAGTACGCAGCTATTTAAAATGACGCGTGCTGAGTGAAGGCTCTTTACTCACCAACGGTAATCCTCGCATATACGTCCATGGAGAACATCTGTACTCCAGCTGGCAGGACGCCGCCTCGATGCTGAGTTGAGGTAATATCGCCGCCTCGCCACCGGCAGCCCAACGCGCCAGACAAAGGATTGCATGCCCGCCACCCCGTCCCTGCGTCATCTGTTCTTCTGTGTCGTGCTCGGCGCGCTCGCCGGCTGCCGGCCTGAGCCCGCACTGCCGCTCGACCAGCAGCTCTATATCTGGCAACGCCAATGGCAACCCGCCCATGAGCAAGCCCTGGCGGACAGCCGCGCCGACTTTTCGACCTTGCGCGTACTGGCCTTGCAAGCGCAGCCCAAAGCCGGGTGGAGCAGGGCGCTGGTCGACCTGCCACGGCTCAAGGCCGATGGCCGGCCAGTGATCGCCGTGGTGCGCCTGGACGGCCAGTTGCCGGCGCTCGACCTGCAGGAGGCAGGCCCACAGATGGCGCGCCTGCTGGCGGACTGGCAGGCCGCGGGTGTGGCCCTGGAGGGGTTGGAGATCGACCATGACAGCGGCAGTGCTCGCCTTGCAGGCTATGGCGAATTTCTCCTGAAACTGCGCGCACAACTGCCGCCGGGCCTGAAGCTGAGCATCACCGCATTGCCCGCCTGGCTCGACAGCCCGCAGCTGCCGGCGCTGTTGCAGGCGGTGGACAGCAGTGTGTTGCAGGTGCACGCAGTGAGCGACCCGCGGCGCGGCCTGTTCGATCCGGCACAGGCCAGGCAATGGGCCGAACGCTGGAGTCGCGTCGGTGACAAGCCGTTCTACCTGGCCTTGCCCGCCTATGGCGTCGCGTTGCTGCCTGATACCGGTGGCGCGCCCGTTGTGGAAAGCGAAACACCGTTGAATCGTGGCGGCGAACGCCGCGAACTGCTGGCCGATCCACAGCAACTGGCGGACCTGGGCAGACAATGGCGCAACCAGCCACCTGCGCACCTGGCCGGGCTGATCTGGTTCCGCCTACCGTTGCCCGGCGACCGCCGCGCCTGGAGCCTGACCACCTTGAAGGCAGTGGCGCGAGGCGACGCGCTCGCCAGCCACTGGCGGGTCGAACTGTCCGGGCAGGCGGGGCTGCGCGACATCAATCTGGTCAACGTCGGCAATCTCGACCTGCCGATACCTGCGCGGGTGGAGCTGAACGTCGCATCCTGTGACGCCGCCGACGGGCTCAACGGCTACCGCTTGCAGCAATCCCCGCAACACCTCATCTTCAACCGCCAGTCCAGCGCGCGTCTCGCCGCTGGCGGCCGGCGCGTCCTCGGCTGGGCGCGCTGCCATGGAATCGATCAAGGAGCATGGAATGTCTACCCGTAACTGGCCCCGGCGCCTGCTGTACCTGTCCCTGAGCGTGCCGGCCGTTCCGGCGCTGGCCTGTGGCCCGGACTTCCCGATGCAGTTGCTCGGCGATCGGGCGCACACCCTGGCCGAGTTGCCGGAGGGCAATTTCGGCTTCGAGGTGAATCGCCTCGGCGAGCAGATCGCAGGCCTCAAGCCCGCCACCGATGTGACCCTGACTCCTTACTGGGACAGTGACGACAACGACCGACCTTACCGTGAGCAGCGCAGCCGTATCGAGGCAAGCGAGCTACCGCAATCGCTGCGCGAAAAGGTCGCGCAACTGCGTGCCCTGGCGGATCCGCAACAAGTGCTGGAGCAGGGCGCCGAATTGCCGGATGAACTGCGCCTGTACATTGCCGGCGCGGTGGCTTTCGACACCGGCGACCACCCCCTGGCCGCGGATTATTTTGCCAAGGTGCTGGCCCTGCCAGCTGAACAACGCAAGCTGCGCAGCACCTGGGCAGCCTACTCGCTGGGGCGGGCCTTGATGGCCCGCAGCTTCGCGGCCAGTGATGATCCGCAACAGACCCCGCAGGCCCTGCAAGCCCAGGCGCGCGAGGCTTTCCAGCAAGCCCGCGCGCTCAGCGCCGAAGGCTTCAGCGACCCATTGGAACTGGGGGTTGCCAGCCTTGGCGAGGAGGCCCGCCTGGCCAAGCTCGCTGGCGACTGGAACAGCGCCATCCGCTTGTATGCCAGCCAGAGCCGTCTGGGCTCGGGCAGTGGCTACAGCTCGCTCAGGCAACTTGCCAACGAACTGGTGAGCCTGCCAGATGAACAGCTGAAGACGCAGTTGGCACAACCGATGCCACGCAAGCTGCTCACCGCCTACCTGCTCAGCCATGTCGGTTGGGACTACGACGGCCAGCCGCCAACCCAGGCCCGGCGCCTGCCCGGGTTGCTGCAGGCCAGTGTCGGCGACAAGCTGGAAGACGCCGACCGCCTGGCTGCATTGACCTACCAGCAAGGCAACTATGCCGCGACCAGGAGCTATCTGCAGCAGGCCGGCGATACCGGCCTTGCCTGGTGGCTGCGCGCCAAGCTGGCCTTGCGCGATGGCGACAAGGCCCAGGCAGCCGCTGCCTATGCCAAGGCCGCCGCCGCGTTCCCCCGCGAAGAGTCGTGGGGCTCGAGACAGACACCCGATTGGGACTACGAAAGCGTCAAGCCCGGCTGCCGGGTCGAAGGCGAGGGCGCGATCCTGGCGCTGGAGCGCGGCGACTACTTGCAGGCCTTCGACCTGCTGTATCGCAGCCAGGACATCTACTGGCAGGATACGGCCAACGTGGCCGACCGCGTGCTGACCCTGGACGAGCTCAAGGGCTATGTCGATGCCCATGTGCCGGCGCCACCGGCCCCCAAGGTGGAAGAGGGCGGCTATGTGCCGCGACCGGTGGCGACGCAGCTGCGCGAGTTGCTGGGCCGACGTCTGCTGCGTGAGGGCCGTTATGACGAGGCGCCCGGCTACTTCGCCACGGCGCAGTTGCAGGCCGATGCCAAGGCCTACGGCCAGCATCGCCAGGAGGCCGCCTCGCGCTGGACGGCCACGGGCCGCGCCGAGGCGCTGTTCGCCGCGGCCACCTTGGCACGCGGTGCCGGCATGGAAATCCTCGGCTACGAAATGGCACCGGACTATGCCTGGCTGGGTGGCAGCTTCAGCCTGGGCAGCGCCACCCTGCAGCCCGGGCCGTTCATCGGTGCCGGCGAGGTGCAGCGCCAGTTGGCGACCGAGGCCAAGCCCGACCAGCGTTACCACTATCGTTATGTCGCCGCCGACCTGGCCAACCAGGCCGCGGACCAGTTGCCACGCAGCAGCCAGGCCTTCGCCGCGGTGCTGTGCACGGCGGCGGGCTGGGTGCCGGGCACCGAGCAGGAAAGCGCGCTGTACAAGCGCTACGTCCAGCAGGGGCCGTTCGTGCAGTGGGCAGAGGATTTCGGCAACCAGTGCGAAGCGCCCCGGTTCGACCAGGCCAACAAACGCTATGTGACAGAGAAGCTGGATGCCGCGCGGGCGGCGTTGCGGCCGTACAAGGCGCAGGCGCTACCGGTGGGGTTGGTGGTATTGGCGGGGGTTGCCTGGATGTGGTTGCGACGGCGCAAGGCCAAGGTGTGAAACGAAAAGGGGCGGCCATCAGCCGCCCCCTGACCTTCACTTCTGTGCAGTCGTCACCCCTGCATCCAGCTTCACCGTTTCCTCGAGCGTGAAACGGCCCAACGGGTTCTGCAGGAAGTTCTGGATATTGCTACGCGAGATGTTGATGTACGGGCTGTAGTACAGGTCGATCCAGTGCACGTCCTGCTTGGCCAGCTTCTGCAGGTCCTGGTACATCTGCCCGCGCTTGACCGGGTCGGTCTCCACCCGGGCCGCGGCCACCAGGTCCTTGACCTTGTCGTTGTGGTAGCGGGTCATGTAGTTCTGGTTGGTGTCGTGGCCGAGCACGAAGGTGGTCTTCTGGTCCGGGTCGAGCACGTCGTTGGTCCAGTACATCACCGACAGGTCGTAGTCGCCATCGACCAGCATCTGCCAGCTCTGGGTCGGGTCGACCTTCTGCAGGTTGGCGGTGATGCCGACATCGGCCAGCTGCTTCTGTACCAGCACGGCGATCTGCTCGTCGGCCTCGTTGCCGGCGTTGACCACGTAGTTGACCTTGAGCCCCTCGGCACCGGCCTTCTTCAGCAGTTCACGGGCCTTGGCCGGGTCGAACGGGCGTTGCGGGTTGTTGGCATTGTGGTACAGCGCGCCTTTTGGAATGTACGAGTAGGCCGCTTCGCCATGGCCGAAGGTCACGGTTTCCACCAGCGCCTTCTTGTCGATCGCCAGGTCGATGGCCTCGCGCACCTCGACCTTGCCCAGCAGGCCTTTCTCATGGTTGATGAGCAGGTGGTCCTCGCGGGTCGACGGGTCGATGTGGATGGTCAGGCTCTTGTCTTTCTGCAGCGCGTCAACGCGGGAGAACGGCACGAAGATCGCCGAGTCCAGTTCGCCGGCCTGGACCTTGAGCATGCGCGTGTTGTCGTCGGGGATCGAGATCCACTCCACGCCGTCCAGGCTGACCTTGTCGGCTTCCCAGAAGTAGGGGTTTTTCTCCAGGATCACGCGGTCGCCGCGCAGCCACTCCTTGACCTTGAACGCGCCGGAGGTCACCGGTTCCTGGGCGTAGGCCTCTTCGCCGATGGCGTCCATGGCCTTTTTCGACAGGATCGACACGTTGGCGGTGGCCAGCTGCGCGAGGAACGGCACCGACTTGTTCTTCAGGGTCACCACCAGGGTGCGGTCATCCGGTGCTTCGGCCTTGTCGATGATCTTGTAGGAGTCGGACCACAGCGAGCCGGGGTTGTCGCGGATGCGCAGCAGGGAGAACGCCGCATCGCTGGCCGTCAGCGGCGAGCCATCGGAGAACTTGGCTTCGCGAACCTTGAAGGTGTAGGTCAGGCCGTCGTCGGAGACTTTCCAGCTTTCGGCCAGGCCCGGCAGCAGCTTGGTGCCGCTGTTGTCGACGCGTACCAGCACGTCGTAGACGTTGGCGAAGACCCAGCTGTCGCGGTTCTGCGCGCTCTTGATCGGGTCGAAGGTGGTGCTCTCCTCGCGGCAGCCGATGGTCAGCACGCCGGCGGCCTGGGCCATGCCACCGGCCAGGGTGCTGGCGGCCAGCACGGCGGCGGTGAGTAACTTCAATGCGGTGGGTTTCATGCTCAAGCTCCGTTTGATGGTCATGTGGGGTGGGTCAGCACGGCAGTCGCGGGTGGACGCAGGCATGGTAGCGGCCACCTTCTGCGTGGCTGGGGGGAATATCTGCGCCGCACTCGGGCAACGCGTGGCGACAACGTGGGTGAAAGGCGCAGCCGGACGGTGGCTGCAGCGGGCTCGGCGGCTCGCCGGCCAGCGGGTGCTGCGGCAGGCGCCGGGCCGGGTCGATGTCGGCGATGGACTGCACCAGCGCGGCGGTGTAGGGATGGCGCGGGTCGTCGAAGACCTCGGCCACCGGGCCTTCCTCGACGATCCGCCCCAGGTACATCACCGCCACCCGGTCGCACAGGTGGCGTACCACGCCCAGGTCGTGGGTGATGAACAGCAGGGCCAGGCCCATGCGCTGGCGCAGTTCCAGCAGCAGGTTGATGATCTGCCCCTGGATCGACACGTCGAGGGCGGCGACGCACTCGTCGGCGACGATCAGCCGGGGCTCGACGGCCAGCGCCCGGGCGATGCCGACCCGCTGGCACTGGCCGCCACTGAGCGAGCCGGGCTTGCGCTCGGCGAGTTCCGCGCGCAGGCCGACCAGGCCGAGCAGTTCGGCGACCCGGGCGGGGATCTGCGCGGCGGGCACCTTGCGCTGCACCTGCAGCACCTCGGCGAGGATCTGGCCGATGCGCTGGCGTGGATTGAGCGCGCTGTACGGGTCCTGGAAGATCATCGCGGTCTCGCGGCGCAGGCGCTCGATATCCAGGCGGTTGCCCTGGCGCATGTCGCTGCCGTCGAACAGCACCTGGCCGCTGCTGGCCGGGGTCAGTTGCAGGATGGCCCGGGCCAGGGTGCTCTTGCCGCAACCCGACTCGCCCACCAGGCCCAGGGCCTGGCCGGCGGCGAGGCTCAGCGACGCGCCGTTGACGGCGTTGACCTTGCGTGGGCGCAGGTTTAACAGGCCGCCGCCCGGGGCGGGGAACTGCACATGCAGGTCGTTGACCTGCAACAGCGTGGTCATGACAGGCCTCCGGCCAGCAGCGGGGTATGGCAGGCCAGGCGATGGCCGGGGCCGATCTCCCGCAGTTTCGGCAATTGTGCCCGGCAGTCAGGCGTGGCCTGCGGGCAGCGCGGTTCGAAGCGGCACCCCGCGGGCAGGGCGTCGAGCAGCGGCGGTTGCCCGGCAATGGTGTTCATCAGTCCCGCGTGCCGCCGCGTCGCGGGATGGCAGGCCAGCAGTCCGGCGCTGTAGGGGTGGCGCGGCTGGCTCAGCAGGGCCTGCTTGGCGCCGTGTTCACACAGGCGCCCGGCGTACATCACGGCGATGCTGTCGCAGGTCTGCGCGACCACGCCGAGGTCGTGGCTGATCAGGATCATCGACAGGCCGCGGCGGTCGCGCAGCTCCAGCAGCAGGCGCAGGATCTGCGCCTGCACGGTGACGTCCAGCGCCGTGGTCGGCTCGTCGGCGATCAGCACCCTGGGGTTGCAGCCCAGGGCCACGGCGATCATCGCCCGTTGCCGCATGCCGCCGGAGAACTCGTGGGGATAGCTGTCGACGCGGGTTTTCGGGTCGGGGATGCCGACTTGGCGCAGCACCTCGATGGCCTCGGCCCGCGCTTCGCGCCGCGAGGCGCCCTGGTGCAGGCGGATGCCCTCGGCGATCTGCGCGCCGATACGCATCAGCGGGTCGAGGTGGCTACTGGGGTTCTGGAAGATCATGCCCAGCTCGCGACCGCGCATACGGCGCATGCCGGCCTCGTCCAGGCGCAGCAGGTCGTTGCCGGCCAGGCGCACGGCCTGGCCTTCGAGGCGCAGGTTCGGCGACGGCAGCAGGCGCATCAGGCCGCGACAGGCCAGGGTCTTGCCCGAGCCGCTTTCGCCCACCAGGCCGAGGATCTCGCCCTGGCCGAGGTCGAACGACAGGCGATCGACCAGGGTGATATCGCGTTGGCCAGCGCGGGCGATGACGCTCAGTTCGCGGACCCGGAGCAGGGCAGGGCTCATGTGCGGTCTCCCAGCAGCTCGGCGACGCCGTCGGCCAGCAGGCTGAAGCCCATGGCCAGGGTCACCACGGCCAGGCCCGGAAAGGTGCAGATCCACCAGGCGCTGGTGATGAAACTCTGCCCCTCGGCCACCATGGTGCCCCATTCCGGGGTGGGCGGCTGCACGCCGAGGCCCAGGTAGCTGACGGCCGCGCCATTGAGCAGCACCAGCACGGCATCCGACATGCAGAACACCACCGAGCCGAACAGGGCGTTGGGCAGCAGGTGGCCGAACAGCACGCGCCGGTGGCTGAACCCCAGGCTCCTGGCGGCCAGGGCGAAATCGCCTTGCTTGAGCACCAGGATCTGCGAGCGGATCAGCCGCGCATAGGACACCCAGCCGACCAGGGCCATGGCGATGTAGAAGCTGCCCAGGCCCGGGCCGAGGATGGCCATGATCGCCAGCATCAGCACCAGGAACGGGAAGGCCAGGACGATATCGACCAGGCGCATGCAGATGTTGTCCAGCAACCCGCCGACATAGCCGGAAACCGCGCCGATGCAGGTGCCGAGCAGGAACGGAAAGATCACCCCGATCAGCGCCATCTGCAGGTCGATGCGCGCGCCCCAGATCACCCGTGAGAGGATGTCGCGGCCAAAGTTGTCGGTGCCGAACGGGTGACCAAGGCTGGGCGCGGCCAGGCGCAGGTCGGCGTTCTGCGCCAGCGGGTCGAACGGCGCTATCCATGGCGCGCAAAGCGCCAGCAGGCACCAGCCGAGGACGATCGCCAGGCCGCAGTACAGCGCCAGGCGGCCATTGCCCAGGTGCCAGGCCAGGCGCCAGCGTAGCGCCAGTGCGGGGCTCTGGCTCATTGGATGGTCACCCGCGGGTCGAGGGCGGTAGTCACCACGTCGGCGATGAAGTTCACCGCCACCGTCGCGCAGGCCAGCACCATGGCCACGCCCTGGACCACCATGTAGTCGCGGGTGAAGATGCCGCGCACGAGCAACTGGCCGACACCGGGCAGCGAGAACAGGCTTTCGATCACCACGGTGCCGCTGATCAGCCAGCCGATGTTGACCGCCAGCAGGTTGATGGTCGGCAGCATGGCGTTGGGCAGGACGTGCCGGCGCAGGATCGCCCCTTCGCCCAGGCCGCGGGCGCGGGCAGCGGTGACGTGGTCGGCCTGCAGCTCCAGGAGGATGCTCGCGCGCAGGTTGCGCACCAGCACCGCCGAGAGCGCCAGGGCGATGGTCAGGCACGGCAATACCAGGTGGTGCAGTTTGTCTGCCCAGGTGCGGCCATAGCCGGATACCGGGAACAACCCCCAGTGCACGCTGAACAGCAGGATGAGCATGAGCCCCAGCCAGAAGGCCGGCAGGCCGAGCCCGGCGGTGGTGAACAGGCGGATCAGGTTGTCGGCCCAGCCGCCCTTGTGCCGGGCGGCGAGGGTGGCCAGCGGCACGGCGATCAGCAACGCCAGCAGCACGCTGCCCAGCACCAGCAACACAGTCGGCTCGATGCGCCCGGCAATCAGCGGCAGGGCATCGACCTTGTACAGCAATGACTTGCCCAGGTCGCCGTTGAGCAGGTTCTTCAGGAAGTACAGGTACTGCACCCAGATCGGCTCGTCGAGGCCGAACTGGGCGCGAATCTTCGCGATCGCGTCCGGCGTGCTGCGCGCGCCCAGCAGCACCCGCGCCGGGTCGCCGGGGATCGAGCGCACCAGCACGAAGGTGATGATGCTGATGCCCAGCAGCACCGGCAGCAGTTGCAACGGGCGAATCAGGACGAACCGGTAACGTGCCAGGCTCATCGGTCAGCCCCGGTTGCGTTGCAGGAAGTCCAGCAACACCGGGAAATAGGCCTGGGGTTCTTCGTAGAACGGCATGTGGCTGCTGTTGGGGAACACGTGCAGCTCGGCGCGGCCGTGCAGGGCCAGGTTCATGCGCATGGCGCAGGCGGGGGTCAGCTCGTCGTGCTGGCCGGTGGTGATCAGCACCGGCATGCGGAACTCGCCCATCTGCTCGAGGCGGTTCCAGTCCTTGAGGTTGCCGATATAAAGGAACTCGTTGGGGCCCTGCATGGTGCTGTACGGGCCCATGTTCCAGTCGCCCAGCGAGCGCTGGATCGGCGCCGGCCACTGCTCGAGGCGGCAGACGTGGCGGTAGTTGAGCAGGGTGATGGCCGCCTGGTACTGGGGATGATCGAGGGTGCCCAGGGCCTCGTGGCGCTGCATCATCGCCACGGTCTCGCTGCCCAGCGCGCCGCGCAGGCGCTCAAGCTCGGTGATCAGGTGCGGAATGTCGCCGACAGTGTTCTCGAGAATCAGACTTTTCAGCGACTGCGGGTGATGAATGGCGTACTCGATCGCCAGCCAGCCGCCCCAGGAATGCCCCAGCATGTGCACGCGCCCCAGGTCCAGGGCCTGGCGCACGCGTTCGACCTCGGCCACGTAGCGGGTGATGTTCCAAAGGCTGTCGTCATCCGGGCGGTCGGAGGCGCCGGTGCCCAGCTGGTCGAAGGCGACCACGCGGATACCCTTGTCCTTGAGCCAGGCATGGGCGTCGCGCAGGTAGTCGCAGGGCAGCCCCGGCCCGCCATTGAGGCACAACAGCACCTCGTCACCTTCGCCAAAGCTGTACACCACGACGTTATGGCCATCGACCTCTACGTCGAACCGCTGGTCAGGTTGCATCTCACGCCACATCGCTACTCTCCTGTTGGCCATGGCTTGGGGCTATAACTAGCGCAGGAGATTTCGTCGCCTACAAGCTAGTGTTTCCTATAGGTTTTGTATGGCAGTCCCGCGCCAAGCCGTGGCATTCTACGTGCCGGACTTCGGGATGGAAATCCAAAAGGAATCACAGGGAGTGTCAGGTATGCAGGCCAAGGTGGCTGAACTCAATGCCCGTCTGGCGTCGGACAAGAGCCTGGACGAACAGATGGACAGCGTCGCCGAACTGGCGGCAGAACTGGGCTTTGATGCCCTCGTGTACGACTACAGCCCTGTGCCGCTGGATCATGTCGGCGAGCTGATCACCCCGAGCGTGGTCCGACTGCGCCAGACCCCGAAGGACTGGCAGGACCTGTGGTGTTCCGAGGGTTTCTACCAGATCGACCCGGTACAGCAGGTTGCCGTGTCCTCCATCGCGCCCTTCGTCTGGTCGTACCTGCCCAAGGGCGAGACTATCCTGCAGCGCCACATCGACCGTCGCCACGCCCCGGTGGTCGGCTACCTGCACGATGCGCAGCTGACCTGCGGCGTGACTGTGCCGATCCACCTGCCACGGGGCGGGCTGGCGACCCTGACCGGCCTGCGCCCCCAGGCCAGCCAGCGCGACCTGGACGACGCCCGGGAGCACCTGGGCGATTTCAGTCAGATTGCCCACGCTCTGCAGGAGGCGGCCTATCCCTTGCTGGCCAAGGAGTCCTCTACCCGCGCCATCCGTCTGACCCGCCGCGAAGTCGAGTGCCTGCGCTGGGCCGCCGAAGGCCTGACGGCAGGGGAGATCGCCGACAAGCTCAACCGCTCGCTGGCGACGATTTCCCTGCACCTGACCTCGGCGATGCACAAGCTCGGGGCCAAGAACCGCGTCCAGGCGGTCGCCCGGGCGGTGCATTACCGCCTGCTCGACCCGTGAAAGGGGCAAAAAAAACCGAAAACCTAGCGAACTCTCTAGTTATGCCGCGTTACGCATAGGGTTATCGTGTGCTCCATGATTCACATGGAGCCGGATGAAATGGAACTCACCCAATCGCGTGAAGGTTTTGCCCCCTTTGGCGAATACCAGACCTGGTACCGCGTCACCGGCGACCTGGCCTGTGGCCGCACCCCCCTGGTCATCCTGCACGGCGGCCCGGGCTGCACCTACGACTATGTCGATGCCTATAAAGATGTTGCCGCTGGTGGCTACCCGGTCATCCACTACGACCAGCTGGGCAACGGCCGTTCCACCCACCTGCCGCAGATGCCGCCGTCGTTCTGGACGGTGAAGCTGTTCCTGGATGAGCTCGACAACCTGCTTGAGCACCTGGGCATCAGCGAGCGCTACGCACTGCTGGGCCAGTCCTGGGGCGGCATGCTCGCCAGCGAACACGCGGTGCGCCAGCCCAGGGGCCTGCGCTGCCTGGTGATCGCCAACTCGCCGGCCGACATGCGCACCTGGGTGCGCGAGGCCAACCGCCTGCGCGAAGAGCTGCCCAAGGACGTCCAGGAAACCCTGCTGCGCCACGAAGCCGTGGGCGACTACACCGCGGCCGACTACATCGCCGCCACCCAGGTGTTCTACGACCGCCATGTGTGCCGGCTCAAGCCCTGGCCGGAAGAGGTGGCACGCACCTTCGCCCAGGTGGAGGCCGACCCGACCGTGTACCACGCGATGACCGGGCCCAACGAATTTCACATCATCGGCAGCACCAAGGACTGGACCATCGTTGACCGCTTGCCGCGGATCAACGTGCCGAGCCTGTTGATCTCCGGGCGCTATGACGAGGCCACGCCGCTGGTAGTCAAGCCGTACCTGGACCTGATCCCCGGGATCCGCTGGGCGTTGTTCGAGAACTCCAGCCACATGCCGCATGTGGAGGAGCGGGTGGCGTGCATGGGCACCGTGGTCAAGTTCCTCGACGAGAGTCTGTAGCTTCAAGGGCCGCCAGCCGGCCGACAGTTTCCCTTCCTCAGGCCTGTCCGGGTTCAACCCGGCGGGCCTGAGTTTTATCTCCTCCCAGGTGACTAGCACCAGCACGTTCCCACGTGGTGATTAACAACCCGACGCCCCAGCGCTATCCTTAATCCAGTTCCCCAAGGAACCTCGCCATGCGCCGGCTGCTACTGCTGTTACTGATCACCGTCATCCCAGGCTGCCAAACCCCATTGCCCGCCGCCAACCCGCAGATGGCCTGGGTCGACCTGTCGCTGCCATTCCCCAACGACCGCGTCCTGCTGGCCGAACGCCTGGACAAGCAACGCCTGGACGAAGGCCGCTTCTTCCAGGTCAGCCCTGGCAGCCACGAATTGGTGGTGCGCTTTGACTATGAAACGAACGGCGGAGGAGGCATGAGCATGCTCGGCGGCACCACCGTCCGCCAATGCTACCTCACCCTCGATTACGCCCATTTCCAGGGCGGCCAGCGCTATGTGCTGGAAGCCCGCTCCATGGCCCTGACACCCGAGGCGAGGCTGTACAATGCCGCCCGGGAGATCGTCGCAGAGGTCAGCGAGTTCTACTGCCTGATGTGACCGAGCCCGGTTCATTGACTGTTCGTGAAGGAATTCAACCGTTGTGTGAAGCATGAGTCGTTCGCTGTTCATTTCCCTCGATGGCCCCAAGGGCACCGGCAAGACCACGCTGCTGGAAGCCGTCACCAAAGCGCTGAGGGCGGACAACAGGAAAGTGATCCGCATCTGCGAGAAGAAAAGCGATCCCTACCGGGGCGAAACCATGGTCCTGGTCAACCAGTTCGTCAGGAAACCCTGCCGGGACCTGGAAATGAAGGTTTGTGAGCGCCTGGCGGACAGCCGTGCCTGGATTTCCCGGCATGTGCTGGCCAAGCAACCGGCGGACAGCATCATCCTGATCGATCGCTGGTACCCGTCCGATGCGGCGTTTCGCCGACTGGTGCCGTTTGCCGAGATCCTTCGCTTGAACCTCGAACGCAACGTGCGGGTGCCGGACCTGCATGTGGGCGTTGTCACCGACCCTGAACTCTCGTGGAAGAGGGCAGCGGCGCGGTCGCGCGGATTGAGCAGTACCGTGATGCACGCGCTGGAGGAGCATGTCGCTTGCACCGAAGCGTTCGAGCGAGTGGTTGCCGATCAAGGGTGGGTTTTATGTCGCAACGAAGGAACGCTTGAAGAGGCGACAAGCGCGTTGGTATCTGAGATCCGTCGCCTGCTTTGATGGTCCTGATTTTCACTCCATCGGTGAAAGTGTTCACGCGCACGGCCGGTTTTTCCCAGGTGCCGGGCACGCCAGACTGGCTGGCAATCAACTGACCAGGAGCGTGACGTGAACACACAAGACCTTCCCCTCGTTTCCCTTGCCATCCTCAAGGCCAAGCCAGGCCAGGCAGCAGCGCTGAAAGAGGCCTTGCTGGCCCTGATCGAGCCGACCCGGGCCGAGCCCGGCAATCGTGACTACATGTTGTTCGAGCGCAGCGACGAGCCCGGGACGTTTTACATGCGCGAAGCGTTCGACCATCAACAGGCCCTGGACACCCACCTGGCCACCGAACACTTTCAGTATTTTGCCGAGCAGGCTGACCAGCTGCTGGCAGAGCCATTGCAACTGATCTTCCTTGACCCAGTATCCAGTGTCGTTGCGCCCTATCCCTGACACCCCTGCAAGTCACCAGGGAATTTGCCTTCCGTCCCAAGCCCAGAAGGTACCGGTCTGTGATGGTCCATGCCGGCCGATGAGTTCGAGGATGCAACCGGCGGCAAAAGCAGGCGAGAACAGTTTGTCGATTGGCACATTGCCCTGGAAGGGGCGCGAGAGCTGGGTGTCGGTGGTCCCAGGGTGCAGGGCAAGGACCGTCGACGCGGGGTTGAGCCGCTTGAGTTCGATGCTGGCCGTGCGCAACAGCTGGTTGAGCGCGGCCTTGCTGGCGCGATAGCTGTACCAGCCGCCAAGGTGGTTGTCGCCGATCGAGCCGACCCGGGCCGACAAGGCGGCGTAGGTGACCGGTTGCTGGCGCAGCAAAGGCAGCAGGTGCCTGAGCAGCAGGATAGGGGCGAAGCAATTGGTCACGAAGCTGGCCTGCAACCCCGCGATGTCCAGTTGCGCCAGGGACTTCTCGGGGCGTGCCGGGGGTTCGTGGAGTACGCCAAGGGTACTGATGACCAGATTCAACTGCGCACAGCTGGCCTGGACCTGCGCCGTCAGTGCTTGCAACGTCTGTTCATCCCGAGCATCGCAATCGATGCGCATCAACCTGCGGCCATGCGTCAGGGCCAGCGCATCGAGCGACGTGCTGCGGGTTGCCTGGCGCGACACGGCGATCAGCAGGCCCACGTCTTCGCGTGCCAGCAGTTGTTCGCACAGGGCAAGCCCGATGCCTTGGCTGGCGCCGCAGACCAACACGTTTGCGGGGCTGTGGAGGTTGGTGATGACACTCATCCGAAGTGCTCCTTGGTATGAATCGAGCTGCCCTTAATTTCTATACAACATTGAAAATTATCTGTACAAAGCCATAATCTTGTACAGGATTTGTCTTCTGTACAGGTTTTTCATGGTTTGCTCCGGACGATTAGCCTGCCTCTGTCTGCTGCTGATTTCGCTCACTTCGGTCGGCGCGGATTGGCGAGCCACGCTTGTGACGGCTCAACGGCTGGGTGAAGGGGAATTCACCTGGTTCGGCCTGCGTCTGTACAGCGCCCGTTTGTGGGCCGAGGGACCGGTGCTGGACTGGAGCCGGCCATTCGCCCTGGAGCTGAGCTACCACCGGTCGTTGTCCCGGGAAACGCTGGTCAAGGCAAGCTTGGAGGAGATGCGCCGTCTTGGCGCCGGCACCGTCACCACGCAACAGTTCGACGTATGGGCCCGTGAAATGCAGGCGGCATTCGTGGATGTGCGCCCCGGTATGCGCATCACCGGGGTGTTCCTTCCGCAAACAGGTTGCCGCTTCTACGTCGATGGCCGACTGCGCCATGAAGTGGCCGATGTGGCTTTCGCCCGGGCCTTCTTTGCCATTTGGCTTGACCCGCGCACCCGGGATCCACAATTGCGCCAGCGCCTGCTCGGCCTGGCCGGTAACGATCGAGGACACTGAATATGTACAAAGCTTTGTTGTTGACCATGTGCCTGTTGCTCGGCAGCTGTGGCAACGTCGGCGTCGAGCACTACGCCGGCGAGCAACCCAAGCTGGACCTGGCGGCCTTCTTCGCGCGTCCGGTGCAGGCCTGGGGCATGTTCCAGAAGCGCTCAGGCGAGGTCGTGAAGCGTTTCCATGTGCGTATCGATAGTCACCGCGAGGGCGAGCGGCTGATCCTTGACGAGCGGTTTCTCTACAGCGACGGTACTCGACAGCGGCGCACCTGGACGCTGGAGCCCGATGGCCCCGGCCGCTGGCGTGGCACCGCGGGCGACGTGATCGGCGAGGCCCGCGGCGAGGTGGCTGGCAATGCGCTGCGCTGGCGTTACCAACTGGACCTGCCGGTTGACGGGCGGCACTGGCAGGTGGACCTGGACGACTGGATGTACCTGATGGACGACGACACCCTGATCAACCGCTCGCGCATGAGCAAGCTGGGCGTGGAGATCGGCCAGATCACCCTGTTCTTTCGCCGCCTGCCGGAGGGCACGCCATGAATCTCAATACACTCTTCGAGCAGGTCGCTGCCGGCCAGGTGCAGGCGTTGGAACTGCTGTCGCTGGAGGGCGGTTTCTACCTGCTGCGGGCGATGGCCAATGCGGGGCCGGTCACACTGAGCGACGATCAGGGGCAGGCCGTTCGTTTTCACTCCATCACTCAATTGCGCCAGACGCTGGCCGGCTTGCAGCCGGTGCCGTGCATGCTGGTCCAGCAAGTGGTGCACGATGAAATGTGTGGGCAGCGTGACGGCCCTGTTGCGCCGCTGCGGGTGCCGGTGACGTTGGACGAGCAGTGGTAGCTTCGGCGATGCGTCTGGGCCTGGTGCTGGGCGACCAGCTGTCGTTCGACCTGGCCAGTCTCGCCGCGCTTGACCCGGCCCGCGATGCGATTCTGATGGCCGAAGTGGAAGGTGAGGCGCGCTATGTGCCGCATCATCCGCAAAAAATCGTGCTTGTCTTCAGCGCCATGCGTCATTTCGCCCAGGCGCTCAGGGCACGTGGCTGGCAGGTGCACTACGTCGAATTGGACGCCGACGGCAACAGTGCCAGCATTGCCGGCGAACTGCGGCGCTGGCAGCAGGCTCTGGGCGCCAGCGAGGTTCACTTGACCGAGTGCGGTGAGTGGCGCCTGGAACAGACGCTCCGCGAGGCGGGGCTACCGTTGGTGTGGCACCGCGACACCCGTTTCCTGTGCTCGCGAGAGGCGTTCGCGCGCTGGGCCCAGGACCGTACCCAACTGCGCATGGAGCATTTCTACCGCGGCATGCGCAAGCGCTGCGGCCTGCTCCTGGAGCCCGACGGCAGCCCGGCGGGGGGCGCATGGAATTTCGATAACGACAATCGCAAGCCGTTGGCGCGCGGCCTGCGCGGTCCGTTCCCGGCGCATTTCGCACAGGATGCCATAACCCGTGGCGTGGTGGCCCTGGTACGCCAGCGTTTCAGCGACCACTACGGCGAACTCGACGGTTTCGACTATCCCGTGACCCATACCGAAGCTCAACAGCTCTGGCAGCATTTTCTCGACTTCGGCCTGGCGGCGTTCGGCGACTACCAGGACGCAATGGCTGAAGGCGAGCCTTACCTGTTCCATGCGCGCATCAGCGCGGCGCTGAACATAGGGCTACTGGATGTGCGCTGCCTTTGTGAAGACGTGGAAAGCGCCTGGCGCCAGGGCCGGGTACCGCTCAATGCCGCAGAGGGCTTCATCCGCCAGTTGATCGGCTGGCGCGAGTATGTGCGTGGCATTTACTGGCTGCGTATGCCCGAGTACGCCAGGCTCAACCACCTGGGCAACACCCGCGGCCTGCCGGGCTTCTACTGGAGTGGGCAGACGCGCATGCGCTGCATGGCGCAGGCGATCGGACAGACCTTGCGCCTCGGTTACGCACATCACATCCAACGGCTGATGGTCACCGGCAACTTTGCCCTGCTAGCCGGCATCGCGCCGCCCGCGATCTGCCAATGGTACCTGGCCGTGTACATCGATGCGTTCGATTGGGTAGAACTGCCCAATACCCTGGGCATGGTGATGCACGCCGATGGTGGCTACCTGGGTTCCAAACCCTACTGCGCCAGTGGTCGTTACATCCAGCGCATGTCCGATCACTGCAAGGCCTGCAGCTTCAAGGTGGATCAGGCGGTTGGTGAAGACGCGTGCCCGTTCAATGCGTTGTACTGGCATTTTCTCATTCGCCACCGCGCCCAGCTTTCAGGCAACCCCCGCCTGGCCTTGGTGTATCGCAGCCTGGACGGCATGGCGCCTGCCCGTCGCGAGGGTGTGTGGCAACGCGGTGAAACGCTGCTGGCGCGGCTCGATGCCGGCCAGGACCTATGAAGAAGCAGCATCTCCCGAGCAAAATATGCGCGGTGTGCGGCCAGCCTTTCGCCTGGCGCAAGCGCTGGGCGCGGTGCTGGGCGCAGGTGCGCTATTGTTCTGAACGCTGCCGCCGCTCAGCGCCGCGCGGCGAGACGCACCAGCAAGGGGAGGGCCAGGGCCCAGATCGGCACCAGCAGCAAACTTGTCACCACCGCCCCCAGGGGCAAGGTGACATCAGCTAGCCTGGCGCCGCCCAGGTACGCCAGCGGGCCTCCCAGCGCGCCCACTGACGCGCCGCGCCAGAACGGCCAGCCCGCCCACGCCAGGCTGTGGCGAAGGCCGCTGGCCAGTACCAGCCACAGCAATACCAGCCACAATGGCAGTGGCCATGCTTCAAAACGAAACAAGCCGATCGCCCCCAGCAGGCTATCAAGCACGCAACCGGCCAAGGTCACGCGCAACAGTGCGCGAACTTCGCTGCCGCGAGCCGCGCACAGTGTCAGGTGCACCGCCATCCCCAGCGGCACCAACAACAGTAGCCAGGGAACCTTGGCGCCCAGCACGCAGGCCCACCAGCCAACCTGCAGCCATAGCGCATTGGCGATCAGCCAGGCGCGGGGCATCGTCATTGCCCGGGCAACGGCGCCCGCCGCGCCTGGGGCGCCGCCCACAGCAACTGGGCCACGCCGATGGCACGTTCCTCGAAGCCGCCCTGGCAGTAGCACAGGTAGAATTCCCACAAACGCTGAAAGGTCTCGTCGTAGCCCAGGTCCGCCAGCGTGCCACGTGCCTGGCGCAGATTGTCGCGCCAATGCCCCAGGGTGATGGCGTAATCGACGCCAAAATCCTCCAGGTGCACGAGGTTGAGCGCGGTGCGCCGGCTGGCGGTGTCCAGCAACACACTCAGCGAGGGCAGGGCGCCGCCGGGGAAGATGTAGCGCTGGATGAAATCCACCGAGCGGCGCGCCCGGGCGTAGCGTTGGTCACGAATGGTGATGGCCTGCAGCAACATCAGCCCGTCAGGCTTGAGCAGTGACGCGCACTGGCGGAAGTACACGGGCAAGTAGCGGTGCCCCACCGCTTCTATCATCTCGATGGAGACCAGTTTGTCGAAAGTCCCCGTCAGGTCGCGGTAATCGTCACACAGCACGGTCACCCGTTGCTCCAGCCCAAGGTCCTTCACCCGTTGCAGGGTGTAGGTGTACTGCGCGTGCGACAGTGTCGTGGTGGTCACCCGGCAACCGTGGCGGGTGGCGGCATGAATTGCCAGGCTGCCCCAGCCACAGCCGATTTCCAGCAGGTGATCCTGCGCGCTGAGCTCAAGCTTTTGGCAGATGCGCTCCAGCTTATGCTGCTGCGCCTGCTCCAGCGATTGCCCAGGGTATTCGAACTGCGCGGCCGAATACATCATGGTCGGGTCCAGCAGTTGCTCGAACAGGGTATTGCCCAGGTCGTAATGGGCCAGGATGTTGCGTCGAGCGCCGCTGCGGTTGTTGCGGTTTAGCCGGTGCAGCAGCCGCAGGGCAGGGCGTCCCAGGCGCGCCAGGCCGCCCTCGAGGGCGTCGAGCACATCGAGGTTGGCCACGAACAGACGGGTGACCAACGCCAGGTCCGGGCTGCGCCAGTAACCATGGATATAGGCTTCGCCCGCGCCAATCGAGCCATTGCCGGCGATCAGGCTCCAGGCGGCATCCTCGAGTATCTCTATCTCGGCCTGCAGGGCGCTGCCAGGGTCGCCGAAGGTCCACTGGCGACCGTGGCAGAGCAGGCGCAGATGGCCGTGACGCAGTTTGCCCAGCTGGGCGAGCACGGCGTTGCGCGCCAGGCTGCCAAGCAGCGGCGCCAAGCCCGCAGACTTGCTAACACTCAGGGTCGGATTGGACATGATCGGGGTCCTCGCAGGGGTGGCCGAGTGCCAGGTCGCCCCGGCTGGCGCTGTGGTCGTGTATGGGGGTGCGTTTGATGAACAGGCGCAGGGCTTGCCAGTAGATGGCCCAGACGGTGCGCAGGCTCATCCAGGGGAAGGTCAGGACGTAGGCGCGTATGTCCTTGCCATCCAGGGGGCGGCGTTTCAGGGCCAGGTCGGCTTCGAAGACCTTCTGCTCGCCTTGCCAGTTCTCCATGTGAATGCGTACCTGCGCCTGGTCCAGGTGAAAACGCAGCCGATAGTCCATGTCCAGGGGCAGGAACGGCGATACATGAAAGGCCTTGGCCATGGCGAATGGCCTGGTCAGATCACCTTGTACCGGTAGCACATAGTGGAAACGCTCACGCCACGGGGTGTTGCGCACTTCCAGCAGGATTGCCGCCAGGTGTCCGTCGCGGTCATGGCAGAAATAGAAGCTCACCGGATTGAACGACAGCCCCCAGCAACGCAGTTGGGTCAGCAGGTACACGCGCCCGTCAGGCACTTGCCCGGTGGCCTGGCTCACCAGCAGTCGCGCGGCTTGGGCCAGCGGCAGACCTTGGCGGGTGAGGCTCGGCAGGTAGTCGGATTCGCGCCAGCACAGCGGGGCCAGGCGCCAACGCCCCAGCCAACGAGACAGCCCCAGCCAGCCAGCCTGTTCATCCAGATCCAGGTAGAACATGCCGATCCTGTAACGAAAGGCATGGGCCCGTGGGCTCAGGCGCCGGTGGCTGATCCAACCCTGGCATAGGCCACTGTTCACAGTTGCTCTCCGAAATGCCTGGCGACCTGCAACGCACTGACCACTCCGTCCTCGTGGAAGCCATTGCCCCAGTAGGCGCCGCAGAAGTAGCTGTGTTGCTGGCCTTGCAATTGCATTTGCCGAGCCTGCGCGGCGGACGCCGCCAGGCTGTACTGCGGGTGGGCGTAGCTGAACCGCGCGAGGATCTGCGCGGGGTCGATCAGCGCGGTCTGATTCAGGCTGACGCAAAAGGTCGTCGGCGCTTCAATGCCCTGCAGGATGTTCATGTTGTAGGTCACCGCAGCTGGCGCCTGTTCGGGGCCGCCGAGGCGGTAATTCCAGCTGGCCCAGGCGTTGCGACGGCGTGGCAGCAGGCGGCTGTCGGTGTGCAGCACCACGTCGTTCTCGGCATAGCCGATGGCGCCCAGCACTGAACGTTCGTGCACGCTCGGCGCTTCCAGCAGCGCCAGGGCCTGGTCGCTGTGGCAGGCGAACACCACATTGTCGAAGCGCTCGGTACCGGCGTCGCTGACCAGGGTAACCCCGCCTTCGTCGCGACCGACCCGGTGCACCCGGCAGCCCAAGCGGATGCGCTCGGCGAAGGGGCGGCACAGCGGGGCGACATAACTGCGCGAGCCGCCCGCCACGACACGCCACTGCGGGCGCTGGTTCACTGACAGCAAGCCGTGGTTGCGACAGAAACGCACGAAGAATGCCAGCGGGAAACCGAGCATGTCGGCTCGCGACATCGACCAGATCGCAGAGCCCATGGGCACGATGTAATGCTCGATGAAACGCTGGCCGTAACCTCCTTCATCAAGGTACGCGCCAAATGTGGTGGTGGGCTCGATCCGCTGCTGTTCCAAGTCGGCGAGAGACTGCCGGTTGAAACGCAGGATATCGCGCAGCATGCCCCAGAACCCTGGTGACAGCAGGTTGCGGCGCTGGGCAAACAACGTGTTCAGATCGTGCCCGTTATACTCCAGGCCGCTGAGCGGATCATGCACGGAAAAACTCATCTGCGTCGGCTGCGAAGCGACCCCGAGTTGTTCGAGCAAACGAATGAAATGGGGATAGGTCCAGTCGTTGAACACGATGAACCCCGTGTCGATGGCATGGCGCTCACCGCGCCACACCACGTCGACGGTGTGGGTGTGGCCACCGACCCAGCCGGCGGCCTCGAAAACCGTTACTTCGTGCTTGCGCGACAACAGGTAGGCGCAGGTCAGGCCGGCGATGCCGCTGCCGATGATGGCTATACGCATGATTGATCAGTCCGTTTCTTGACGAGCCAGGCGCCGGCCCAATGCCAGGCGCGCTTGCGCTGGCAGCGCTCCGAGCAGGCGCAACCCCCAGGTGAACAGGCGCGGGAAGTTTATTTCCAGCGGCCGACGCGGCAGCCGTCTGACGATGTGCCGGGCGGCGCGCTGGGCTGACCACAGCTGAGGCATCGGGAAGTCGTTGCGACGCGTCAGCGGTGTGTCGACGAAGCCTGGATTGATCAGCGTGACGTCGATGCCGGCTTGCGCCAGATCGATGCGCTGCGACTCCACCAGGTAGCGCACAGCGGCCTTGGATGCGCCATAAGCGCCGGCGCGGGGCAAGGCCAGCCAGGTTACCGAGCTGCCCATGACCACCAGGTGCGGGCCGATACCGGCACGCAGCAGGGGCAGGGCGACCGCCAGGCAGTGGCTGAGGCTCAGCACATTGGTGCGGATAACGCGCTCGACCAGCGCCGGGTCGAACCGGCCGGGTTCCAGGTACTCGCAGGTACCGGCGTTGAAAATCGCCATGTCCAGGGCGCCCCAGGCCTGGCGAATGCGGTCTGCTATCTGCGCGACCTGCTCGGGATCGTCCAGATCGCCGTTGGCCAGCAGCACCTGCCCGGGAAAGCGCTCGGCAAAGGGCACCAGTTGCTCGACCCGGCGACCGCCCAGGGCAACCTGATGGCCTTGTTCCAGCAGGCACTGCGCGAGCGCCGCACCGATGCCGCTGCTGGCACCGGTCAACCAGCAGCGGCTCATGCCAACCGCCCCTTGAGCCAGCGAATCGCCCCCCCCATCAGCGGAATGTGCTCGTAGAGCAGCGCGCCGGCGTCGAAGAAATCCTGGTGGTAATGCACCCGGTCATGCCATTGCAGGTAACTGCAGCCTTGCAGGGAAACCGGGCGACCGCCTGCAAGCCGCGGATGACGAAATTGCAGGGTCCAACGCAGGTACCCTTGCCCGGTCCTCACCTCGTCGGCACCGGAGAATACGTAGTGGATGTCATGGGCGTTGGCGTACAGCTGGGCAAAATACGCCCGCAGCTCGCTCAGCCCTTCAATCCGATGCAGCGGGTCGCGGAAGGTGACGTTCTCGCTGTACAGGTTCTCTAGCGCTTCGAGGTGCTGCCCATCGAGCTGGGCGAAGCGCTCGGCGAAATTCTGCAGGTACGTTGACATGCTCGGCTCCGACAAATCCTGTACAAACAAATTTTTTGTACAGGTATAGAAGAAGCCTACGTTTAAATCTGTACAAGTCAACGTTCTTGTACAGATATTTTGCTCAGTGTCCGACCGCTGCCAACTGGCGGCGCAGGTCGGCGACCTCGACCTCCAGCTCGCGCACCCTTTCTTCGGCAGCGATCTGCGCCGAGACATCGTGTTGAATGCCGATGTAATAGGTCAGCTGGTCTGCCTCGTTATGTACCGGGGTGATGGACAATTCGTTCCAGAACGGGCTGCCGTCCTTGCGATAATTGCGCAGCACCTGACGGCAGGGCTGGCCCGTGCGGATCGCCTCGCGGATCACCGCGATACCCGGCTGCTGCTGATCCTGGCCCTGGAGGAAGCGGCAGTCCTGGTAGAGGATATCGTCCCCGCAGTAGCCGGTGAGGCGTTCAAAGGCGGGGTTGACGTAGATCAGGATGCTGTCGCGGCCTTCCTGCTCGGCAACGACAATGCCATCGTTGGAGTGCTCGACCATCAGTTGCAGGAGTTTTGCGTTGATCATTGGGGACACCCATGAAAAGCTGAGCTGTATGGCGGGCGCAACAATACGAAGCGCCGGCGCGATTCTGTACATAATGGCCTATCTGGGCTCGCCGCAGAAAGAGCGTATGGGTTTAGAATGGGCCATCTTTCTGATGATTCCTCCTGATGACCGAAGTCACCTCACCCGATTTACTGCCCATGCGCGATGTGGTCAGCCTGACCGGCATCAATCCGGTGACCTTGCGCGCCTGGGAGCGACGTCACGGCCTGATCAGCCCGCAACGTACCGACGGTGGTCATCGCCTGTACACGCCCAGCGACGTGCAGCGCATTCGCGACATCCTGCACTGGACAGCCAACGGCCTGCCGATCAGCAAGGTCGGCGAAATGCTCGCCGCTCAGCGTCACACGCCGGTGCAGCAGGATTCGGCCTTCCAAGACTGGCGCGCGGCCCTGAAACGCGCGGCAATGGCGTTCGATACGCGCGGGTTGGAGGGTGTCCATGGCCAGTTGTTCACGCTCCTGCCCAAGGCCACCGTGCTGCGCGAAGTGCTGCTGCCGGTCTGGCAGGCGATGGGCGCGGGCAGGGCCTTCGGTGAGCGCAGTCAGTGGCTGTTCCTTGACACCTTCCTGCGCGCACGCCTGTTGCTGCGCCTGCAGATGAACCAGGCCGATGCGCCAAGGGTGCTGCTGGCCGGTACCGAAGGGGCTGCCGAACTGCCGTTGCTGTGTACCGGCCTGTTGCTCAGCAGCGAGCAACAGCGCGTCGACGTGCTCGGCTGCTGGCAGCCGCTGGAGGAACTCGCCCTGGTGTGCGCGGCGACTCAGCCAGCGGCGTTGGTGATTGCCGTGCAAGGCCCGGTGAACGCCGGGCTGGCCAAGCGGCTGCGGGCCTTGCAGCTGGAGATTGCCTGCCCGCTGGCCCTCACCGGGGTAGCTGGACCGCAAGCCGCGTTGCAAGGCATCCCGCTGCGTGTGCTGGACGAGCAGGGGGATGATGTGGCGGGGATGCTCAACGCGTTGCTCAGGGGAGCCCTGGATCTCTGAGAGCAGGGCCGCTGCGCCGATTAGGTCAACGCCAAAATGGATTGAATTTTGCCCTGCATTGCCGGTTCTACCGCATCAAGCTCCTCGATTTCTTACTTGCCCGGAGCTTGATTGCAGGAGAGCCGTGTGCCTCGAATCATCACCCCATCGACCCCCGAACACGAAATCACCGAGCACAACGCCAGGATGTTCGGTTCGCCCAAGGAGCGTCTGGACTTCTATCGGCGCGAGATCCAGTACGAAACCAGCATCCTGGCCAATCGTACCGACGCCTATCTGGCCGCCCAGTCGTTTCTGGTTATCGCTTTCGTCTCGTCCATGGGCAACCTCAATCAAGGGTGGGGGGAGATGTTCACCCTGATCGTGCCCGCGTTCCTTGCTTTGCTTGGCGTGCTGAGTTCGCTCAATGCCTGGCCAGGTATTCGCGCGGCGTACAACATCATCGATCACTGGCAACTCAAGCAGAGCCACTTGCTGCGCAGCGAGCCCTTGATGGGGCTGGCCTATGACGAATCGCCCCTGTTCTGCGAGGCCGAAACATCACGTGCGGGGCATCGCAAGTCATTGCTCTTTTCCCTGCGTACTCCGTGGATCTTTCTGGTGTTCTGGGTGCTGCTGGGGAGTTACTCGGTGTATATCCAATTGGCCTGATTAGGTTGTCATGCGGGGATGCATGGCCCCCGACCGCTGGCGCGGGGCAGGGGCCGTGCGGCAATGTCAGCGCCCCAGCGCAGCGATCAACTGTTCGTTGAACGCCGGGATATCGTCCGGCGTACGGCTGCTGATCAGGTTACCATCCACCACCACCGCTTCATCGATCCAGCTGCCGCCGGCGTTGCGGATGTCGTCCTGCAACGTCTTGTAGCTGGTCATTCGCTTGCCCTTGACCAGGCCGGTCGAGACCAGCAGCCATCCACCGTGGCAGATCACCGCCAACGGTTTGCCTGCAGAGTCATGGCTTTTGACCAATTCCTGGGCGCCGGGTATCAGGCGAATGGTGTCGGAGTTCTGCACGCCGCCGGGCAGCACGAGGGCATCGTACAGATCGAGCTGGGCACTTTCGAACGTGGCATCCACCGGGAATTCGTCGGCGGGCTGGTCGTGATTCCAGCCGCGTACAGTCCCATCCTTTTCGCTCAGGATATCGACCACCGCGCCCAGCTTTTGCAGGGCTTCACGAGGGCCGGTCAACTCGACCTGTTCAAACCCGTCGGTGACCAGAAAGGCCACGCGCTTGCCATTTAATTGTGCACTCATCGTCGTGTTTCCTTTATTGATAGGCTTGATAGGGCAGGCCCCGGGCGTGCGGCGAAGTTCCAACGGATTGCCGGAAGGCCTCGCCGCGCACCGGACATCAGTGCTTGCCAGGTAACAGCGTCCCCAGGACCTGCTTGGCCGTCTGCACGATTACCCCTGCCTCGTCAGGGTCGCCCTTGAGCAGGGTGCTGGCGAACTGCTTCGCTTGTTCCAGCTTGATGTGCGGGGGGAGCGGCGGCACGTTGGGGTCGGTCTTGAATTCGATCAGCACCGGGCGGTCGGCGGCCAGGGCCCGATCCCAGGCGCTGGCGACCTCGTCTTCGCGCTCGACGAAGATGCCCTGCAGGCCGATGGAAATGGCAAACAGGTGGTAGGGCACATCGGGTATGGACTGGGACGCCTCGAACTTCGGGTCGCCTTCCATGACCCGCTGCTCCCAGGTGACCTGGTTGAGGTCCTCGTTGTTGAACACGGCGCAGATCCATTTGGGGTTTTCCCATTGCTGCCAGTACTTGGCCACGGTGATCAGCTCGGCCAGGTTGTTCATCTGCATCGCACCGTCGCCCACCAGGGCAATCACCGGGCGCTGCGGGTGCGCAAACTTGGCGGCGATCGCATAGGGCACGGCGGCGCCCATGCACGCCAGGCCGCCGGACAACGAACACTGCATGCCCTGGCGGATCATCAGGTCACGCGCGAACCAGTTGGCGCAGGAGCCGGAGTCACTGGTGACGATGGCCGCATCCGGCAGGCGCGGGGAGAGCTCGTGCACCACCCGCTGCGGGTTGATCGGGTCGGCCTTGGCCAGGGCGCGTTTTTCCAGGGTCTTGTCCCAGCGCGCGCGCCAGTCTTCGATCTTCTTGCGCCAGCGCCGGTCGGGCTTGTGCTCGAGCAATGGCAAGAGCGCCTGCAGGGTTTCGCCGGCGTCACCGACCAGGTTGACCTCCATCGGATAACGCAGGCTGAGCATGTCAGGTTGCAGGTCGATCTGCACGCCGCGAGCCTGGCCTTCCTTGGGCAGGAATTCGGAATAGGGAAAACCCGAACCGATCATCAGCAAGGTGTCGCACTCAGTCATCAGCTTGTAGCTGGGCTCGGTGCCGAGCAGGCCGATGGACCCTGTGACCCAGGGCAGGGTATCCGGCAGCACGGCTTTGCCCAACAGTGCCTTGGCAACGCCCGCCCCGAGCTTTTCGGCCACCGCCTCCACCTGTTCGCTCGCCTGCAGAGCGCCAGCACCGACCAGGATGGCCACCTTGCGACCGGCATTGAGCACATCGGCGGCCTGCTGAAGGTCAGACGTGTAGGGCAGCACCTTCGGCTTGCTGTAGCCGACGCCGGAGTGCACGGTGCCGTGGGCCCTGGCGGGCGCCTCATAGGGCAGGTCCTGCAGGTCATTGGGCAGGATGATGGCGGTTACCCGGCGCTCGCCCACGGCCGTGCGCACGGCGCGGTCGAGCAGGTGGCGTACCTGGGCAGGGGTGGACGCCTGCTGCACGAACGCCCCGGCCACATCCTTGAACATCGACAGCAAGTCCAGCTCCTGCTGATAGTGCCCGCCCAGCGCCGCCCGTGCCTGCTGGCCAACGATGGCCAGCACCGGCTGGTGATCCATGCGCGCATCGTACAGGCCGGTAAGCAGGTGCGAGGCACCTGGGCCCGAGGTGGCGATGCATACGCCCAGCTCACCGGTGAACTTGGCGTGGGCGCTGGCCATGAACGCGGCCATTTCCTCATGGCGGGCCTGAATGAATTCGATCTTGCCGTTGGCCCGGTTCAACGCGCCGAACACACCGTTGATGCCGTCGCCCGGGTAACCATAGATACGCCGCACGCCCCACTGGTACAAACGCTCGACCAGGAAGTCACCTACCGTCGTTGTCATCGTCGTGTCCCTGTCAGTGATGGATAGGGTCTGGACTGGATCGCGCAGGCGAAAGTTTCACTGGGTGTAGCTGGTCGCCCGGCATGAACCTCGAAGCTGGCTCGTATTCTCAAGGGTATTGCCCAACTTCATCGCGAGGCCCTCATGTTTACCCTCGACAGCACCACCCAGCCGCAGAGGACGCTGCATTTCGCCGATGACGGCGCGACGCCGAACAGCCGCTTCGCCGTATTGCTCTACCGCCTGCGCCTTGCACCGGCCGATGACAACGCCAGCGCGTTCGAGGCGTTGTTCGCCGCCCACCAATGGACGCCGTTGTGGCGCGACGGCATTTTTGAGTACCAGCATTTCCACCCCAATGCCCATGAGGTGCTGGGTGTCGCCAGCGGGCAGGCGCGGGTGACACTGGGCGGCGCGGGCGGCCAGACGTTGACCGTGAAAGCGGGCAATGTCCTGGTCCTGCCGGCTGGCACTGGCCATTGCTGTGTCGAGCACAGCGATGACTTCCTGGTGGTGGGGGCTTACCCGCTGGGGCAGGAGCAGTACGCCATCCAACGACCCGAGGATGGCGCGCACGACCAGGCGCTGGCGCGCATCGCCGCCGTGCCCAGGCCAGCGCAAGATCCGGTGACCGGCGCACGAGGCGCCCTGATGACGCTATGGCGCTGATCACCAGCCAACGGCATTCAGGCCTCTTTGAAGCGCAGCATGTCTTCCTGGGGTAGCGCGGTGACCTTGATCGCCCGCACCGGCACGGCAAACTTGGCACCGATCCTGGAGAAACGCTCCAGCAGGTGGAAATTGATCGCCTGCTGGATATCCATGTACAGGTTGTAGCCGGGGTCCTTGACGATATACACGCACTCGAACTCCAGCGCCTCCTTGCCGAAGCCACGCAGGTGGGCGCGGTCGAAGCGTGCCTGGCCCTGTGCCTTGATCGCCTCCTCGATGATGCCGGGTGCCTTCTTCACGGCATCGGTGGGGGTGTCGTAGGACAAGCCGAACTCGAACACGATGCGTCGCTCCTGCAGGCGCTTGTAGTTCTGGATGGTGCTGCTGATCATGCTGGCATTGGCCATAACGATCTGCTCGCCGCCCAGGCTGCGGATGCGCGTGGTCTTCAGCCCGACATGCTCCACGGTGCCGGCCAGGGGGCCGACGACGATGAAGTCGCCCACCTCGAAGGGCTTGTCGACGGCGATCGACAGCGAGGCGAACAGGTCGCCGAGGATGTTCTGCACCGCCAGCGCCACGGCGATGCCACCCACCCCGAGGCTGGCGACGAAGGCGGTGATGTTCACCCCCAGGTTGGACAGCATGGCCAGCACCACCACCGACCACATCAGCACCCGCGCGCCCCAGGCGGACAAGGTAGCCAGCGCGCTGCCCTGGTTCAGCCCGTCGCCGCCGTGCCGAGCGAAATAGCGGCGCAGGCCCAGGGCGATGGCGCGGTTGGCCCACAGGCCGATCTGCAGCGCCGCCACCACGAACCACAGGCTGCCCACCCGGGCCAGCCAACGCTCGGGCAAATCGAGCATGCCCAGGCCCACCAGCAGCGAGGCGAGCAGCAGCAAGGCATTGCTGGTGCCGTCGAGCACCTTGGCCAGCACTTGGCTGAACGCGCCGTCGTGTTCCGACCAGCGCCGTACCCGCCGCTGCACGAAGCTGATCGCCGCCCGCGCCGCGACGAAGGTCAGGGTGGCGACGCCCAACGCCAGCAGCAGGTTGAGGATTGAGATACCGAATAGCGTGGTATCGGTGAACAGTTCAATGATGCGGTCATTCATGAGTGGCTCGCCTCCTGGTTGCCCTCGGGGGATGTGCAGCGTCCTTTCATGGGACGTCGAGGTGCGGCCAGAGGTCGATCGGATTTTCTCCGCCGGGTTTTCGGAACGTCTTGACCCCGCCGCCACTCCACCGCTTCACAGCGCCTGACAGGAGCAAGCGGATGATTTATCTAGGCTGTGCCGGCTGGAGCATTTCGCGGCCTTATGTCGACGCGTTTCCCGCGCAAGGCAGCCACCTGCAGCGCTATGCGCGGCGGCTGAACGCGGTCGAGATCAACAGCGCGTTCTACCGCCCGCACCGCCCTGAAACCTATGCGCGATGGGCCGCCTCGGTGCCGACGACCTTTCGCTTTTCCGTCAAGCTGCCCAGGACCATCACCCATGAACAGTGCCTGCACGCCTGCGGGCCGCTGCTCGATGGGTTTCTCGCCCAGTGCGGCCAGCTGGGGGAGCGCCTCGGTTGCCTGCTGGTCCAGTTGCCACCTTCGTTGGCCTACGACGCGCAATCGGCGCGGCGCTTCTTCGAAGCGTTGCGCGAACGCCATGCCGGACCAGTGGCGGTCGAGCCGCGCCACGCTTCGTGGCATGCGGCGCAGTCAATGCTCGTCGCGCTGCGCATCGCCCAGGTGGCCGCCAGCCCGCCGCGCCTGGTCAGCGATGCCGAGCCCGGCGGGTGGCCCGGGCTGGAGTATTGGCGCCTGCATGGCGAGCCGCGTGTCTACTACAGCGCTTATTCCGACCATTACCTGCAGGCTTTGGCGGCGCGGCTGCGGGCGAGTGCTGCCAGCCAGACAGATATCTGGTGCATATTCGACAATACCGCCGCCGGCGCCGCCTTGGGCAATGCCCTGGCAACCTGGGATCAGTTGTGCTGATGCAGTCGGATCAAACTTTCCCAGGCGGCCGGTACTCTTCTGAAAGACAGTCATCCGCCACGGGACCCTTTCATGAAACAGCCTGAATCCAAACCCGCTGACAAGACCCCACGCCCCATTTCCTCGGAAGAGGCCCAAAAAGGGCAGCCTGCGCCGGATCCGGTGCTCGAGCACCCGGATCCGGATACAGAGGCGGTCGACAAGGTGATAACGCCGACTTCAATCAAAGAGCAGGAAGAGCAGACCCGTGCGATCGAGAAGCGCCTGCGCGACGTTGACGACAAAGCCTGATATAGACGTGCCAGCGAGGGATGAGCTTGATTGAGCACGCCGATGCGGCTGCGGCGCTGCTGGCCGCGCGGGCTCAATTCGCCATCACCATTGGTCTTCATATTGTCCTTGCCGCCTTCAGCATTGGCCTGGCGCAGTGGTTGATGGCCTTGGAAGCCTGGTGGCTGTGGCGCCGACAGCCAGCCGTGTTGGCGCTATACCGCTACTGGCTGAAAGTGTTTGCCTTGACCGTGGCCGCCGGGACCGCCTTCGGCCTGGTCATTGAGTATCAGTTCGGTCTGAATTGGGCACGGCTGTCGCTGGCAGTCGGCGAGATCATCGGTCCATTGATGCTCTATGAGGTACTGGTGGCATTCTTTCTGAAAGCGGGTTTTCTCGGGGTGATGTTGTTCGGCCAGAACAAGGTCGGGCCGAAGCTGCATTTTTTCGCGACCTGCGCGGTGGCCTGTGCACTGGCGCTGGTGCTGGTGCTGGGTTACTCATGGCTGGGTGCCTGCTGGCTGTACTGGCGATGCGAAGGCCCGCTGCAACGTCGGGCAGCCAGCCAGGCCAAGCTGCTCTGCGGCCTTGCCCTGGCGGCGCTGGCTGGTGTGCTGGCGTTGACGTTGCAACTCGATACGCAGTATTGGCATCGCCTCGGCCAGCCCTCGCTGCTCGTAGGCGCCGGGGTAGCGAGCATTGGATTGCTGGTGGGGTTCGCTCGCGCCTGGCGCTGTGCACACCACTGGCTGCCGCTGTCTTGTGCCCTGGGCATGATCGTCGTGGCATTCACCCTCATGCTGGTAGCGCTCTTTCCCAATGCCATCCCGCCGGCACTGACTCTTGAACAGGCGGCGGCAAGCGCTGCCACTCAAGTGTTTGTACTGGTTGGCTTTGCCCTGGTTGTGCCTGTCACGCTGGGCTACAACACCTGGGGCTTCAGGGTGTTTTCGGGAAAGGTCAGGGCTCGGGCAGGCAGGGGACGACGCCTGGCCAATGAATGCGCCACGCCATTCGTCCGACATTCAGGAAATGTGCTGAACGCCTGGCAGGGTAAATGCCCTTATGCAAGTCAAACAGGCGCTATTCAACTCCCAATAAAAATACGGCCAGAGGCCTCTGCATAATGACGACTCCCCCGACCGACCTGGATGTGGCAATGGAAATTGGCATCAGCGAAACCGAGGTCAAGCGCTATCGGGGCGATACCTTTCTGCTGGGTGACGGCGCATGGCTTGTCCACTTCGGATACACCATGCCCAAGGAGCTGCGTTCGCGCCTGACCGGCAGCTTTACGCTTATCTTCAAGCCGCACATGTCACTAGGTGACAGACGAAGACCAGGGTAGGGCGCACGCGCTCCTGGTACGCCTAATGGCGCCTGCGCTCCAGTGCCGCCAGCACCCAGCCCGCCACGAATCCCAGGGACAAGGCGGTTGCCAGGATGGCTGCGGGGTGGCGTTGCAGGCGCTCGACACCCGCCACCAGACGCCGTCCCTGCGTCGCTGCGAAGGCTGGAACTTCAGGTACTGATGGCCGCTGTCCAGGCTGTTCGACTTCACTGCCCCCCTCGTCGGAAGGCCAGTGTTCAAGGCGCGACACTGCCAGGGAAGTGCCATCCGCCAAGGTCAGCACCAGGTCCTTGATCTCGCCGGCGAAGCGGTTGGCGAACACCGGCTCGCCCGTGGCATCGAGGTTGTCATAGATGAATCGCCGCCCCTCCAGCCACCCCACGGCGGTCAGCAGCTCCGGCCCCAGATAGTACTTGCCGTCGAGGAAGAAGCCGGTGAACGGATGCACCCGCTCGAGGTTTTCCACGGTATAGCGTTCTCCCGGCTTCATACCGGTGGCGGGATCGATCATGGCTGCACGCTCCGTGTGGCGATAGTGCGAAACACACAGCCGTGCCTGCTCAGGACGAGCGGATCCGCAAGCATTTCGATACGGACATCGCCGGTACCGTGACAGATCAAAGGCCTCATGGGTTGGTTCTCCTGTACGCTGTGGGGATGGTCTATTCAGGGGAAGCCAGGAAGCGCGTTAAAGTTCAAGCGCAGATCACCAGTGGCATTTGCGTCGCGCCGACCGTCCAGGCGGCTGGAGGGAACCTCGTGCGACGCACAGGCATCTTCCGTCAAAGAAAGCAGGGCGGTCCGAGATGAATGCCTTCAGCGACCCGATGACCCCGGCGCAATGCCGGCTGGCAGCGATCAACCACTGGTTCGACACCTACGACAACCAGGCCCTGCGCCGGCACTGTCCAAGCACCTATCACGATGAACTCCTGCGCCAGGCCGACGAGATGGACCGGCTGCGGTTGATCGACTGGACTGAGTGGCGCGACCTGCGCCGGCTTGCTGATCGAGCGTTCGTGAAGGCGGTGGCCGGCGCGGACTACCACCTTGTGTAGCTGCTTGGGCACTGCCGACCATTCGTCCAGCCGATCGCACTTCGTCAGCGGCAATGGCTTCAACCGTTCAGCCGAACCCACTCAGGAGTGAGCGACATGCCCCGTGGAGACAAAGACAAGTACACCGAGAAACAGAAGCGCAAGGCCGAACACATCGAGCAAAGCTACGAGCACAAGGGCCTGTCCAAGGACGAGGCCGAGTCCCGTGCCTGGGCTACCGTCAACAAGCAGTCCGGCGGTGGCGACAAGTCCGGCGGATCGGGCAGCAAGACGTCGTCGAGCGAAAAGAAGACCGCACGTTCAGATTCGGCCAAGCGGGCCGCGAAAACCCGTCAGGGCCATGGACGTCAATCTGGCACCTCACTGGAGACGCAGACCAAGGAAAGCCTGATGAAAGAGGCGCGCAGCAAGGATATCAAGGGGCGTTCGCGCATGACCAAGGCGCAACTGGTCGAGGCGTTGCGCAGGAAAGGCTGATGCGGCGCTGACCGGCCAGTGACGGTTCTAGGCTTGGAGAAGGGCAGCCATGCCTGATCCACCGGCGTTACTCAACGCGCCTCCGTTATGGTCGCTGCGGCCACTTCGGCCAGCCAGGCCAACAGTGCCTTCATGTGTGGCTGCCGTTCCCGGCCCGGTACGCAGACCGCCATGTAGCGCGGCCCCGGCAGGCTGACGTCGGGCCGGAAGGCCGCCAGTTCGCCACGTTGCACGCTATCGGCCACCAGTACGTTGCTTGCGAGCACCAGGCCTTGGCCTGCAACGGCGGCGCTCAAGGCAAAATGCTCGTCATCGAATTCGCGCATGCGTGCACGCTCAAGCCAGTCTTGGCAGCCCGCCGCCTCACACCAAAGCTGCCAGCTGATCGAACAGCCTTGCGGGACCTGCCAGCGCAGGTCGATCAACTGGAGCTGTTCAACTGCCATGGCGGCGAGCACCGCAGGCGCGGCATAGACCGCGAAACGCTCCTCCATCAACGGCAGGTTGAACAGCTTCGGGTCGGTGTGGCTGACGGCTCGAATTGCCAGGTCGATGCTGGAATCGCGCAGCAGGTCAACCAGTTCGTTGCCGGTGTCGATGCGCAGGTTGAACGCCTCGAAAGCACGGTAGAAATCGCCCAACCTCGGAATCAGCCAGGCGGCGGCCAGCCCGGGCGTAGTGGACAGGGTCAGGGACTGTGATGCGGTGCCGGGCAGGAAGTGCTCCAGGCTACGACTGATATCCAGGAGTGCGCCATGGACCTGGCGATAGAGCCGCTCGCCTTGCTCGGTGAGCCTCACACCCTGCGCGCTGCGCTCGAACAGCAAAGTGCCAAGGCGGGTCTCCAGCACCTTCACCTGGTGGGAAATGGCCCCCGGCGTGACCGAAAGCTCCTCAGCCGCGGCCTTGAAGCTGGTGAGGCGCGCCGCGGCCTCGAAGCTGCGCAGCGCGTTGAGCGGAAGCGAAGAGAACACCGACCACCTCGAGGGATGAATTGGATTGATGCCCGCTCAATTTATCTCATTTTTCGTGGCGGTCACCGAGCGCTAACGTGGCGGCATCCGCTTTCACCGCCCACAGGTGCACCGCCATGCAAGGTCCCGCCCGCAAGATCGTCCAGGCCGTTCTTTACGAGGCGATCGCCGTCGCCGTGCTGTCACCGGCCATCGCCATGGTCTACGACAACGGTTTGGCGCATGCCGGTGCCCTGTCGTTGATGCTGTCCGCCAGCGCGCTTGCCTGGAACGTGGTGTACAACTACCTGTTCGAGTTTTGGGAGCGCCGTCAGCCGAACCGTGCCCGCACCCTCGGCAGGCGCTTGCTGCACTCGGCGGGGTTCGAAGGTGGGTTGGTACTGCTGCTGGTGCCACTGGTGGCCTGGTGGCTGCAGATTTCCTGGTGGGCGGCGCTGGTGACCGACCTGGGGTTGTTCGTGTTCTTCTTCTTTTATGCGCTGGTGTTTCAGTGGGCGTTCGACCGCGTGTTCGATGTGCCTGTCTCGGCGCAGGGCGAGGTATCGGCCGAGGCTTGTGCGGGGCGAGGGTAGGGCGGCTGCGAGGCGAGGTGCCGAGCCGCCCGGATGCGTCAGTCCTTGCTGGCGTTGAGCTTGCGCAGCTCTTCGTAGGTGGCCGACTGGACGAACCAGAAGCCGGAGACGATGCACCAGCCGAGGCTGCCGACCACGAACACACCCAGGGCTGGCAGGAATCCGCCGGTGAACAGGGTGATGAGGGCGAACAGCCAGATAACGGCCAGGGAGACGTAGAGGACGATGTTGTTGACGCTGATGACGAAGTCTTTCACGAAGCGTATTCCTTGCGGGATATCAGAAGATTGCCCCTCCAGGGGCGCGCCGATGCTATCACATTGCTGCTACTGAGGGCTTGACCCGCGACCGATACCTGCTGTTGAATACGCGCCCTCGAATCCCCGCAACCTTTTGCCAAAGTGGTGAAGCCAGTGCCCTGCGCCATCAAACACGCCTGATACCGACGACGGTCCATCGTGCCTGATGGCTGCCCGTGCTTGCGCGCGGCGGCGCTTCATCCTCGTACCTGCCTGATCCTGTCGTCGGTTTTTCCCTATTACCAAGGAGAAACCCATGAACATGGATTTTCGTGCCAACGCACATTCCCTCGAACTGCTCAAATACCCCCGCACAGCACATCTGCAAGGCTCGCGCCTGCAGGACGGCGACAGCGATGCCGGCCAGGTGGCCTATGGCTCGCTGGTTGGCCAATGGCTGGTGGTGGAAGAGAAACTCGACGGCGCCAACGCCGGCATCAGCTTTAGCAACGGTGGCGAACTCCGCCTGCAGTCGCGTGGCCACTACCTCACCGGCGGTGGCCGCGAGCGCCAGTTCAACCTGTTCAAGCAATGGGCCGTCGCCCACGAGCACTGGTTACTGGAGCGTCTTGAAGACCGCTTCGTGCTGTATGGCGAGTGGCTGCACAAGAAACACTCGGTGTTCTACGACCACCTGCCGCATTTTTTCTGCGAGTTCGACGTGTGGGACCGCGCCACGGGGCTGTTCCTGTCCACCGCGGCGCGCCGACGGCTGCTGGCGGACGGGCCGGTGCTGTCGGTGCCGGTGCTGTACGAAGGCCCGGCACCACGCCGCTACGCCGAGCTGATGGCGTTGCTCGGCGACTCGCTGGCCAAGACCGCGCAATGGCGCGAAGTGTTCGAGCAGGTGGTGCGCCGCGAAGGCCTCGACCTGGCCCGTGCCTGGCGCCAGTGCGATCGCTCGAGCCGAATGGAGGGCCTGTACCTGAAGCTCGAAGACGAGCGCCAGACCCTGGGCCGGCTCAAGTGGGTGCGCCAGGACTTCGTCCAGGCCATCCTCGACGCCGACCAGCACCATGCCAACCAACCGTACATACCCAATCAACTGGCCGCCGGCGTCGATCTCTACGCACCGCGCCTGTCCCTGGACTGGCACGGCGCACGCCGCGGCGACTGAAGGAGCTTCCTGAAATGGATATTCGCCAACTGCAACAACTGGTGCCCGACCCCGGGCACGACATGGACAGCGCCGCTTGCCTCGCGGCCATCCCGGCCCTGGCACGCCTGGCCGACACCCCGCAGGATCCGACCTATCACGCCGAGGGCGATGTGTGGGTCCATACCCGCCTGGTGGTCGAAGCGTTGCTGGCGCAGAGCGCCTACCGCGACGCCAGCGCCGAGCAGCGCTTCGTGCTGTTCTTTGCAGCCCTGCTGCATGACATCGCCAAGCCCGACACCACGGTGACCGACCCGCAGACCGGGCGCATCGGCCAACCCGGCCACTCGCGCCGAGGCGCGGTGGATGCACGCCTGCTGCTGTGGCGCGCTGGCGTGCCGTTCGCGCTGCGCGAACAGATCTGCCGGATCATCACTGTGCATCAATTGCCGTTCTTTGCCCTGCAGGGTGACCGCAGCGGACGCAGCGCGGAGTTTCTGCTGCACAAGCTGTCCTGGGAACTGCCGGTGTGGATGCTCTGCGCGGTGGCCGAGGCCGACATGCAGGGTCGTCACTATGCCGGCAAGGCCGAAGTGTTGACCGCCATCGAACTGTGGCGCGAGCTGGCGGCAGAGGAGGGGTGCTTGTACGGCCCGCGAGCGTTTGCCGACGACTACACACGCATTCAGTACCTGCGTGGCGCCCGTGTGCATCCGGATTATGCGCTGCACGAACCCCAGGGCTCCCAGGTGGTGATGCTCTCCGGCCTGCCGGCCAGCGGCAAGGATACCTGGACCGCCCGACACCACCCGGACCTGCCGGTGGTGTCGTTCGACGACGCGCGCCAGGCCCTGGGCCTGCGCCACGGCCAGAACGAAGGCGCGGCCGCGCACTACGCCATCGACCGGGCCAAGGCGCTGTTGCGCGAGCGCAGGCCCTTCGTGTGGAACTCGACGCACCTGTCGGCGCAGATGCGCAGCCGGACGCTGGACTTGCTGTACGGCTACGGGGCGCAGGTGGAGATCGTCTACCTGGAGCGGCCGGAGGACGAGATCATGCGGCGCAACCAGCGACGCGATACGTCGCTGCGCAATGACGATATACGGCGGATGATGTTCAAGTGGGAGGTGCCGTTGCCGACCGAGGCGCATCGGGTGAGGTATGAGGTGGTGACGGGCTGAGCATCGATCAGAAGAATATTGACAAGTTTCGGACTCTTCTGACTTTAGTGCGCCTTTTCGATCTGACGGGCTTGTTCGGAGTTGCCTTAACGGCGAAAAGCGATCAGTTGGCAATTTGTCCGCTCTAGTGGGAAAACCGCCACAGGCGGGATATATCGGTCAGGTATTATTTAACACGGGCGTAGCGCTGACTAAGTGCCCTCGCGGTAGCTGCTAAACAAAGGAATGTGAATATGCAGCACTGGTTTGACTCAGGAGTGGCGAAAAGAATCTTCACTGTCTCGTTTCCGTTGATGGGAACGATGGTCGGCAATTTACTGATGATGCTGGTCGACAGACTATGCCTGGCGCACTACTCACAAGATACGCTGGCCGCGTCTGGCCCTGCGGTATTCACAAGCATGGCGATCATCGCGTTTTTCTGTAGCACGGTGGGGGTGGCACGTTCCTTTATTGCGCAGGCGCATGGTCGATCAGGGCCCAGTGCAGCTTCGCGTGAAGCTGCACTGGGGCTGCTCCTCGGTATGGCCTGTGGGGCCCTGCTGTTCATCGCAGCCCCGCTGATCGCGATGATCCCACAGCTCAGCTCTCGACCAGCGCAGATTGTCAACCTGGAGTCGCGGTATATGCTCTGGGCGGCGCTCTTCGGTGGCGTAATGACGATCGACACGGCGCTGTCCTCGTTTTTCAACGGTGTTGGTCGCACCCGCGAAACACTTATAGTGGGAATCATCGGTCAAGTAATCGACTCGATCTTCACTGTCGGCCTGGTCTTCGGCAAGTTCGGGCTGCCCGAAATGGGCATGACTGGGGCTGCTGTCGGTACATTGATCGGCACGCTGTCCATGCTGGCATGCTATGCCGTAATGCTGCCTCGAGAAGTCTGGCTTGAGGTGATGAACATCTTCATTGCCCGCAGCGAGCACCTAGTGCCGCAGCTGTTTTTCCGGTTGCGTAGAGGTGTTCCCGGTGGCCTATCCGCCGGAGTGGATCAGCTAGGAAACACTGCGTTCATCTGGATTGTGGCGGTACTGGGCGCCAGTGCACTAGCGGCAAACAACGTTAACCTAACCGTGAATTACCTAGGCATCATCCCAATCATTGGGTTAGGCATTGGTTGCAGCATTCTGTGTGCCACTGCAGTGGGCAAGGGGCGCTACACCGAGTTGGCAATGATCCTGCGGGTCACGGTGATCATTGAACTGCTCTACGTCCTGCTGGTTTCCACCGTTCAAATCACAGTGCCGCAAGTCTTGCTCAGGGCGTTTGGTGATCTGGGACAAAACGCGCAGACGATGGCCCTGGCCATCGATACACAACGCGTGCTGTGGACATTCTCCACTGCCTTTGTCTTCTCGATGACCGGGGCCGCCGTCCTGGAGAGTATTGGCATGGCCCGATTTTCACTGGTCGTGCGCCTGACGCTGATGTGGTGCATGAGCATTCCGTTGATCTATTGCGTCGCCATGAGCAATCGTGACGCCCCGTCGTCGCTAATAACATGCTGGGTTATTGGTTCGGTGTTCGAACTTTTGATTGGCTTAATTTACTTCTGGCGAATCGCCAAAGCCATTCGGGGGGCCGAAAACCGTCTTCACCTGGAGTCTCATTCAGCTAGCGAGAACGCTTTGTGAACCTGAATGCGAGCATCAGCGACTGGGCCAAGCGTTCTACAACCACTTCAACCTGCACAAGCTCGCCGATCAGGCTGCATTGTGTAACCTTTTCGAAGCAGACGATGAGAAAGCGTCAGGCTTGATCTTGAAGCTTTTTCGTCTGCACTGAATGGCAGCTTCCGACCCAATGAAGACACTCCTCAGCTGAGTATCAGCCGTCCTCCTGTGACATGCGCCCTACCTGTTGTTCACTCGGATGCAAACGACGGTCGCTCGGCGAACCATGCCACCGCCAGCTCCTTGAACGCCTCGGCCGAAGGCGTCAGCGGGTAGCGCTGGTCATGCGCCAGTACGATGCTGTGGGTTGGCAGTTTCTCCTGAGTCGGCCGACACACCAGCGCCTGGCCATCATAACTATGGTCACCAAATGGCCGGGTATAAATCAGCGCCACGCCAAAACCATTGGCGACGAGGCTGCGCTGCAACTCAAAGGTGCGCACACGGTGCACAACCGCGGGTGAAATGTCGTAAAAGCTGAACAGATCCAGCACATGCTGCCAACTGTGGACCTGATCGGTGACGACCAGGGTGTATTCGGCCAGCGCCTTGAGGCTGACGCGCGGTGCCTTGGCCAATGGGTGATCGGCCGACAGCAGCACCTGGGCAGTCAGCTGACACAGCTGGGTGCATTGAGTGTTTGGCGGTAAACCCAGGTCATAGGTGATGGCCAGCTCTATCGCGCCCTCACTGAGTCGCTTGCCAACATAATCGAAGCTGCCATCGCGCATATCGACCGTGACCCGTGGGCAGGACTGCTGCATCCGTCGCACGATCTGCGGCAGGCAATAGGGCGCCAGATCTTCAAAACAGCCCACCACCAGTTCCCCGACACACTCGCCTGCATCGGCATTGATCTCGGCAAAGGTCTGGGCCTCTGCCAGCACGCGACGCGCTTGCACCATGACGGTACGACCGAAGGGAGTCAGCGATATGCCAAGACCACGCTGGCGTATGAAGATTGCCTGGCCCAGCACTTCCTCCAGTTCGGTGATGGCCGCCGAGATGGAAGGCTGTGATACATGAAGCTCCATGGCGGCAGTGGTCAGGTTTCCGTGCTTGGCCGCTGCGAGCGCGTAGCGAAGCTGCCTGAGTGTGAACTTCATAGGTTTTTCCGTGGTGATGCATCAGGAGTTATTATTTTATCCTTTTTTATCGTTGTGAAATATTTCTCCTGCGCAGTGATCATCTTGTTTGGGAGCGTCACAATGACAATTACAAAAGCTCTGCTGTCCACGACATTTTCCATAGGGCTCTTGGCGTGCGCTGGCGCCAGCCAGGCCGCCGGCTGGTGCGAGTCTGGCAAGCCGGTGAAATTCGCCGGTCTGAACTGGGAAAGCGGGATGCTGCTCACTGAGGTGATGCAGTTCGTGCTGAAAAATGGCTATGGCTGTGACACCGACAGCCTGCCGGGTAACTCCATCTCCATGGAGAACGCCCTGAGCAGCAACGATATCCAGGTGTTCGCCGAGGAGTGGGTAGGGCGCAGCGAGGTCTGGAACAAGGCGCAGGCCGCCGGCAAGGTCGTCGGTGTCGGCTCGCCAGTGGTTGGCGCGGTCGAAGGCTGGTATGTGCCGCGTTATGTGATCGAAGGCGATGCCAAGCGCAAACTCGAAGCCAAGGCACCGAACCTCAAGAGCATTGCCGACCTGGGGCAATACGCCCAGGTATTCAAGGACCCGGAAGAACCGGACAAGGGGCGCTTCTACAATTGCCCGGCCGGCTGGACCTGCGAGCTGGACAACAGCCAGATGCTCAAGAGCTATGGCTTGGAAAACAGCTACACCAACTTCCGCCCGGGCACCGGCCCGGCACTGGATGCCGCCGTGCTCTCGAGCTACAAGCGTGGCGAGCCGATCCTCTTCTACTACTGGTCGCCAACCCCGCTGATGGGCCAGGCCGACCTGGTCAAGCTGGACGAAAAGCCAGGCGTGGACAAATCCGTGACCATCAAGGTGGGTGTGTCGAAGACCTTCCACGAGCAGGCGCCGGAACTGGTGGCGGTGCTGGAAAAGGTCAACCTGCCGATCGATCTGCTGAACCAGAACCTGGCGCGCATGACCAGGGACCGCATCGAGTCGGCGGAACTGGCGAAGGCGTTCCTCAAGGAGCACCCCGAAGTCTGGCACAGCTGGGTCAGTGAAGACGCAGCCAAAAAGGTAGACGCGGCACTCTGAAGGGTGTGGGCCGGTCCGGCGCCTGCCGGGCATGCCACACAGCAGTCCGCTTCACGCACTTGCTCGAGAGAACTCCATGTTTCCCAAAGACTTCACGTTTTCCATTGCCGACTGGGTCAATGGTTGGGTCGATGCGCTGGTCACCAACTACGGTGACGTGTTCCGGCACATTTCCGACACCCTGCTGTGGGCCATCGTCAATCTTGAAGGTTTACTGCGCGCAACACCCTGGTGGCTGATGCTGGCCGTCGTCGGCGGTATTGCCTGGCACGCCACCCGCAGAATCGTACCCACCGCGGTGATCGTCGGCTTGCTGTTCCTGGTCGGTGCGGTAGGGCTCTGGGACAAGCTGATGCAGACCCTGGCGCTGATGCTGGTGGCCACGCTGATCTCAGTCCTGGTCGGCATCCCGCTGGGTATCCTGTCGGCGCGCAACGATCGCCTGCGGGCGGTGTTGATGCCGCTGCTCGACATCATGCAGACCATGCCCAGCTTCGTGTACCTGATCCCGGTACTGATGCTGTTCGGCCTGGGCAAGGTGCCGGCGATCTTTGCCACCGTCATCTATGCCGCGCCGCCGCTGATTCGCCTGACCGACCTGGGCATTCGTCAGGTGGATGGCGAGGTCATGGAGGCGATCAACGCGTTCGGGGCCAATCGCCTGCAACAACTGTTCGGCGTGCAGTTGCCACTGGCGTTGCCGAGCATCATGGCCGGTATCAACCAGACCACCATGATGGCTTTGTCGATGGTGGTCATCGCCTCGATGATCGGTGCCCGTGGCCTGGGTGAAGACGTCCTGGTCGGCATCCAGACCCTGAACGTGGGCCGCGGCCTCGAAGCGGGCCTGGCCATTGTGATTCTGGCGGTTGTGATCGACCGCATTACCCAGGCCTATGGCCGGCCACGGCATGGGGTGGGCAAATGAGCGCCAAGCAGACGATGAACAAGATCGAAGTCAAGAACGTCTTCAAGATCTTCGGTGCGCGTGCCGAAGATGCCCTGAAACTGATCCGCCAGAGCAAAAGCAAAGAGCAGGTCCTGGCCGAAACCGGTTGTGTGGTGGGGGTAAACGATCTGTCGTTGTCCATCGGCAGCGGCGAGATCTTCGTGATCATGGGGTTGTCGGGCTCGGGCAAGTCGACCCTGGTGCGTCACTTCAACCGCCTGATCGACCCCACCAGCGGCCAGATCCTGGTCGATGGCGAGGACATTCTGCAGTACGACATGCAGGCCCTGCGCGAATTCCGCCGGCGCAAGATCAGCATGGTGTTCCAGAGCTTCGGCCTGTTGCCGCACCGCACCGTGCTGGACAACGTCGCCTACGGCCTGAAAGTACGTGGCGAGAGCAAAGCCCTGTGCACGGAGCGAGCCCTGCACTGGATCAACACCGTGGGCCTGAGGGGTTACGAAAAATCGTACCCGCACCAGTTGTCGGGCGGCATGCGCCAACGTGTGGGCCTGGCGCGTGCGTTGGCTGCCGACACCGACATCATCCTGATGGACGAAGCCTTCAGTGCGCTCGACCCGCTGATCCGCGCCGAAATGCAGGACCAGTTGCTGGAACTGCAAAAGACCCTGCACAAGACCATCGTCTTCATCACCCACGACCTGGACGAAGCGGTGCGCATCGGCAACCGCATTGCCATCCTCAAGGACGGCCGCTTGATCCAGGTTGGCACGCCGAAAGAAATCCTCTACCAGCCTGCGGACGAATACGTCGATCGTTTCGTGCAGCGTCGGGTAGCTTCGCTATAAGGACCCGCGTGTATGTCGTTTGCCGAAAAGATCATCATCGCCGACACGCCCGTTCGCTGGCAGGACGTGGTGGCTGTGGCCCGGCATGGCGCGAAGCTTGAGCTGGCCCCATCGGCCTGGGCGCGGATCGAGAACGCCCAGGCGATTGTCCAGCGCATCGTTTCCAGCGGTGACCGCGCCTATGGCGTCAACACAGGGCTTGGCGCCCTGTGCAATGTCTCGTTGCAGGACGAACAGCTCAGCCAGCTGTCGCACAACACCTTGCTCAGCCATGCCTGCGGCGTGGGTACCGCGCTGTCGGACGAGCAGACCCGGGCGATCATGTGCGCGGCGATCATCAACTTCTGCCAGGGCCGTTCCGGCCTTCAGCGCAAGGTGGTCGAGGCGCTGCTGACCTTGCTCAACCAGCACATCACCCCGCAGGTGCCGAAACAGGGGTCGGTGGGGTATCTGACCCACATGGCCCATATCAGCATCAGCTTGCTGGGCGTCGGCCTGGTCAGCTATCGCGGCCAGATCGTACCGGCGCAGCAAGCCTTGGCCGAGGTCGGCCTGGCGCCGATCAAACTGGGGGCCAAGGATGGCCTGTGCCTGGTCAACGGTACCCCTTGCATGACCGGCCTGAGCTGCCTGTCTTTGGACGATGCCACTCGGCTGAGCCAATGGGCGGATGTTATCGGCGCCATGAGCTTCGAGGCCCTGCGCGGCCAGCTCGATGCCTTCGACCCTGAAATCATCGCAATGAAACCGCACCCTGGCATGCAGCGCGTGGGCAGGAACTTGCGACGCCTGCTCGAAGGCAGCGAAATCATTGCCAGCAGCCATGGCATTCGCACCCAGGACGCCTTGAGCATTCGCTCGATCCCGCAGGTGCATGGCGCCGCGCGCGATCAACTGGAACACGCGGCGCGGCAGATCGAGACCGAACTCAACTCCACCACCGACAACCCGATGTTGCTGGGTACACCCGAGTCGTATCGGGTGGTTTCCCAGGCCAATCCCCACGGCCAGTCCGTGGCCATGGCCGCCGACCTGCTGGCGATTGCGGTGGCCGAGATCGGGGCGATTGCCGAGCGCCGTCTCGATCGCCTGATCAACCCGTTGGTCAGCGGTTTGCCAGCCTTCCTGGTCAGCCAACCGGGGGTGAACTCGGGCATGATGATCGTCCAGTACGTGGCCGCTTCACTGTGTGCCGAAAACCGTCAGCTGGCACAACCGGCCGTCATCGACAACTACGTCACCTCCGGCCTGCAGGAGGATCACCTGAGCATGGGCACCAATGCCGGGCTGAAGCTGCACCGCGCCCTGGAGAACTGCACGCAGATCCTCGCCATCGAGTACCTGCTGGCGGCACAGGCCTTCGAGTTCCTCAAGGAGCAGCGCTTTGGCGCCGGTACCAGCATTGCCTGGCGGTTGTTGCGCGAGCAGGTCCCGGCCTATGCCCAGGACCGTTGGCTGGCACCGGATATCGCCAGCAGTGCATCGATCCTCAAAGATCCCGGCCTGCTTGGCGTTGCCTTCCCCGAACTGCAATGAGCGATGCAGGCAGCAGGAGCGGCGGCAGGCCACGGTCATAAGGCTGGTGTGTAACTGAGGGCCTTATCGCCGGGCTCTCAATGCATCTTGTCATTTGCAATGGCTTAGGGCAGGGTCGATGCCAAGGACAACTCTGCCAAAGGAGCCACACCATGTCGAAGATATATCCCGGTATCGATCCCGAGGGGCTGGTCGAGTATTCGGTGGTCTATACGGACCGCTCGCTCAACCACATGTCCCAGTCGTTTCAGGGTGTGATGAAGAACATTTCAACCACCCTGAAACACGTCTACAACGCCCAGGCGGTTGCGGTGGTCCCGGGCAGTGGCACGTTCGGCATGGAAGCGGTAGCCCGGCAATTTGCCACCGGCCAGCAATGCCTGGTGCTACGCAACGGCTGGTTCAGTTATCGCTGGAGCCAGATCCTTGAGATGGGCAATATCCCGGCGGCCACAACGGTGCTCAAAGCCCGCCCGGTTGAAGCGGGGCGCCAGGCTGCCTACGCCCCGGCCCCGCTGGAAGAAGTGTTGGCGGCCATTGAGTCGCAGAAACCGCAGATTGTCTTCGCTCCCCACGTTGAAACATCGTCAGGGATCATCCTGCCCGATGAATACCTGCGGGCCGTGGGCGACGCCGTGCATGCGGTGGGTGGCCTGTTCGTGCTGGACTGCATCGCCTCAGGCGCGATCTGGGTTGATATGGACAAATGCGCAGTCGACCTGCTGATCAGCGCACCGCAGAAAGGCTGGAGCGCCTCACCTTGCTGCGCCCTGGTGATGCTCAGCGCGTTGGCCCTAGAGCGCATCGAGTCGACGCAAAGCACCAGCTTCGCCTGCGACTTGAAGAAGTGGCTGCAGATCATGCAGGCCTATGAGCAGGGCAGCCATGCCTACCATGCGACCATGCCCAGCGATGCCCTGGCGCGATTCAACGAAGTGATGAAAGAGACGCAGGCCTACGGTTTCGACAAGGTCCGCGACGAACAACAGGCCTTGGGTGATCGGGTGCGCGCAATGATGACTCGCAAAGGCATCAAGAGCGTGGCCGCAGCAGGCTTTCAGGCCCCTGGCGTGGTGGTGAGCTACACCGATGATGCCGATATCAAGAGTGGCAAGAAGTTTGCCAGTCACGGCCTGCAGATAGCCGCCGGCGTGCCGTTGCAATGCGACGAGCCGGCCGACTTCCAGACCTTCCGCATCGGCCTGTTCGGGCTCGACAAGCTGCACAATCTCGAGCGCACGGTCAGCACCCTTGAGCAGGCGCTGGACGAGGTGATGGTTAACTGAGCGCACGGTTGGAGAACCTGCCATGACAACAGAGGATGCGAGGTCGCGATTCGAAGCCAAGCTTCTTCGTCCGGCAAAGCCCGGTGATGGCAGGTCGTGGGCGTTCGTAGTGCTTCCGAGGGACGCGAGTGAACGGCTTCCTAGGCGGGGAAGGGCGACCGTTGACGGCACGATCAATGGGCATCCTTTTCGGGCAACCCTTGAACCTGATGGGCAGCTGAGCCATTGGTTGAAGGTCGGTAGCGAGTTGCTCGATGCGGCGGGTTTGGCCTGTGGCGATATCGTCACCCTCGAACTGATCCCGGTGAAGAAGGAGCCCGAGCCTGATATCCCAGCGGATTTCGAGAAAGCCTTGGCAAGCAGGCCTGAGGCTCAAAAGGTTTGGAACACTACGACGACCCTCGCGCGGGTGGACTGGATCCACTGGATTACTTCAGCGAAGCAACTCAAGACGCGTGAAAAGCGAATTGGGGATGCCTGCGAGATGCTTGCGGCCGGTAAGAAAGCGGTTTGCTGTTTCGACTCGTCTGGTTACTACAGCAAAGCATTTCGGGCGCCTGAGGCGGAAAATTGACCTGTGGTGCAGCTCGGGAACATCCAGGGGCGCAACCAGCCCTTTGATTCCTTATATGTGCTGTGAATCGGACTTTCCCTCTTCTCTGTAGTCCATTTCCGAAACATACTCCCACCGCCTTCCAGTCATTGCAGCAGTCCCATCAGCCATCTAGTCTCGCCAAGTCGCCGCAAATTCGACGACACGGTTTTGACAGACCGTCCCCTGATATACGGATCATGCGCAACGCTCTATGGCGGCTGTGCGTGGGGCACTTCGGTGCGCCGAGTTCCGATATCCTCGGTCTGTCAACCCACGTACCGCTGCCACCCATTTGTTTGACAGCAGAGATGTGGTAGCTCCAGTCAGATATCGGAGCTTTATCATGTTAAAGATCGTCCCCGATCCACCCCAACACGACAAATACACCACCCACACCCTCGAAGACCTCCTGGTCCAGATATCCGAATACCTCGTCTGCGCCCTGACCGTCAGTCAGCAGACCGTCCTGCTCCATGCCAAACCGCCAGGCCAGGTCCTGACCCTCGCTACCATGCATGAAATCGACAGTGCCCGCACCTTGGTGGAGGTGGCGCTGAGCCGCGTGCAGTCCCGGCACTGACCTGGGCTCACACTTGATGTTCACCGATCAGGCCCCGTGCAGTTCGCGGGGCCGCAGGAGGAATGGTATGGATAAGGAATTGCAAACCCCAAGCATCAGGAAGCTCGCCACCACTGGTGTGGGGCATTTCGGCGAGGCTGGAGAGGAGGGTGGTCAAGACCCGCTGTTCCGTGTTGTTGGTGGCCATTCGATGGACCATGCGGTTGAACAGGCAACCGTGCTGATGTGTGCAGTGCACAAGATCAGCGATCTGGCGATGGTGGAGACGGATCATCTACCGACGTTGCTGACGGCGGTGCATTACCTCAGTGGTATGGCCAAGGCATTGGTCCAGGATGTGAATCATGGGTTGATGGTGGGACGGAGGGCTGAGTAGGAATGCGGTGGCCGCTGCGGGGCGCTCGGTACCCGTGTCGCCTTCGAATCCGATTCTAAGGAGCCGACTTCCATTTAAGTCGGAGATAGTGCCGGAGCCAACGCCGTTCAAAGGAGCACAGTAGGGGGCCACAGGCCCCGCGCCCACAAAAACTAGATAAGCCGCAAGGACGCGTAGTTTTCAGCGGCGAAAGTTGCTGTCGAGTTTAGTTTCTGCAAGCACAAAATCTAGCCGGGCGGGGTGCATTTGAGCTCCCCCCCTGTGTGGTTGAAGCGCGCTCTAGCGATTTTCTGCACGCATGGCCAGAATTGCCCTAACCTCCGAGGATTTGGCATTGCCAGCTAATCCAGGGTAGATCCTTGAATGACTGAGGCCCATAGCATCAAGATCAGCCATTGCAGAGCCAGTTTCATCAACTGGTACAAGGTATTTTCTTAGGGCAGATTCATTACCCTCACGCTGCGCGACGTAGTCTTCGATTGAGCGAGCGTGGTTCTGCAGGTATGTAAATTTCCCGTGCTGGTTTCGGATGCGTTCGTTACCGAAACTTGGGACATTAACGATCGAACAACCTGAATCGTCATTCCAGATATAGTGTGTTGAGTCCAGTACCCAAATAGCCACATTGGACTCTGTTCGATTACCGTGTCGGATGTGCCCGCTAAACGCAAAGAACGCAGCTACGTAGGGGCTTTCGCTCCAGTCCAGTAATCGAGTGGGCAACCCGTGATGCTGTCCTAAGCTCAGCATCATCATCCGGTCATTTCGGACGTTTGGAGGCAGGTCTTCCTGCTCACACTCACGTATGAATCCCTCTAGGATGCTGTTAGCCACAGTAACCTTGTAGGCGGGTAGACCTTCGTTATCTGCATACCAGCGGTCAAATGTGGAAGCCAGTTTCCAGGACTCACCGCCTTGACCTCGAAAAAGAAATCGGCCCTTTTGGAAGCTGCTTGCTGGAAAAAGATCACTAATAATCCTGATCTTGAAGTCAGCCCAGCTTTCGCATTCCACGGTTGTGACGTTCATTTCTATCCTTGAAGAGTGCCTATCGGAGAGCTGAAGGTAGCGAAGTGACATCTCTCTGTCCATCCTGAGTGAAAGTGCGAGGCTTACCCAGGGTTTCAGCTTTTGGTTGATTCATCGGCTACCAATTGCGGAATGCGGCAAGCGTAGACCAGACATTGACAGTGCCTCTCAACTGTGCGGTGGCCACCAGCATTCACTATTGCCTACCCACCTCGGTTGTCGTCACACGCGATTCCGTATGGCCAAGCGTATCAACTGAGGCCTGCTGTCGAATCGCGTCCATAACGACAAGACCAAGGTGAGTATGAAAGCCAAAGGGCGGTTGCCGCCCAGCTTCATTTGGTGTTTCAGCCTAGCAACCCAGACTCATATATGGCATATAGCCGCTATCGAAGCGTGCGCATCCTGGAGCCGGTGGGCATGAAGATTGGAGGCTAGGTAATCCGCTCGCAGCGCGACACGGATGACCGGGATTGGGATTGAGGTAGATGGTTGAGTATCGGAAAGGCCGTGTGAAGCGTGTATGGGAAGCACTAGCTGTTGGGATCAGTGAATCCTTTAAGGCATACGACAAGTCTCAGCCGCCGCCGAGTGATGAGAAGTTTTTTGAGCCGTTGACGCCCGTGCGGTTGAAGGAGGAGATATCAGGCAGGTACGAGCGTGAGCTGAGGCATGCTCTGGAAAATCCTGAGATTCTGAACATCGCCGTCACGGGCAGCTACGGTGCTGGCAAGAGCAGTGTTCTGAAGACTTTTTTTGAGAATCACCGTTTCTACAAGCACACCTTCGTATCTTTGGCGACTTTCACCAAGCCCGGTCTTATAGGTGCATCCGAGGCTGAGCCCAAGCCGGACGCGTCATCACAGACGTCTGCAGAAAAAGGCGCTCATGCTGCAGAGCCCAAGGGTGACAAGGACAACAAGGTTGAAAAAGCGGATAAGGATGTACTGATCAATCGCATCGAAGAGACGATTGTTCAGCAGTTGCTCTATGCGGTGCGTGCCAGCAAGGTTCCCAAGACGCGCCTGAAACGGATCACACAGACTTCAAGCTTTCACCTGTGGCTTCGTACTGGTGCGATGACAGCAATCGCTGTCTGCGCACTGAGGTTGTACAGTCCCACGATCGCCAATAAAGCTGGCATAGCATCGAGCTGGCTGCTTGAAAAGCTCTTGTTGATCCCAGAGTCCGGGGCCTTGGTAGGCCTGGCGTTAGGCAGTGTCTGGTTGCTGTACACAGCTCTGAAATTCCTCTCGTTATTCAGCATCGATGGCTTAACACTCAAAGGTGGCAAGCTTGAGGCTACCCAGCACGGCTCAGTGCTTCACAAGAACGTCGACGAGATCATCTACTGCTTTGAACGCAGCGACGTGAATGTAGTTGTGATCGAGGATCTGGACAGGTTTGATATCCAGGAAATCTTTTTCAGGCTGCGGGAAATCAATCTCATCATCCGTAGCTCACCTCAGATCAAACGCTCCGTCCATTTCGTGTACGCGATACGGGACGAAATGTTTGGTGTCGGTGACAAAACCAAATTTTTTGATCTGATCATTCCGATCATCCCAGTGGTGCATGGCGATAACGCCAGGGAGCAGCTCTCCAAACTACTGGATGAGCGTACGCTGGGCGACGGAAGGCTATCTGATCGACTTGATGAGAGACTCATCGATCATATCGGCTATTACATCGATGAGATGCGGCTGATCAAGAACATTGTCAACGAATACGACATTTACCAGAGCCTCCTGGCTCCGGCTGGTGTGCACCTCAATCCGAACAAGCTGTTCGCGATGGTCGCGATTCGAAACCTGTATCCAGGCGCATTTGCTGACCTGGTGAAGCGAAGGGGCAGGCTCTACTCAATTTTTGAGGAGTATCCAAAGTGGGTGGTTGCACAGCTTGGGCCCAAGACTGGTGAGCTTACTGAGCTCACAGCGCGATGGGCGACTCGTCAGCAGGATCATGCGAGTGATCTGGTTGAGCTGCGTCTGCGGGTTTGGTACGAAGTGATTCAACGAGGAGGTTCAGCGAGTGCCAACGCCTTGGTGCTAGATGGGAGTTCGTACCTTACGCTGCCCGACTTTGTAGAGGATTCGGGGTTTGAACGCTTCAAGGCGGCTAACCATGCCACACCAGCGCTACAGCAAAGAAGCGGGCATGAAGGTACTACACAGTATCCCAAGTCAATACTCGAAGAACTGAATTACGAAGCGCGATCGGCAGTGCTGAGCGATTCCTTAGTGATGCTGGACGCAGAGGTTGCAGGGTTAGAGCGTGAGATTCACCGCCTGAAAGCAGTGCCGTTCAGGGTCGCCGTCAAGGACGCGTACGGAGAGGTCGTCAGGGAAAAACTTGCTGACTACAAGATGATATTTTTCCTGGTGTTAAAGGGTTACCTCGACACCGATTATGCAGATTACTTTGGGTATTTCTACGAGGGTACCCTGACCCAGTCCGACAAGAACCTCATCCTTGCCCTCGGTCGTGAAGAATTGGTTGAGGTCGACACTCCTGTTCAGAAACCTGATCGCGTTGTCAGAGCTCTCGACCACGAGTCATTGAGCGAGGGCCGGGGGATCCTGGTAAACCTGATAGCTGAGCTACTGCAGCACGGATTTAAAGAGCGAGATGAACGAGAAGAGCGGGAAGCAAAGCTTGCCGTGATTCTCAAGGGTGGCCTTCAAGCGCTGGAGCGGCTAGGGCAAGCGCTTGAGATCTTGATTGAAGCGGGTAAGGGGCGCTACCTAATGCGCGCTCTGTATATGGCGGATAGCGAGTTAGTTTTGCATGTACTGGGTGATGAGCGATTCAAGCCAGATGCTCCAAGAGCCCGGTGGCTTTACCACGTTCTCGAAAATCTCGACGCCGATGAGGTGGCAAAGCTCGACCACAATGGCCAACTCTCAAAGCTGCTGAATGAGCGTGAAAATGTGACGAGTTGGGTGTCACGCCTGGAGGCAAACCAGCATGGCTGGCAATGGTTGCGTTCCAAGCCTGCCCAGTTTGCGAAAATTCACGAGGGGATTGGTGCGGATGATCTTAAAGCACTGGTGAGAATGCGCTGCTTGAAGCTCAACCTTCGCATGCTCAGCCTGCTTTGTAAGGTCATGGATGGAAATAATAAGGATCAATCTGTCAGCTACGACAGGCTCTCTATTCTTGATGTGCCGGATCTTGTAGAGCAGCTAAGGGAAGATATCCCATCGCTCGTCGGGGAGCTTTTGCAGCAGGAAGGCGTGCTGAATGAGTCCTCCGGATCACTCCGAGCGCTACTTGAGATGCTGACTGACCAGCCCGACCTGATGCGCTGGTTGTTCGATCGTACTCACGCTTCACTGCCAGGCCTTGAGGAAAATCTACGAGAGGTATGGCTGCTCGCGATGGCAGCGGATCGGATCAAAAGCCAAGGTGTGAGCCGTGCTGTCTGGAGGGTGTTCGGTGATGTGATGGATCGGAGAGACAGGGTCGCGGAATTTGTTCAGGCAGATGACGCCGAAAAAATCCTCCTGGAGTTCATCGTGCGCAATGCACATGAGTTGGCACCTGAATTGTGGGAGCAGTCAGACCAGCAAACGGCACTGCAGCGATTCCTCTTGCGCGATGAGCGCGTGCCGGCGGAAACGTTGAAAACGCTGTTTGCAAGGACACGCGTTGACGTATCGATACTTGACGATTCCCTACCAGCGTTAAGATGGAAGTACCTCTCGACCGCTGAGTGCCTGCCTTACAGTGAGGTTGGCCGTCAGGCATTCTGGGCCAACGCGCCTGATCTTGAGCTGACCTATCTGCTGTCGCATTGGGAGGAAGTGCGACAGATACAGGACTTTGCTCACATCCCAATCGCTCTAATCTCAGATTTGAGCAAATCTGAAACGCCATCCTTGGAAGACCTGATAAACATGTGGTTGGTGGTACCGGCCCAATATCTGTCTGACAAACCAGAGGCTGCTGCCGCCCTCGCGAGCGTGTGCGCGCGGGCAAACAAGCAAGGATTGACGTTCCCAATCGGCTACCTGCCAGTGATCCTCCGGGTCGTCGCTGAGGCCAGCCTTAGTAATCAGCATCGAAGCGATCTGATCATCCAGGCTTTGGCTTTGGGCTGCGATTGGTCGCAGATTGCGGATCAATTACCGCTGCTTGGACAAGAGTTCGCGGGTTTGGCAGGCGAACGACGTACGCTAAGGCTGCCAGTTTCCGACAGTCGTATCAAGGTACTCAAGGCCCTAGAGCGCCGACTATTCATTCGCTGCATTTCCTCTGAGACGCACATCTTTGCGGCCAGAATACAAAGCACGCACTGATTTCGGAGAGGTCATTCCCTCTAGCAAAGTCGGTAAGCTGCGACGTATGCAACATCGATTGTAGCCCGTGATAGGCCGTAATCAGGTTCGCCTCGATTTCTATCTGCTGGGCTACGTGCTGCTGGGGGGCGACATAGAAATCCTTCCCACAGCCGATCGCTTTTGAACCAGTTCGACAACAACCAGGTCGAGAACCAGATACGACCGTGGGCACTCGGACGCTCGAACTGGTTATTTGCCGGGTCGTTGCGCAGCGGTAAACGGGCGGCTGCGATCATGAGTTTGATCCAATCGGCGCGCATGAATGGGCATGATCCGTATGCCTATCTCAAAGATGTGCTGACGCGGTTGCCGACGCAACGGGCCAGTGAGATCGGGCAACTGCCGCCACATCAGTGAATGCCTGCCTGATTCGTGCAATTTGAGTTGGCCGGATGCTTACTTTCAATATGCCGTTGGAGGCAGATGTGAAGTCGTTCCTGCAAAAGCTCTATGACTGCACCCAAACTGAGTGCGCCAAGTTGATTGGCGCTTGGGTGCTCATCATTCACGCTAACGATGGCAAACAGAGGCATTAAAGACTTGCTCTTGAAACATACAGAGTCGTCCAGAGCAGCAGATTCTGGGAGTCCTTCCCCTTCGTCGTTGCCTTCGCCGCGATCGCGATCGCAAACAGGTTCAAAACGACATGGAGGAGCGGGGTTACTGACCTTTCTGAACGTTAGGCGCGGCGCAGAATGCATTGAGGTACGCTGATGGAAGCAGGCCCCACCATCACGGTGAGGCCAGTTCAGGGGCTTAATGGGACTTCGGATACCAGTCGCTTTTACCTGGGCTGATTTCGCCCGGGCGGTATCCATACCTGGCCTTTAACTCCGGTAGGAGGTCTGCGTACAGATGGCTCAGGGTGTCCAGGATCATGGACACGTAGAGCTCGAACGATGGATGCTTGCGCCAGTACTCGCCAGAGATCGCATTGTTTAGGGAGCGATCGAACCACCCGCGCAGCGCCAACAAGATACCTTCGATGCGGGTCTCCAGGCTTTCGTTTGAGAGCGCTTGCTTCCTACCCTCAGACTTCATTTTTTCACGCTGCAAGAAGTTGGCCGGGAAATAGCCTAGAGCTTCACCTGCTTCATGCAGCCTCTCGTGTACTTCACGGTGAGCATCGCGATCTTCTTTGAGATCAGCTGCAAAGGTGAACTCACAGAATGTACATTTGCTCGCACCATTACGGGCAGGTGAGATGTGCACATGGAGCATGAGCCATTCGTCATACCGGCGAGCGGCTTCGTGGTAGTTCCTGACGCCCAGTACCTGGACTGCTGCGATGTCTTGGCGCTGACTTAACTTGAGCGTGGGGTGAGCTTGCTTGAGCTCCTTGGCGAGGCGTTTGACTTGCTTGATGTGGCTGTAGGTAATTTGCATTTTTCAGCTCTGCAAAGGGCTGGCCTGGTGTCCACTACGAGGCAACCTGATGATGGTCAGGTTCGGTGTTTCAACTGTCACGATAGTGCTAAAGCTTCGCTGGTGTGGACTGCCGGCACCTACCGAGTACCGTGGCGCGGAGACTACCACTCTTGGCTTTGGCTAGCAATCTGCGGGAGGCCGGGAGGTGGCCTGTTTGATGTTCGGGCGTCAACCAATAGCCCCAAACGGCTCAAGCGAAGACGAATGGCTGTTTTTGACACGTGGAAGTGATGGCTCAGATTGTCTGAAACCAGTCGGAAGCTTCGGTAATTCCCAGGCTGGTGGTCGAGGTAGAGGAGACCGTGTCCTCGGTTTTGGATGTTGTAGATCACTGCGAGTAACGCGAGCCGTTCGAGCAGCCTCATGGTTGGCATCAACAGGAACGAAGCAAATGCATTGGCCTGCCACTCCAGTCGCTCCACGTCGGTTCTAGGTATTCGGACGCTATCGTGCTTCTCCATATCGCTCGCATGCAGCTGCTCACGCTTCAGATATGCACCGTGACCCAGATAGTAATGGCCTAACTCGTGAGCCAAGGTGAACCGGGCGAGAGGCGCATCCTTGTTGTCTGTGAAGATCTGGATCTCCGGAGGGGCGAATGAGATACCGCCCAAGGCAGATCTCGATGGCCCGCTGAAGATCACCTCTAGCCCACTACTCGTGCGCTCATGGTCAATTATTTTTTCCAGATCGACATGGCCGCTGGTGTAGCCAGTGCGCTGTAGCACCTCTGTTGCCCTTTGCTCAATCTGCTGTAAGGAAAGGAACGCGACCCTTTGCCTAGTCGCAGGTTGACGCTGAATTAGCTGCTGATAGCCCGCGGTATCCTTTCCAAGCTCAGAAAAAAGATTGTGGAAAACACCTGCCAATGAGTTCGTATAACCCTGAGGAGTGGCGGCGTAGGTAGTGTAGATTGCAGGCTGGAACGAGGGAGCAATGAGTGCATTCAGGATTTCAGTGCTCCTGCGTTCAGATGCGCTCACAGCGCCCATGAGAAGGGAGCGCGAGAGTTCCCAGGTGAAATTTCCCTCATCGAGGTGACGAACTACCGCCATGCCTTTGTTCCTGGCGAAATTCAGGGCACTAGCCTGGAATGCGCTCGCGGTGACAAACATACCTTTGGCATTATGGCCGGTGACCTGACCAATCTTGGAGCTGAACTCCTCGACGTCATTGATCGGTATGGTGCTGCCGTAGTTCTTGCACTCGACCAGCATGATCATCGAAGGGGTATCAAATCCTGGAAGCGTCACCTCGATGGAGATATCGAACACAATGTAGTCTTCTCGCTCTCGAGAGAAGTATTTCGGTTTTCGTTGGATAGTGGCGAACTGAGGAGCGAAGAAGAGGTTACCTGCCTCAAGCTCACGGCTGAGGTACTCGAACACCTTCTGCTCAAAGAGATCGCCTTTGTGGTACGTGCTGAGTTTCGGGGTTTCTAGGGACGTCATTTGGCTCTGCAGGCCTACTCCAGCGCATTAGCTCAGGCACAATAGCGAAAAGCCATGACTCATCCAAGCGCTGCTTAGAGAGGGATGAGAGGGAAGGGCTCTGGCACAGGTCAGGTGGCCGGATCCACCGGACGATGCGATGCCCTGCACCCGGAATCTGTGGGCGATGTGATGTTTGGCTATCGAAATGGTCGCGTCGGTAGTCTTTCCTTGAGCCTTCGCCATACCTGGCACGCATCGTAATTCACTGCGTACGATGTCGAAATCGACTGCGCCAAGAACCGCGTGCGCATCACGGGCGCGCAGGATTTCCGCAGCGTTTTCAATGAATTGCGCAACGCAAAGTATTCCAGCCAATGGCAGAGCAAACCCGACACCTGGTTGGCGCAAAGTCGCGATTTCCTGTGCAAACCGGCTGACCGCCAGGCTCGGAAAATGGAGCGCCTGGGGGTAATGCCTGCATCGCAAATAGCCAAGGCAGGGCCGCAGCTGTTCCAGATATTGAACCGCGAGGCCGCCAAGGCGGCCATCATGCAGAAGATCGACGAAGGGTTCGCGCAAATGTCTGCCAAGTAAAGCGGCCTTCAGGGAGAAGACCTTATGAACCGATTGTTAGCATTCGGCCTGTTGGCCGCAGCACCGCCTGGAAAGATCGCCCGGTGGGCGAGCTGATCGATTTCTTCGGCGTGCCACGCCAGGTCATGGTGGTGCCGGAAGAGGATCTGGTCGTGCTCAGGTATGTGCGCGACAGCAGTTATGTCACGCGTGAAGCCGCGGGGACTTACACAGGGCCGCAGAACGGGCAGATTGTGCATACGGAATATTGGGAAGACGTGCAGCACTCAGGCAGTTGTCAGATCGATGTGTTCATCAACAGAGCGCGACTGGTGCAGAAGGTACGCACGAAAGGACGCTGCGCAGTTGTCGAGATGGCGCCGGCAGCTCGAGCGTGATGGCAGGCACAAACCACAGGTGATCGACTCAGGAGGTCACCTCACATAATACGCTATTTAACATAATATACATTATGCGTAGGTTCGTATTGAGCAGTACGCCCAGAGGGAGGCCAGATTCCAGCCTCCACCAAGCCCATTTCCAATCCACTCACTCGAATCTCAATCCTTTCGGCACTTCATACCGGCCGCCGTCATAATTCAGGCTGAACCTTTTCGTCTGCGTGGCACGCTCGATTTCCTGACAGTCATCAGCGCCCTTGGGAACACTTTGGCTCCCGGTCGATATCTCGGTAACCCGCAATTTGCTGAAACCGTCCTTGCCGGGTTTTCCCATTGCCAGCGTCCGTTTGATCTCACCGAATTCTCCAGCGCAGACACCATCCCATTCGCCGTGACTCTCGCTCACAACCAAGTGCCTCGTGATCTGCCGCAGTTGCGAACCGTCGTTCACGTACAGGCTCAGGGTTTCACTGCTGAACGGATTGACCCGTGACGATCCTGTGTGACGAATGCGCACGCCAAATGCTCGTAAGCCTGGTGCTAGCTGATAGCGCGCAGTGTCCAGCGTCAGGCCTGAAAACTGCACCGCATCGGAGACGATCGCCGCCTCCTGGTAATGATGGGCAATGATCTTGCCGCTGCTGGCATCGGCCACCAGTACATCCAGGCTGTAATCGCCTTGCCCGTATTCATCAACGTTCACCTTCAACGGCAAGGCTGCCAAGACCTGGCTGGTATCTGCCGGATTGACCTTGCAGACTGCAAAGTCGCTGGCTAGCGACAGTGTCGGGTGCAAGGCCTGGGCCCAGGTTTGCAGGTTCTTCGTGCAGTCGCCCCAGGCGATCATGGGGGCAAACAACAACGGTAAAGCGGTGAATCTACGCATGGTCGATGTCTCATTCCTTTGAGGGTAAGTGAGCTGGATGCACACTACACAGGGTCTCTGGCGTCAGCAAACGTTCGTACGCCCTGCCCGACTTTTTTATGGCATACACATATAACTCAACTAAATATTCATTTAGTTGAGTTATATGAGGCATCTCCTCACCGCACCTCAGCGCCGTTGTTTTCCCCCTGCGAAATACCTCCAACCATCTATGCTCACCAAACCCACCCCACGGAGCCTGTTCGAAAATGGACATTCGCCAGAAAACCATCGGGTTCGGTCTTGTCAGCATCCTCGCCGCCCTGTTGCTTGGTGGCAGCGGCCTGCTCGCCGAGCATGACCAGAACCAGGCGTTGCAGCGCAGCGAGGCCAGCATGGTGGCCCTGCGCAACCACATGGAAGGCGACATGATGCACGATGCGCTGCGCGCCGATGTGCTGGCCGCCCTGCTGGTCAAGCCGGGCGATACTGACAACGCCAACCAGGTGCTGGCCGACCTCGACGAACACGCAAAGTGGTTCCGCAGTGTCGTGCAAAGCAACCTGGAACTGCCCCTGGACGCCGACCTGCACCAGGCCATCAATGACCTCGGCCCCCTCCTCGACCACTACATCGCCAGCGCCACGTCGATCATCCAGCTGGCATTGCAGTCGCCTGAACAGGCCCAGGCGCAGCTGCCGGCCTTTGTCACTGCTTTCAAGGAGCTGGAGCAGCGCAACAGCACCCTGAGCGACCTGATCGCCGGCAATGCCGACAAAAGCCGCGAACAGAGCACCGCCACCCTGCACCGGGGCATCAGCGTGCTGGTGGGCGGGATGATTTTGGCCACGCTGGCGTTGGCGCTGTGCACCTTCCTGCTGCTTCGCTCCATCCTGCGGCCGTTGAGCCAGACCATGGCGGTTGCCGAGCGTATCGCCCAGGGCGACCTCACCACCGCGATCGAGGTCCACGACCGTGACGAAACCGGGCATCTGTTGCGTTCGCTGGCGGACATGCGTGACAGCCTGGGCAACATGATCAAGGCCATCCATGAAGAGAACCTGCTGCTGCGCGAAGTGGCCGATGAACTGGGCCAGGCTTCCAGCAGTCTGGTGCAACGCACCAGCCAGCAGTCCGACAGCGCCGTGAGCATGGCCTCGGCCACCGAGCAGATGATTGCCAACCTGGCGCGGATTGCCGACCACGCCCGCGATGCGCAGGCCATCTCCGGGCAGTCCGAGCGCCTGGCCAGCGACGGTGGCGAGGTCATCCTCAACGTGGTCGGCGGCATGCAGGGGATCGACGAGGCCGTCAACCGCTCCTCTGAAACCATCACCGTGCTGGGGCAAAGCTCGGAAGAAATCCATTCGATCATCCAGGTGATCAACACCATCGCCGAGCAGACCAACCTGCTGGCCTTGAACGCGGCCATCGAAGCCGCCCGTGCCGGCGAGGCCGGGCGCGGCTTTGCCGTGGTCGCCGACGAAGTACGTGGCCTGGCCGGGCGCACGGCGCAGTCGACCCGGGAGATCACCGGCATGATCGAACGCATCCGGCAAAGCACGGGCAACGCCGTCGACAGCATGCAGACCGGCGTCACCCGGGTGCGCGCCGGCGTGGAGCTGGCCACCCAGGCCGGCGACTCGATCCAGCAGATTCGTGAAGGCGCCCGCCGCGCCGCGTCGGTGGTCGAAGAAATCTCGCAGACCATCGGCGAGCAGACCCGGGCCAGCCAGGATGTCGCCCATCAGGTAGAACTGATCGCCCGCATGTCCAGGGACAGCACCGATACCACGCGGCAGCTGGCCTCGGCGGCGCAGCGCCTGGGCGAGATTGCCCAGGGCATGCAGGCGAGCGTGTCGCGGTTTCGCGTGTGACTGGGCAGGCGCTTGCCGGCGCCCTGCCCTCGCCCGGCGCTACTGGCTCAGCGCCTTGGCCACCGCGTTGACGAACACCGCCTGCTCGTCATACAGCGAGCCGGGGCTCTCGGCGTTCTTCCAGGTCGACCACTGCACCACCACCAGGCGCTCCGCCGGGTTGATGGCGATGCTCTGGCCGAAGATGCCCAGGGCCCAGAACGTCTGGTCGCTGGTGGCGGTGCGCTTGGGTTCGGCATCGCTGTCCGGGGCCGGGGCGTTGTACCACCACTGGTAGCCGTATTGACCCTTGGGCGCGGCGGCCGTCACTGAGCCCTTGGCCTGGGTCCAGTGGGTGGAACGCGCGATCCAGTCGTCCGGGAGCAGCTTTTCGCCCTGCGGCAATTGTCCGCCACTCAGCACGAACTGGCCGAACCGTCCCCAGTCACGCAATGTTGCATTGAAACCGTGGCCGCCCATGTCCACCTTGCCGGGCACCAACGCATGCCAGACCCCGGCCTGCTGCATGCCATAGCGGCTCCACACGCGGCTCTGCAGGTACTCGGCAATGGTCATGCCGGTGGCGTTTTCCAGCACCCGGCCCACCAGCCAGGCACCGCCGGTGTTGTACGACCAGACCTCGCCCGGCTTGACCCCGGGCTTGCGCTTGACCGAACGCACCAGGTCGAGCACGCAGTGATAGGGATCGGCGGTGGCCTCGCACTGGGTCATGTGCGAGAAGTCCGAATCCTTCGAGGCGTAGTTCTCGTCCCAGACGACGCCCGAGGTGTGCTGCAACAGCTGCTGCAGGGTCACGTCCTGCCACTCGGAACCTTCCAGCTCCGGGACATAGCGGCTGATCCTGTCATCCAGCGAGTGGATCTTGCCTTCCTTGACGGCGATGCCCACCAGCACGCTGACCACCGACTTGGCCACCGAGCGCGATGTCCACAAGGTCTGCGCAGTGTTGCCCTTGCCGTAGTGCTCATAAGCGATCTTGCCATCCTTGAGCACCAGCAGGCCGGTCACGCTCTGGTTGGCCAGGTAGTCCGCCAGGTTGTGGGTCTTGCCGGCCAACTGGTACTGCACGTCGCTCAGTTTGTGGCTGGTCTGCGGCAAGGGGTATGGCGTGGCGCCGCGCGGGGCGAAGACATCGCCGCCGTACAGGCGATAAGTGTTGCGAAAGCCCACGACCCGAGTGTCCTGATCCCAGGTGAGCATGTCCTTGGCCGCCGGCAGCACCTTGTCGAAAGGCTGCGGGCAAGGCTCAAGCCCCGGCACGCCGCAGGCCCCCTGGCTGTCGGCCGCCTGGGCCGCGCCGGCCAGTGCGGCGAGTGCCAGTGCCAGGATGGAAAGACCGTTGAACGACTTCTTTATTGTTATTGGCCGCATCGGAGGGCTCCTCGAAAAGCGCGGAAATACGCTGCCCCGAGTGTCTGCAACTTGAGCCAGCGGGAAAAGCACAATAAATTTGCCTTCACTATTAAAAAAACTAACAACCAAGGAATGCCCATGGCCGAAGATCGCCTGCCCCCGCTCAACGCCGTGCGCGCGTTCGAGGCCGCTGCCCGCCTGGGCAGCTATGTCGCGGCTTCCCAGGCGCTGCACGTGACCCAGCCGGCGATCGGCCGGCATGTGAAAAACCTCGAGGACTGGCTGGGTGTACGCTTGCTCGAACGCTCCCCGCGCGGGGTGACCCTTACCCTGCCCGGCGCCCATTACTACAAGGCCGCAGCGCAGGCGCTGCAGATCCTCGCCGACGCCGGTGCGCGCCTGGGGCAACGTGGTGAAGAGCGCTGGCTGCGCATCCTCTGTGTGCCAGCGTTCGCCTCACGCTGGCTGACACCGCGCATCGACACCTTGCGCAGCCTGCGCCCGGACCTGAGGATCGCCATCGAGCCCAATGCCACGTTCACCAGCGTGGATGCCCGCCAGGCGGACCTGGGCATCGCCTTCGGCCTGCCGGGTGAGCTGAGCGGTGTACGCGAGGTGTTGATCCGCCCGAAGGTGTTCGCGGTCTGCGCGCCGAGCTACCTGGCGCAGTTGCCCGCAGGGCTGAGCGCTGCCGACCTGCCCGCCTTGCGGCTGATACATGTCGATGACGGCACCTGGTGGAACAGCTGGTTCGCCGCCAATGGCGTGAGGGTGCGGGTCAAGGCCGATACTTCGCATATCAGCAACGATATCGTGCTGAACCTTGCCCAGCGCGGCCACGGCATCGCCTTGGCCACCGAGGTGCTGGTCGGACGTGAACTGCGCGAAGGCAGCCTGGTGCGTTGCGTGGAGCAGGCCGTGGCGCTGGAGAGCTATCAGTTGCTGACGCCACCCCAGCCGCCGAGTGCCGATGCGTTGTGGTTCATGGATTGGCTGGAGAGCAGCCTGCGAGAAGAGTTTCCGGACGCACTGTGAGCGTGGCACCGGCCGCGCCGGTGGTCGCGGGGCAAGTCGCATCGGCTCACCGCCGCTCCCACGCAGCCAGTGTGGAGTTGGCTAGAAATCCACCGAGGTGGAGAACAACAACGACCGCGGCGTGCCCAGCCCACCGGACAGGCCGCTGCCGTCGCCGCCGTTCCACGAGCCGATCCAGTAGGCCTTGTTGGTCACGTTCTGCACGGTGGCACGCAAGGTTACCGGTTTGTCCGAGACCTTCAGGGTATACCGGGCGCCGAGATCGAAAATCGTGTAGGACGGCAGCGACAGGTTATTGGCATCGGTGGCATAGCGCCGGCCGGCATAGTTGGCGTTGCCGGTCAGGGTCAGCCCGGGCATCTCGCGCAGGTCGTACTCGACGCCAAGCTTGGCCAGCACCTTGGGCACGCCGGTGGCCTGGTTGCCTTCGTTTTCCTTGCGTATCGATTTCGTCAGCTCGGCCTTGGTGTAGGACGCACCGCCCAGCAGGCGCAGGCCCGGCTCGAGCTCACCGAAGAACGACCATTCCAGGCCACGGTTGCGCTGTTCGCCGTACACGCCGTAGGTCTGCGTCAGCGGATCGGTATAGGCGCTGGGTTTCTTCACCTGGTACACACTGACCGTGTGCGCGAAGGTGCCCAGGTCGAGCTTGGCGCCCAGTTCGTACTGCTTGGTCTGGTACGGCGCCATGATCGCGCCGGCGTTGCGCGCGTTGTCCGGGGCGATGCCACCCTGGCTCAGGCCTTCGATGTAGTTGCCGTACAGCGAAAGTTCGTCGGTGACCTTGACCAGCAAGGCCGTGGCCGGCGAAACCCGGCTTTCATCGTAGGGCTTGGAGGTGCGCTGGTGGTTGCCGTCGTAGTTCGACGCGCGCACGTTCTGGTGGCGAGCGCCGACGGTCCACTGCACCTTGTCATCGAGGAACGACATCGTGTCGAGCAAGGCTTCGCTGCTCAGTCGGGCGCGCATGCGCGACGTGACGTTGCCGTACTCGCCGATCTCCGGGCGCGGGCCATAGTCCAGGTTGTAGTAGTTGGTGAGGATGCGTGTCGGCAGGCGCTTATCCTTGAAACTGTTCTCTGAGTCGTAGCGGGTGGCCGCCAGCGACCAGGCGTGGTCGACCGGGCCAGTGGCGAAGCGCCCGCGCAGGCCGACTTCGCCGGACTTCTGCTCGCCATCTCGAGCCGAGCGGATCGGCGTGGCGGAGATGTCGCCGGCATCATTGAGAAGCATGCCGCTGGTCATCAGCGCGTTGTAGCCCCCTTCCCGATGGCCCCAGCCGGCGAATGCGGTGAGCGAGTCGTTGAGGTCGTACTCGCCGCGCAGCACCACGGTGTCGGTGTCGTTGACGGTGTAGCCCCACTCCGGGGCCAGCGAGTGATCGCCCTTCTTGGCCTTGGGCAGGTGGGTCACGCCGGGGCTGATCGAGGCAATGCCGAAATAGTTGACCCCGTCCATGCGTTCGCGCTGGTGGTAGTAGTCCAGCGACGCCCTCGCCCGCTCGCCGCGCCAGTCCAAGGCCAGCGACGACAGCTGCATGCGGTGCTGCTGGTCGTCCACCGGGGTGTCGCCGTCGCGGTAGACGCCATTGAAGCGCACGCCGAACTGTTTCTGGTCGCCGAAGCGGCGGCCGATATCGGCATGCATGCCGGCCAGGCCATCGGACTCGTAGGAGGCGGTCAACCGGGCCAAGGGCTCGTCGCCGGCACGCTTGGGCACGATATTGATGCTGCCGCCGACGCTGCCGTCTGGCGGCATGCCGTTGAGCAGCGCCGACGGGCCCTTGAGCACCTCGATGCGCTCGGCAAGCTCGGTGGAGCCGCGCATGTTCGGCGCCATGCTCGGCAGGCCGTTGAAGGTGATGTCGTTGCCGGTGCTGTACAGACCGCGGATAAAGAACGTCTCGAAGATGCCGCGCTTGCTCGGCACGTAGACCGACGGATCGGTGGCACCGATCACCGAGCCGATATCCTGGGCCTGGCGGTTCTCGATGTATTCCTTGGTGTAGCTGATGGCGTTGAACGGGGTTTCGCTGAAGTCCTTGTTGCCCATCAGCCCTACCCGGCTGCCCGAGCCAACCTGGCCCCCGGCATATTCCGGTGGCGGGGCGCCGAGTGCGTCACGGGTTTCCTGCACCAGGGTTTCCGGCAGGGTCAGGCCCTCTTCCTTCACATCGGGGGTTTGCTGCTGTGCCGAGGAGGTGCTGCGTGGCGGTTGCGCGAAGGCGTTGCCGGCGATGGCGGCCATGCCCAGCAGCACGGCCATGCGCAAGGCCCTGCGGGGCAGTTTCGGTGCCTGGGGATGTTGCAGTGGAGGCATGAGGGATTCCTTTCTGGACGCAATGGTAATGTTTCTCATTAGTCATTCCGTACGAGTCGGCGAATCCCTCAACAGAAATTACAGTCACTTGGCCACTATCGGCTTAACCACCACAGGGACCAAAGCGGGGGCTCAGCGCTGATATCCCTTCACCACCTCGTCCGCTACCCGCTCCAGGCAGGTCACGCTGGCGGTGCATAGGTACCAGGTCTGTGGATCGACGAATACCACATGGCCGTTCTTCCACGCCTTGGTCTGGCGCAGCAGCGGGTTGTCCAGGGTCTCGCGGTCCAGCGCGGCGCGGCGCTCCATCACCGCGGTGCGGTCGATCACGTAGAGGATGTCCGGGTCGGCCTGGTGGATGAACTCGTTGGAGATCGGCTGGCCATGCAGGCCAGCCTGCATGTCGTCGCTGGCCGGCTTGACCCCGAGGGTGTCGAAGATGAAGCCGTAGCGCGAACGCACACCGTAGGCGGTGAACGCGCCGTTGTTGTGCAGCACCACCAGCGCCTTTTCCGGGCGGCCGTCGGTCACCTTGCGCACCTGAGCCACCTTGGCATCGATGCGCGCGGCGGTTTCCCGGGCCAAGTCTTGCTTGCCGAGAATTTGCCCGACGGTCAGCAGGTGCTGCTTGGCGGTGTCGATGACATTGCCCTGGCGGTTGTCCATGTCGATGTCGTAGTGCACCGTCGGCGCGATCTGGCTCAGCTCCTGGTAGCTCTGCGCCTGCAGTGGCGAGATCAGGATCAGGTCGGGCTCGAGCGCGTGCAGGCGTTCGAGGTTGGGCTGGATGGTGGTGCCAACGTCCGCCACCTTGGGGTCATCGCGGTATTTGGCCAGGAAACCCGCGACATAGTCCTTGGCGATGCCGACCACCGGCGCGCGGAGCTGGTCGAGGGTGTCCAGCTCGCTCATGTCGAAGGCCACCACGCGTTGCGGCTGGTGTTCGACCAGCGTGGTGCCCAGGGCGTGCTCGACCTTCACCGGGGCATAGTCGGCGCTGGCGGCGCGCGCTTGCTCCGGCGGGGCCTGGTCGCAGCCCGGCAACGCGGCCGCCACGGCGGCGGCCAGGAGTATCTTGCAGATTCCGTTCATACCAGCTCTCTCGATAGTGATGGATTGAAGTAGTTGCAGACGAAACCCTGCGCGCTGGGCAGGATCTCGAACGCCAGGCCGAACAGCGCGCGCAGGTTGGCCTCGGTGACCACCTCGGCGACCGGCCCGTGGCTGTGCACCGCGCCCTGCTTCATGGCGACGATGTGGTCGGAATAGTTGGCGGCGAAGTTGATGTCGTGCACCACCAGGATCACCGTGCGGCCCTGCTCGTCGCAGAGCCTGCGGATTGCCTGCATGATCTGCACCGCGTGCTTCATGTCGAGGTTGTTCAGCGGCTCGTCGAGCAGCAACAGATCGGTGCGCTGGGCGATGGTCATGGCCAGGAAGGCCATCTGCCGCTGGCCGCCGCTGAGTTCGTCGAGGTAGGCGCGGCGCAGCGCTTGCAGCCCCAGGAAATCCAGGGATTCGTCGATTACCTGATGGTCGTCGGCGGTCAGCACGCCGCGGCTGTAGGGGAAGCGGCCGAAGGCGACCAGTTCCTCGACGGTCAGGCGCAGGTTGAAGTCCAGTACCTGGCGCAGGGTGGCCACGCGGCGGGCGAAGTCGGCGATGGCGATGCGGCCGATGTCCTGGCCGTCGAGCAGGATGCGCCCGCGGCTTGCCGGCAGCAGTCGGGCCATGCACATCAGCAAGGTGCTCTTGCCGGCGCCGTTGGGGCCGATCAGCGAGGTAACCTGGCCGGCCGGGAAAGCCAGGCTCACGTCATCGAGCACGGTCTTGTCGCCATAGGCCTTGTGCAGGTGTTCGAGGGTGATCATGGGGTGCCTCGGGTACGGACCATCAGCGCGAGGAAGTACGCGCCGCACACCAGGTTGACGAGGATGCTCACGCTGGTCCGGTAGTTGAACAGATGCTCGACCAGCAGTTGGGCGAGCAGGAACATGCCGATGGCCACGGCGCAGGCCAGTGGCAGGGTCACCTGGTGCCGGGCGCTGCGTGCCAGGGCGTAGGCGATGTTGGCGACGAATACCCCCATGAACGCGGTCGGCCCCACCAGACTGGTCGACACCGCCACCAGCACGGCGATCAGCGCCATTTGCAAGCGCAGGCAGCGGCCATGGTCCAGGCCCAGGGCAATGGCTTGGTCGCGGCCCAGCGCCAGCACGTCGAGCACCCGCGTGCCGCGCGCCACCAGCACTGCCATTGCCGCCACCAGCAGGCCCGAGTACAGCACCTGGGCCGGCTGGGCGCGGTTGAAGCTGGTGTAGCCCAGGCTCTGCAGAATCGAGAACTCCCCCGGGCTGGTCTTGAGCTGGATGAACTGGGTGAAGGTACCCAGCACCATGGTCAGCACCAGCCCCAGCAGCAACAGGCGGTAGACATCCCCGCGCCCCTCGCGCAGCAGCCAGCGCTGCAGCAGCCACGAGTAGCCGAGCATCAACGCCATCGACAGCAGCGCGTTGCCCTGCGCGCCGAGCAGCGCCACGCTGCCGGTGCCCAGCCACAGCACCAGCACGGCCTGGAACAGCAGGTAGATGCCTTCGTAGCCCATGATCGCCGGGGTCAGCACACGGTTGCCGGCCAGGGTCTGGAAGATCACCGAGGACAAGGCGATGCACACCCCGGCCACCACGATCGCGCCCAGGCGCACCAGGCGCTTGGGGATCACGTAGCTGAAGTCCAGGCCAGAGCCCAGCAACAGGAACGCCAGCACCAGGGCCGGCAGCAACAACCAGGCGGCGCGGCGCATCATTTGCACTTCCACAGGATCAGCACCAGGAACAGCACACCGCCGACACTGCCGGCGGTCAGGCCAATGGGAACTTCGTAGGGGTGGATCAACAACCGGCCGAGGATGTCGCAGGCCAGCAGCAACGCCGCGCCGCACATGGCGACGATGGGCAAGGTGCGCTTGAGGTTCTCGCCGTAGCGCAACGCCACCAGGTTCGGCACCACCAGGCCGACGAAGGGGATCGCGCCCACGGTGATCACCGTGGCCGACACCGTTACCGCCACCAGCACCAGGCCGAGGATCGCGGTGGCCGCGTAGTTCAGGCCGAGGCTGGTAGCCATGCCCTCGCCCATGCCCAGCACGGTGAAGCGCTGGGCATATAGATAGGTGAGCACGACGATCGGCAGGATCAGGTAGATGATCTCGTAGTTGCCCTCGATCACCCGCGAGAAGTCGCCCAGCAGCCAGCCCTGCATGCTCTGCAGGATGTTGTGGCGATAGGCATAGAACTCGGCGATGGCGCTGAGCACGCTGCCGTACATCAGGCCGATCACTGGCACCAGCACCAGGTTGGTGAAGCGTATGCGGCGAATGATCGCCACATACGCCAGGCTCGCCAGCAGGCAGAACACCAGGGCAAACAGCATGCGCCCGGTGGCCCCGGCACCCGGCAGCACGGTCAGGGCCACCAGGATGCCCAGCTTGGCCGCGTCGAGTCCGCCGCAGGTGGCCGGCTCGACAAAGCGGTTGCGCACGATCTGCTGCAGGATCACCCCGCAGATCGACAGGCCGACACCCGTCAGCACCAGTGCCGCCAGGCGTGGCAGGCGGCTGGCGGTGAGGGTCAGCCAGGCATCGTCGGAGGCCGACAGCAAGGCCGACCAGGACATCTCGCTGGCCCCGACCATCAGTGAAACGCCACACAGCAGCAACAACAGTGTTGGCAGCAACAACCGACTCAAGCGGTCACTCCATCGCCTGCGGCCTCACCGATGCGCCAGCCCTTGGCGGCCCGGCGCTGCTCGAGGAAGTGCGCGTACAAGCCACCTTCTGCAGCCAGCTGGGCATGGGCGCCCTGTTCGCGGATACGCCCTTCGTCCAGCACCACGATCTGGTCGGCCATGGCCACCGTCGACAGCTGGTGGGCAATGACGATCAGCGTGCGCTTGCCGCGTAACCGCGCCAGCGCTTCGGCGATGGCCGCCTGGTTCTCGGCGTCCAGCGCCGCGGTGGCCTCGTCGATCAGCAGGATCGGCGCGTCCTTGATCAGCGCGCGGGCAATCGAAATGCGCTGGCGTTCGCCGCCGGACAGACGCGCACCGCCCTCGCCCACTGGCGTGTGCAAGCCTTCGGGCAGACGTTCGAGGATCTCCTGCACCCCGGCCAGCCGCGCCGCCTCGAGCACTTCGGCCTCGCTGGCGTCGGGTTTGCCCAGGCGGATGTTGTCGGCAATGCTGCCCTGGAACAGGTAGGCGTCCTGGAAGATCTGGCTGATCTGCCCGGCCAGCTGTTCGGCGGACATCTGCCGCACATCCACCCCGCCGACCTTGACCCGGCCCTGGGTGACGTCGAAGAAACGGGCGATCAGGCGCACCAGGGTAGTCTTGCCCGAACCCGATGCGCCGACCAGCGCCGTCATGCTGCCGGGCGCGATGTCCAGGCTGACCTCGCGCAGCACCTCTGGCTGGTCATCGCCGTAGCGGAATCCGACCTGCTCCAGCTGCACCGAGCCGTCGGCCGGCGGCTGCGGTGCGGCGGGCTCGGGCAGCGGCTCGACGGCCAGCAGCTCGGCTACCGCCTGCAACTGGCCGCGGGTACCGCGCAGCACCTCGCTGTAGCCGGCCACATCCAGCAGCGGGTCGATGAAACGGGTCGCCAGCACCAGCGCAACCAGGGTGGCGATCACCGTTGCGTTGTCGAAGCCTGCGCCGGCCTGCTCGCCGAGCCACAGCGTGGCGACCACCAGCAACGCGGCGAAGCTGGCCTGCACCGCCCAGACGTTGAGCACCGATGACAATGCCGACAGCTGGATCAGCTTGCGCGCCGCCTGTTGTTGCTGGGCCACGGCCTGCTCCAGGAAGCGCGTTCCGCCCTGTTCGCCATTGAAGGCACGCAGCACCGACTGCGCCTGGGCGAACTCGACCATGCGCTGGCTGGTCTGCGCGGTGTCGCGCTGGTAGCGCTGGTCGGCGCGCTGGCCAAGGCGCATTGTCGCCAGCATCACCAGGGCCAGCAGCGGCAGGCTGACCAGAGCCACCAGGCCCAGGCGCAGGTCGACCAGCAACAGCGCAACGAGAATCACCAACGGCGTCACCACCCCGGTGAACAGCGGCGTGAACACATGGGCCGGCAGTTGCGCGATCTCCATCATGCCCTGGGTGGTGACATGGCTCAGGCGCGCGGTGTTGGCGGCATTGAACCAGCCCACCGGCAGCGTGCCGACATGCTCGCCCAGGCGCTGGCGGCCACCGCGCAGCACGGCAATGCCCACGGCGATGCCGGCCTTCTCCACCCGGCGCCGCAGGTACCAGCACACCACCACGCCCAGGGCCAGCAGGGCCAGCCACTGGCCGGCGGCTTCCAGCTGGTTGCCCAGCAGGTGACGCAGGATCGGCACCAGGGTGACGATGGTCAGCCCGCACAGCACGCCATACACCAGCGCCAGGCGGATGTAGCGGCGCAGGAACACGGCGTCGTCGCCGAGCAGTCGAACGAAAGTCCCCAACATGATCAGTGCTCCTCCACCTGCGCGGTCGCCCGCGTCTTCGCATAGCCGCCGGCGGCCCACAGGCGGGCATACAGCCCGCGACGGGCCAGCAGTTCGTCGTGATTGCCGCGCTCGGCGACGGTGCCCTGGTCCAGCACCAGGATCTGGTCGGCGTGCATCACCGTGTCCAGGCGATGGGCGATCACCAGCAGCGTGCGCCCCCGGGCGAAGCGCGACAGTGCCTGTTGCAGCTTGACTTCGTTCTCGGCGTCGGCCGCCGCGGTGGCCTCGTCGAGCACCAGCACCGGCGGGTCGAGCAGCACCGCGCGGGCAATGCTCAGCCGTTGCAGCTCGCCGCCGGAGAACTGCACGTCCTCGCCGATCACCGCGTCGTAGCCACGCGGCTGGGCGAGGATGCGCTCGTGGATATTGGCAATCCGCGCCGCCGCCTCGATCTGCTCCTGGCTCGCCGAAGGCCGGCCCAGGGCAATGTTCTCGCGCACACTGGCATGGATCAGGCGCACGTCCTGCAGGACAAAGCCGATGCGCCGGTACAGTTGCGCGCTGTCGATCTGCCGCAGGTCAACGCCGCCCAGGGTGATACGCCCGGCACTGGGATCGAAGAAGCGCAGCAGCAGGCGCGCCAGGGTCGACTTGCCGGCGCCCGAGGCACCGACCACCGCCGTGACCGTGCCCGGTTCCAGGGTAAACGACACCTCGCTCAGCACCGGATTGCGCGGGTCGTAGTGATAGCCCAGGCCCTGCACCTCGATGCGCGCATCGGTCGGCAGCTTGCCGACGCCCTGGGCGTCGGTCTCCAGCACCGCCGTGTTCAGCAGCGCCTGCACGCGCTGAGCGGCACCGGTGGCGTTGTTCAGGTCGTGGGTGATATAGGCCAGCAACAGCAGCGGCGCACAGATGCCCGGCGCCACCAGGGCGAACGGCAGCACCTGCACCGGGGTGATCCAGCCCAGGCCGACGAACAGCGTGCCGAACGCCAGCACCACGCCCAGTACCGACACCGGCGCGATCATCGCGTTGGCATTGGCCATGGCGCTGACCAGCGGCCGGGTGAAGTCGGTGAAGGCCGCGGCGAAGGCGTCCACCGCCTCGCGGTAGCTGCCATGCGCCTTGCGCTGGCCACCGAAGGCCTTGACCACCGGGATGCCGTTGACGAATTCGACCACCGCCTGGTTGATCCGCCCCATGCCGGCGCCGAAGGCCTGCATGTTGCGGGCGCTGGCCTGGTGGGCACGGGCGAAGAACAGGAAGAACAGCGGGAACGGCAGCATCGATACCAGCGCCATGCGCCAGTCCATGGCGAACAGGTAGACGATCGATGCCAGCACTGCCCCGGCGCTGCGCCCGAGGGTGGTGTAGAAGTGCGCGGTGAGGCTGTGCAGGATGCCGATATCGTCCTGCATGGCCTGCTTCACCTCGCCGGAGGCGCGGCTGGTGAACCAGCCCAGCGGTACCCGTGCCAGGCGGCGGATGATTGCCAGGCGCAGCGTGCCGGTGATGTGGTTGTCGGCCAGGTGGGCCACCAGGTCGCCCAACAAAATCAGGGCCATGCCGACGAACAGGCAGCCCAGCCCCAGCATGATCACCGGCCAGGCCTGCGCGACGCCCTGTCCTTCGGCGAACGCCAGCCGGGCGACCTCGGCGATCGCGGCCAGGGGCGCCAGGCTGAGCATGGCGCCCAGCGCGGCGAGCAACCCGGCGACGATCAAGCGCCCGCGAATCGGCGCCAGCACTGCGGCGACCGGCCCCTTGGCGGGCTTCTGCACCGCCACCCCTTGTTCAACACTCATGAATGCTCCTTTTCAGCACGAAGAGCAGACCGGGCAGCCACTTGGGCGCCCGACCAGCCAGTCCTTCTCAACCTGTATTCCGCTCGAGGCGGGCAAACCCGCAAAAAACAATGCTCACCCTCAGGCGCCACTGCCGGTGCGGTAGCGCCTGCAGGTGCGCACGCCGGCGGCGATGTACTTCTCGACCGAGGACACCGATACCCGCAACTCGGCGGCGATGGCGCGATGGGCCATGCCGTCGAGCCGGCACAGCAGCAGGGCCTGGCGGGCCTTGGGCGAATGCCGCTGCAGGGCGCTGTCGATCGCACCCAGGGCCTCGACCACCAGCGCCCGCGCCTCTTCCGACGGCACCCGCGGCTCGGGCTGCAGGCCATGGTCCTCGAGGTAGCGGGTTTCACGTTGGCGGCGGCGGTACAGGTCGATGACCTTGCCGTTGGCGATCTGCGTCAGATGGCAGCGCGATTGTTCCGCCGTCGGCACCTGGCCCTTGTTCATCAGGTGCAGGTAGATATCGTGGGCCAGGTCCGCCGCGTCCACCGCGTTGCCCAGCTTGCGGCGCAGCAGCTCGCACAACCAGCCGTGATGATCCTGATACAGCTGTTGCAGCTGTTGACGAAGCGCGAACGTTCCGTTGTCCACGGTACCTCTCCCTGAGCGTGGTGCATTCCAGACGGCTTCCTTTGACGTGCGCCAATCTAGATGATAATTATTTGCATCTTTCTCACCATAACGAATCCTCGGGATTCACGCAATGCACCCCGATGGTGCGAACCCTCTGCGCCGCCACTCACCGCGATCCACGGATGGCAGTGAAGGCCGACGCGGGCCTTGATCGATCGAACAGCAGGAAGCTAACCATGTTGGAACGCAACACCACCCTACCCTCGCCCCAGGCCCTGGATGAACACGAAGAACTCGCCTGGTTCGCCCAGCAACAGCAACCCGAGCAGCTGCACCGGCAACTGGGCGCCTGGCGCCTTGGGCCCACGGCCGACCTGTCGCTGCTGGCCCTGGCCGTGCAGGCGGTGGTCGAAGCCACGCCGGGCCTGAACAGCCGCTACCACTTCAGCGATGACGGCGACCTGTACAAGACCCAGGAACCCGGCTGGTACCCGTGCCTGCGTATCGAGCGGAGCACGGCCGAGGGCATGGACGCCTTGCTGAGGGCGCGTCAGGCGGCGCCCTGGGATTCCACCACGCAGCCGCCGTTCGAGGCCCTGCTGCTGGCCGGCGATCACCAGGCTGCGCTCGGTCTGCTCTGCCATGCGGTGCTGCGTCAGTCGCCGCAAGCCCTGCTCGAACGCATCCGCGCCGCCTATGACGCCCAGGCCGGCGACCAACCACTGGTGCTCGAACCGTTGTCGCAGGCGCCCTCGACGGACATCGCGCAACGCATCCTCGACGCGTTCCGCCAGGCATTGGCGGAGCCTGGCATGACCCTGGACGATGACTTTTTCGACATGGGCGGCCACTCGCTGCTGGCCACCCGGATCATCGGGCGCTTGCAGGGCGAGCATGGTATCGAACTGCGCTTCAGCGACTTCTTCGCCTCGCCCAGCGCATCGGCGCTGGCCAACCGCGCCAAGCTGAGCCAAGGGCAAGCCAGCCAGGCCAGCGATCAGGCCAGGGATATCCAGCAGGCGCCGATGGCCCTGGCCCAGGCGTCGTTGTGGCGCGCCTGCGCGGCCTTCGACTACGGCACCATCTTCAACCTGCCCTTTGCCCTGGACTTCCACGACCCGGTGGACGAAGCGCTGCTGCAGCAGGCCTTCACCGACCTGCTGGAGCGCCATGCCAGCCTGCGCACCACCTACCATGGCGAGGGCGACGACGCCTGCCAGCGCATCGTGCCGCTGGCCGAGCTGGGCCGTTTCAAGTGGTTCTGGAACAGCGCCGAAAGCGCCGGCGTGAGCCTGGCCAGCGAGGCGAAGCACCGCTTCGACCTGGCCCGCGAACTGCCACTCAGGCTGCGCATGCTGCGTGACCCGCACAGTGGCCACCAAGTGCTGTCGTTCCTGGTCCACCACATGGCCATCGACGAATGGTCTCTGAACGTGATCATGGCCGAACTGGCCGAGGCCTACCTGGCCCGCGCCCAGGACCGGGCGCCGCAATGGCCCGCGGCGGCGCGCACCTTCCACGAATTCGCCCTGGCCCAGAGTGCCCAGGGCCCGAACCCGCGCCACCTGGCGTACTGGACCGAGCTGCTGCGCGACGCCACCCGCGGTCTCGCCCTGCCCGCCTGCGATGACGTCACGCTGCTGCCCGCCGACCAGGCGACCACGCGTGCGCGCTGGCTGGAGCTGCGTCCCGAACCCGGCATGCTGGAGCAACTGGGCGCCAGTGCCCGGCTGCATCAGTCATCGTTGTTCAGCGTGATCTACACCGCCATCGCCCTGTCGCTGCACAAGCTCGGCAACCTCTCGGACCTGGTGATCGGCACCTCGGCGTCCGGGCGCACCGACCCTGCGTATTTCGACACCGTCGGCTACTTCACCACCATGGTCGCCCACCGCGTGCAGTTCGCCCCCGAACAGTCGCTGGCCGGGTTGCTGGGCGAGGTGACGCGGATGATCAACGACTCGATGGCCTATGCCGACGTACCCATGGAGACCATCCAGCAGGCGCTGGGCATGACCCCCGCCGAGGGCCTGATGTTCGATGTGTATGTGCAGATCCACGCCAACAACGCCCTCAATGGCGCGCTGCAGGCACCCGATGGCCGGGCTATCCGCTACAAGCAGATCGACCCGGACAAGAGCGAGTCGATGTTCGGCCTGCAGTTCGAGATCATGGAAGATGTGTTCGATGGCCAGCGCTCGCTGCGCCTGGTGATCACCTACCGCAGCGATCGCTACAGCAGTGCTCAGGTCGAGCGCCTGTGCGCGATGATTTCGGCGGCGTTCGGTGTGTTGGCCGAAGTGGATGGCGGCCGGCGGGCTTTGGCTTCGATCAGCTTGGCCTGACGCGCCCATCGCGGGCTTGACCCGCTCCCACTCAAGCATGGGAGCCGATCAAGCCCGTGGTTGCGCCCTTTCAGGTCTCCGGCAACCCGTAGCGCTGGAACGACGAGCGCTGCGGCACCCGGTACTGCGCCCGGTCCAGCAACTGGTTGACGATCACCGCATTGCGCACCGGCCCCAGCCCCAGGTCCGGCGAGCCGACGCCATGCTGGAAGATCTCGGCGTTCTGCACGAACACCCGGCCACTGCCGCCATCGCAACGCTGCGCGGTGAAGTCCTCGCCGACGATGCAGTCGCCGTGCGCGTCGGTGGCCAGCACCGAACCCTTGAGCTGCTCGAACCACTGCGGCCAGGCATGGGAGTAACCGGTCGCCGCGACGATCGCGTCGGCGTCCAGCGTTGCCCGTTGCTCCAGCTGGCTATGCCGGAAGGTCATGCGCAGCCCCGCCGAGGCCAGGTCCTCGACCGTCTCCACCTCACAGCTGGACAGCAGCGTCAGCCCAGGCTCGCGCCCGCCGATGGAGCGTTCGTAGATCAGGTCGTAGATTGCGCCGATGGTCGAGAAGCTGATGCCTTTGTACAACAGGCCCTGCTGGGCGACGATCTCCCGGCGTTTGTCCCGCGCCAGGGTGTGGAAGTAGTTCATGTACGCCGGAGTGAAACACTCCTGGCCGAGCTTGGAGTACTCCATGGGGTGGAAGCCTCCCGAGCGGGTGATCCAGTGGATCGACGCCCCCGCCTCCACCTGCTCCGGGGTCAGCGCGTTGAACAGCGCCAGCACGCACTCCGCGGCGCTCTGTCCGGAGCCGACCACCACCACGCGCCGGCACTGCTCCAGCTCGCCCTGACGCTTGCCGAACTCCGCCGAGTGCAGCAACGGCGCCTGGGTGCGGGTTTGCGCCCAGGCCGGCAACCACGGCCGGGTGCCGAGGCCGATGGCCAGGTCGCGGCTGCTGTAGCGCCGCTCCAGGCCCGACACCGACACGCTGTCGATGACAAAGCGTTCGCTGGCGTTGTCGTAGCGCACGCCCGTGACCTCCTCGCCGAAATGGCAGCCCGGCAGTTGGCCCGCCGCCCAGCGGCAATAGTGGTCGTACTCGCGCCGGGGCACCTGGAAGTGGTCGTAGTAGTAGAACTGGAACAGGCGGTCGTGCTGGTGCAGGTAGTTAAGGTAGCTCAGCGGGTGACACGGGTCGGCCAGGGTCACCAGGTCGGCCAGGAACGGCACCTGCAAGGTGGTGCCGGGCAGCAGCAGGCCCTCGTGCCAGCGGAACTGCGCCTTGCGCTCGAGGAACGCGCAGCTCAGGTGCGGGTGGCGTGACAGCAGCGCGGCCAGGCCCAGGTTGAACGGTCCGATGCCGATGCCGGCGATATCCAGGTGTGCGATGTCCATATGCTCGATGATTTCCCAAGAACGATGATTGGCGCCCCGGGCCAGGCCCAGGGCGATTGATTCAGCCCGCTGGTTTCACACGGGGGCGTTGACGAGCAGGCGCTCGACCTCTTCCACCGTGCGACATGGCAGCAACTGCGCGGGCGAAAGGCGCACCGCGAAGGCTTCGCCCAGGCGCGCCGCCAGCGGTTTGAGGTGCTGCGGCCGCAGGCCCATGGCCAGGAAATCCCTGGCCGGCTGGGTGGCGCCGAGCACCTGCTGGTAGATCGCCAGCACCTGGGCATGACGCTGCGGATCGCTGGGCAAAGCCGCCGCTATCGGCGCCTGCCCGGTGTCACCTTCAAGCAAGGCGCGGGCGAGCCTGCGGTCCGGCTTGCCGTTGGCGGTCAACGGCAAGGCGTCGACCTCGACGAACCGCGTGGGTACATGGGACTGCGCCAGCAAGGCCCGGGCATGCTCACGCAACGCCACGGCGCCGGGCGGCGCACCGTTGCGCCTTACATACAGCGCGCCGATGCAGGCCTCGCCCTGTTGCGTGTCGCCATAGTCCACCACCAGCACCTGCTGCACCGCCGGATGGCGGATCAGCTCGATCTCGATGTCCGGCAGCGACACCCGCACGCCGCGCACCTTCACGTAACCGTTGACCCGGCTGTCGAACAGCAGCACGCCGTCCTCGCGGTAGCGGCCACGGTCACCGGTACGGAAGGCACGCACTGGCGCGCCGTGCTCGTCGAGCACATTGACGAAGTCGTTCTGCACCAGTTCGCCGTCCTCCAGGTAGCCCAAGGCCAAGCCCACCCCACTGGTGTGGATACGCCCGGCGACGCCCTGCGGGCAATGCGCGCCGTGCTCGTCCAGCAGCCAGTAGCGGTTGCCCGGCAGTGGCCGACCATAGGGCACCCTGGCGCGGTCCTGTGCACCGATTTCGTGCCAGATGCTCCAGATGGTGGTCTCGGTCGGGCCACCCAGGGACACCAGCCGCGCCTCGGGCAGTTGCTCGCGTAGTTCGGCGATCACCGCCGGCTTGATGTAGTCGCCGCCCTGGGCCAGCAGGCGCAGGCTGCGCAGACCATCACCCTGACGGCAGGCCAGGAGCATTTCGAGGATGGCCGGGACCGAGCACCAGAGGCTCACGCCGTGCTGCCTGACCAACTGGTTCCAACGCAGCGCATCCTTTTCCTCGCCGGGCTCGGGCAGCACCAGTGCCGCCCCGGCGCACAGGCTGCCGAACACGTCGAACAGCGACATGTCGTGGTGCAGCGGGGTCACCGAGATGAACACATCGTCGCGGCTGACCTGCCACTGCGCCAAGGTGCTGCCGATGACATTGGCGGTGGCGCGGTTGTTCAGCACCACGCACTTGGGCTTGCCGGTGGTGCCGGAGGTGTACAGGTAGTAGGCCGGCGCGGTGCTCGCCGACAAGGCCGCCAGCCCCATCAGGTCCAGGGCTGCCGGAGGGCTGGCCAACAGTGGCGCGACGGCGTCGACCACCAGTGCCGGCTGGCAGTTGTCCAGCAGATAGCGCAGGCGCTCCTCCGGCGCCGCCGCGTCGATCGGTACCCAGATCAGCCCGCTCAGGGCGCAGGCCAGGGTCGTCATGGTGTGCTCAGGCCCGCGTGGCAGGCAAATGGCGACCACCTGGCCGGGGCGCAGCCCGCGGGCCTGGAATGCCCCGGCAATGCGCTTCACACCCTCCCCCAGTTCGGCATAGCTGATGCGCCGCTCGCCATGCAGCAAGGCGATGCGTCCATTGTCCGGGCCGAACAGGTTGTAGGCGATGCGCCCAAGGAAATCGACCGGTTCGGCCTGCGCCTCGCTGCTGTTCAGGCGGTAGTGGCCAAGGTCGATGAACTGCCGTGCGTGGACTTCGAATGCAGCCTGCCCGGCCAATTGCTCCACCGCCTGGTTCAAGGCCGCGAGCAACTGTCCGACCCAGCGGCCATCGACCGCTTCGCGGGCATAGTCGATCTCGAACGCCAACCCGCCCTCGGCGGTATTGCAGAAACGGATGTCCATGGCCACCTGCGGCGTCTGGGTCAGGCCCGCGTTCAGGGACATCGGGCCATCGACCGCGCCCACCGGCCAGGACAGGCCGTTGGTCAGCACCACCGGTAGCGCCGGGCCCGGGCCGTTGCTGTCGTACAGCAGGCGGGCCAGGTCCACGCCGGAGAACGCCAGATGCTGCAAGCCTTCCAGCACATCGGCCTGCAGGCGCTTGGCGCGCTCGGCCAGGCTAGGCAGGCCGCGCTGCCAATCGACGGCGATGAAGCTGGAGCGGTTGGCAAATGCGCCGTCCTGGGGCGGCGCCACCGGCACCGCCACGCACAGGCTGCCTTCGTCGAGCCAGTGGCCGAGCACTTCCAGCACCACGGCCATGATCGTCGAGTTCTTGAACAGCCCCTCACGCGCACCTGCGCGGCTCAATGCCTTGAACGCCTGGGCGGAGATTACCTGGCGCTGGCGGGCGTACCGGGCCACGCCGACCTTGTCCAAGGCTTGGCGCCACGGCAGCCTTGGCGCGCCGTCGACCTCAGCCAGCTTTGCCTTCCAATACTCGGCATCGGCCTTGCGCACCTCGCTCTGGTCGATGCCAGCCGCCGTGGGCTCGCTGGCCGTCAGCGGCTGGCAGTGACCGTCGAACAGCTCGACCATCAAGGTCGCGATGGAGCGTCCATCAAGAATCAGCGCATCGAAGCGTACGAACACCACCAACTCGCCTTGTGGCAACTGGAAGGCGGTGACACTCCAGGGCGGCCCGGCCAGGTCGAACAGCGCATGGGCATAGTCCTCGCGACGGACCTCGAGCTGCGCCTGAACCTGCTCGGCCGTCAACCCGTGCAGGTCGATCACCTCCAGGTTGACCTGCACCTGGTCGCTTATCGACTGGGTCAATGCCTGGGCATCGATGCGGGTGCGCAGGCTATCGTGGCGGCGCACCATGTCCGTGAGGCGGCTGCGCAGCAGCGCCAGGTCCATGCGCCCGCGATACTCGCGGAATTCCTGCATGGCCACGCCGCCCAGCGGCAGATGCTCGCCACGCCCCAGCAGGTAGGCCTGCTGCAGGGCGTTCAGTGGTCGATCCCGGCTCGCCGCGATCGCCAATGGCTGGTGCAGCGCGCCCGTGTCGGCAGCCACCGCCACAGCCAGGGCGATGAAGCGCTCGAACAGGGCCTGGACCCAGTCAGCGGGCAATGCGTCCAGGCGCACGTCCCAATTGATCAGCAGACCGCCGTCGGCCCGCGCCACCTGTGCGTCCAGGGCCACCTGCGGGCCCTGGGAGATCACCCAGTCCATCGGCCCGAACACCCGGTTCACCCGCTCGGAGAACAGCTCGCCGCCAGGCAGGTCCAGCCCTGCGGTAAATACCACCGGTGCCAGTTGCGGCGTACCGTGATGACGCGACAGGTCGCGCATCAGGTCCACGCCCGGATAGGCGCTGTGCGCCAGGCGCTCCACCAGTTGCCGATGCAGATCCCGGCACAGCGCGGCAAGGCTGGCGACACCCGTGAAGTCAACGTCCACCAGCACCAGGTTGGCGAACTCGCCAACGATGCGCTGCACAGGCTCCAGCAGCGGTTCACGCCAGAACACCGGGACGTTCAGGCGCAAGCGCCGATCGCCGGTGTGCTCACCCAGGGCGGTGGCGAACAGCCCGAGCATCAACGCCGACGAGGTGATCCGCTGCGCGCGCGCAGCGTGCTGCAAGGCACGATACTGCGCAGGTTCAAGGCGAGCGGCAAAGCGCTCGCTGCGTGCCGGCCCCGCAGGGAGCAAGGGCAGCGAGGGCGCCGGGGCGATCTGCGCCAGGCGTTTTCGCCACCAGGCGCGGTCGTGGCTGCGGGCGGCACGCAGGTCGGCATCGGCACGCACTTGGTCTAGCCAGTCGAAGTAGTTCGGTATGGTAGGCAGAACGCTTTCAGGCGAGTCGTACAGCCGGGCCAGGTCTTCCATCAGCACCCGGAAGCTCGACGGGTCCACCGCGATCATGTCGGTGTCCACGTGCAGCCGGCTGGCATTGCCCGGCAGCAGGCTCAGGCCGAAGCGCGCACCCTGGCCCATGCTCAGGTCCAGGCGCTGGTGGCTCCACTGCTGGCGTTTCTCCAGCAGGCGCCGCTCCACGGCTGGACCATCCAGATCGCTGAAATCCTCCAGCTCCAGTTGGGCGCGCTGTGCTTCGCCGATGGCCTGCAGCCCCTGCCCGTCGATGCGCAGGCTCAGCATCGGATGCGCCCGGTACAGCGCCTCAAGTGCGCCGGCAAGGCGCGCCACATCGATGGCCCGGCCATCGAACTCGGCGTACAGGTGCGCGCTGACGCCACCCAGTGCCGCATGTGCATCCCGCCCGATCCAACAGGCGGCCTGCATCGAAGTTAACTCTCTCATCGCTTACCCGCGTAGTTGACAAATCCATGTGTTTCGCGTCCTCATATTTACTAACGAGAATGATTATATTTCAAGGTTTTCTTTCTCACCCATCGCCAAGGAGGCAACTCATGAATACAGGCACCCTGCGTTTGCAAGACAGGGACACCATGCCGCTCAACCAAGAGGATTCGAGCTTTTCATTCACATCCGGCGAGCGCGAGCTGAGCGTCAGCGGCCTGAGCGAACGCATCGACACCGCGGCCCACGGCAGCCACTTGGCCGGTGGCGCACTGCGGCGCAGCATCGACCAGGCCTTCGAACGCGCCCGCCAGGCCGGGCAGGAAAATCCCATCGTGGTCGGCGCTATCCCGTTCGACACCACCCAGGCTTCCAGCCTGTACATTCCCGAGGCCTATACCTGGCAGGCGCGCGCCGCGGCTCCTGTACAGCCCGGCTCGCTGCCTGCTCTGCTCAACCAGGCCAACATCCCCGACGAACACGGTTTCAAGCGCGCCGTGCGCCACGCCATCGTCAACTTCCAGCACAGCGATGTGCGCAAGGCCGTGCTCTCGGTGCAGCGCGAACTGCACTTTGCCGCGCCCGTGGACACGGCCCAGGTGCAGGCCAACCTCAAGGCACTGAACCGCGAGGGCTACCACTTCCGCGTGCCCCTGGCCGACGGTTCCACCCTGCTGGGGGTGAGCCCGGAACTGCTGGTGCACAAGCAAGGCAGCGCCTTCGTCAGCAATCCGCTGGCCGGCTCCGTGCGACGCATGGCCGACCCCGAGGCCGACCGCGCCAATGCGCAATGGCTGGCGGCGTCGGAGAAGGACCACTACGAGCACCGCTTGGTCACCGAGGACATCGCCCAGCGCGTCGGCGAGCTGTGCAGCCGCCTGCAGGTCCCCGAACGGCCCTCGCTGATCAGCACCGCCGCGTTGTGGCACCTGTCCACGCGCATCGAGGGCGAACTGGCCTCGGCCGATATCGACGCCCTGCAACTGGCCTGCCGCCTGCACCCGACCCCCGCCGTATGCGGTTACCCCACCGAGCGCGCCCGCCAGCTGATCCGCTTCGTCGAGCCCTTCGAGCGTGGCCTGTTCACCGGCATGGTCGGTTGGTGCGACGCCCAGGGCAACGGCGAGTGGGTGGTGACCATCCGCTGCGGCACCTTCAACGGCCAGCGCGTTCGCCTGTTCGCCGGCGCCGGCATCGTCGAGGCCTCCAGCCCCGACAGCGAATGGAACGAAGTACAGACCAAGCTCGGCACCATGCTGCGCGCCTGCGGCCTGGACCATTGACCTCAAACCCGCTTTCCGAGATGCCCATGACCATCGAATTCACCCCCTGGCCCGCGGACCGGGCGCAGCGCTATCGCGCCGCCGGCTACTGGAACGACCAGCCGCTCAGCCAGTTGCTGATCGCCCGCGCCGCCGTGCAGCCGCAAGCCCCGGCGATCCTCTGCGGCGAGCGCCGCATCAGCTACGGCGAACTGGATCGCCGTGCCTCCAACCTGGCATCGCGCCTGGCCGCCCACGGCCTGGGCCAGGGCGACACTGCGCTGGTGCAACTGCCCAACGTCGCCGAGTTCTACATCGTGCTGTTCGCCCTGCTCAAGGCCGGCATCGCCCCGGTCAATGCGCTGTACAGCCACCGCCAGCACGAGCTGGGCGCCTTTGCCCGGCAGATCCAGCCGGCCCTGCTGATCGCTTCGGCGGAGCATGAGGTATTCCGCAATGACGCGTTCCTCGACGACCTGGCCAAGGAAGGCCTGCGCCCGAAGCTGACGCTGATGCTCGATGCCCTCGACGACTGGAGCGCCAGCGCCGATGTGCGCGGCACCCACTACGCGCCCAGCCCGTGCGGCGAGGTGGCGTTGTTCCAGCTGTCCGGCGGCAGCACCGGCACCCCCAAACTGATCCCGCGCACCCACAACGACTACGCCTACAGCGTGCGGGCCAGCGCGCAGATCTGCGCCCTCGACAGCGACACGCGCTTCCTCTGCGCGCTGCCGGCGGCGCACAACTATACCCTCAGTTCCCCCGGTGGCCTGGGCGTGCTGCACGCCGGCGGCTGCATCGTCATGGCGGCCAACCCGGAGCCGTTGCACTGCTTCGCCCTGATCGAACGCCACGCCGTGACCATGGCCGCCCTGGTGCCCAGCGCCGTGGCCCTGTGGCTGCAGGCCGCCCCCGGGCACGCCGCCAAGCTGCGCAGCCTGCGCCTGCTGCAGGTCGGTGGCGCCAGTTTCGCCGAGGCCTTGGCGCGCCAGGTTCCCGAGGTGCTGGGCTGTAAGCTGCAGCAGGTATTCGGCATGGCCGAGGGCCTGGTCAACTACACCCGTCTGGATGACAGCGACGAACAGGTATTCACCACCCAGGGCCGGCCGATCAGCGAACTGGACGAGGTGCGCATCCTCGACGAACAGGGCCAGCCGGTCGCCGACGGCGAGCCGGGCATGCTCGCCACCCGTGGCCCCTATACCTTCTGCGGCTACTACAAGAGCCCCGAGCACAACGCCCAGGTGTTCGACCAGGACGGTTTCTACCACTCCGGCGACATCGTCCAGCGCAGCGCCGACGGCAACCTGCGGGTCGTCGGGCGGGTCAAGGACCAGATCAACCGCGGCGGCGAGAAGGTCGCCTCGGAGGAGATCGAGAACCTGATCGTCATGCACCCCGACGTGACCCACGCCGCCCTGGTGGCGCTGCCCGACGAACTGCTCGGCGAGAAGAGCTGCGCCTTCATCGTCTCGCGCAACCCGCAACTCAAGCCGATCGCCTTGCGCCGCCACCTCATGGGCCTGGGCATCGCCGAATACAAGCTCCCGGACCGGATCCGGCTGATCGACGCCATGCCGCTGACCGCGGTGGGCAAGATCGACAAGAAGCAACTGCGCGCGCTGCTCGCCGTCGCCCCGACCGTCTGACCGTCCAAGGACCCGACATGACCATTCCAACCATCCACGACTATCCCATGCCGCAACCGGCCAGCTACCCGGCCAACAAGACCACCTGGCAACCCGACCCGGCCCGCGCCGTGCTGCTGATCCACGACATGCAGCGCTATTTCCTGCGCTTCTACCAGCCTGACGGCGCCCTGCTCACCGCGCTGGTGGACAACCTGTCGCGGCTGATCCAGTGGGCTCGCGCGCAGGGCATCCCGGTGGTCTACACCGCCCAGCCCCATGAACAGCCGCCCGAGGATCGCGCCCTGCTCAACGCCATGTGGGGCCCGGGGCTGCCCGCGGCCAGCCCCGAACAGCAACCGATCATCGACGCGCTTTCGCCGCAGCCGGGCGATACCGTGCTGACCAAGTGGCGCTACAGCGCCTTCCAGCGCTCCGACCTGCTCGAACGCATGCGCGGCTGGCAGCGGGACCAACTGCTGATCGGCGGCGTGTACGCCCATATCGGCTGCATGATCACCGCCGCCGACGCCTTCATGAACGATATCCAGGCCTTCCTGGTGGGCGACGCGGTGGCCGATTTCTCCGAGGAGGAGCACCGCCTGGCCCTGAAGTACGTGGCCACCCGCTGCGGCCATGTCACCGACACCGCCACCCTGCTGACCCAGCCGGCGGGCGTGACCACCCGTGACTGGCTGCACGGCCGGGTGCGCCAGATGATCGAGGACGACAGCGAGCTCGATCCCCAGGAAAGCCTGATCTTCTATGGCCTCGACTCGCTGCAGGTGATGAAACTGGCCGCCGAGCTCAAGCAGCGCGGCATCGCCGTCAGCTTCGAGGAACTGGCCAACGCGCCGACCCTTGATGGCTGGTGGTCGCTGGTGCAAGCGCGGGGGGCCGCCTGATGGCCATGGCCCGCTTCACTGGCCGGCGCGTGCTGGTCACCGGTGCCGCCAGCGGCATCGGCCGCTGCGTGGCGCAGCGCTTTGTCGAGGCAGGCGCCGAGGTCATCGGCCTGGATTGCGAGGAGGCCGACGTGCCGTTCCCGCTGCTGCATGTCGACCTGACCGACCCGGCCGACGTGCAACGGGTCTGCGACCGGCTCAAGGAACAGGCGCAGTATCTCGATGTGCTGGTCAATGTGGCCGGCGTGTTGCGGCTCGGGTTCAGCGACGAGGTGTCCTGCGAGGACTGGCAGCGTTGCCTCGACGTCAATGCCAGCGCGCCGTTCTACCTGATGCGCCAGTGGACCCCGGTGTTCCGCCGCCAGCGCCGCGGCGCCATCGTCAACGTCGCCTCCAACGCCGCCCATGTGCCGCGCCTGAACATGGCCGCCTACTGCGCCTCCAAGGCCGCGCTGGTCAGCCTCAGCCACTGCGTGGGCCTGGAGCTTGCGCCCTATGGCGTGCGCTGCAACGTGGTCTCGCCGGGCTCGACGCGCACGCCGATGCTGGCCGGCATGCTGGGCGATCCGGCCGCAGAACGGCAACTGATCGACGGCTTGCCACAGCAGTTCAAGCTCGGCGTGCCCCTGGGCAAGATCGCCACGCCCGACGATATCGCTCATGTGGTGCTGTTCCTCGCCTCCGAGCAGGCCGGCCACGTGACCCTGCAGGACATCGTGGTCGACGGCGGCGCCACCCTGGCCGCCTGAGCCCGACACGGCCACCGACAAGGACTTTCACCCGCAACGCGCCCGGCCCTGGTCGGCCGGGCGCGCTCCATGGAGCTGGACATGACATTCTCACCTGCCGACCACACACGTCTCGAGGCGTTCTGGCGCTACTGCCTCACCCACCAGTACTTCAATGTCGGCTACCCCGAGTCCGCCGACTTCGACTACAGCCTGCTGCACCGTTTCATGCGCTTTTCCATCAACAACTGCGGCGACTGGAACGAGTACAGCAACTACCTGCTCAATTCCTTCGATTTCGAGCGCGAGGTGATGCGCTTCTTCGCCGAACTGTTCCACATCCCCTTCGAGGACAGCTGGGGCTACGTCACCAACGGCGGCACCGAAGGCAACATGTTCGGCTGCTACCTGGGCCGCGAGCTGTTCCCCGACGCCACGCTCTACTACTCCCAGGACACCCACTACTCGGTGGCCAAGATCGTCCGCCTGCTGCGCATCAAGGCCCAAGTGGTGGCGTCCCAGGCCAATGGCGAGATGGACTACGACGACCTGGTCGCACGGATCGCGGCCGACGGCGAGCACCACCCGATCATCTTCGCCAACATCGGCACCACCCTGCGCGGCGCCACTGACAACATCGCCACCATCCAGCAGCGCCTGGCCAAGGCCGGCATCCGCCGGGAGGACTACTACCTGCATGCCGACGCGGCACTCAGCGGCATGATCCTGCCCTTCGTCGACGCTCCCGAGCCCTACTCGTTCGCCGACGGCATCGACTCGATCTGCGTCTCGGGGCACAAGATGATCGGCTCGCCGATGCCCTGCGGCATCGTCGTGGCACGGCGCGCCAACGTCGAACGCATCTCGGTGGAGGTCGACTACATCAGCGCCCGCGACCAGACTATCAGCGGCTCGCGCAACGGCCACACGCCGCTGATGATGTGGGCCGCCCTGCGCAGCCGCTCCATGGACGACTGGCGTGAACGTATCCAACGCTGCCTGGACCTGGCCCAGCATGCGGTGGACCGGCTGCGGGCGGCGGGGATCGACGCCTGGCGCAATCCCAATTCGATCACCGTGGTGTTCCCCTGCCCCTCGGCCAGCGTGTGGAAGCGTCATTGCCTGGCCACCTCGGGCGACACCGCGCACTTGATCACCACCGCCCACCACCGGGACAGCACGCAGATCGATGCCTTGGTCGACGAGGTGATCGCCGATCTCAAGGCCCGTGGCAAGCCACCAGCCAGGCAACCGTTGCAAGGCGCCCTGGTCGACGGGCTGGCCACTCGCACCCAGGTCTACAGCACTGCCAGCCAGCCTCTGCGGGTGCCAGCGCCGGGCCTGGGAAAAGCCGAACCGCAACGCATCATCGCCCATCCCAAGGGCAGCGATAGCTGAACGCCGAGTCGTCATTCCGGGCGTTTGCATGTAAGCCTGTGCCTACAACGCGCGCGCCTGGAAGCTGGCGTGCCGAAAAACCGGGGGCGGGCTGATCCGCCCCTTGGCCGACCCGCACAGGCCACCGCGCAGGCGACCCTCCGTGTGCGTTTGACAGCCAATGGCGTGGCTCTATAGTCCGTTTCCTGGCAACGGGAAGGATTTCTGTTTGCCTCGGACAAGAACCCCGCCATGTACAGGAGTTGCGTAATGGCCATGCTCACGGATGACGCTCCGTTCAAACCCGCCCTGCCTTGCCTTTTGCTCGCCCCCGCCTGCTTCGCCGTCAACCGACGACATCCCCGCCACTGACCGCAGCGCCAAAACCGACACCTGCCCGTGACCTGCCCTGGGCGGTCACTGCCTTCGTTGGCCTTCAATAAAGACAAAAGGTGCGTCATGACTGCGACCCGTTCGCCGCAAACGGCCGTTGCGCCGTTGCCGGAAACCGAAACACTGCGCTATCGCCCGGCTAACCCCGCCGATATCGAAGCCCTCGCCGCGCTGTTCCAGCAGGTCTATGGGCAGACCACCCACCCCTGCCAGAGCGCGTCCTACATCCGCCACTCGATGAGCAGCGGGCAACAGCAGTGGTTCGTCGCCGAGGCCGAGGGCAATCTGGCCGGTTGCTGCTGCATCGCCCGCCGCCCGTGGAACCAGTCGTGGGAGGTGTGCCACGGTGCTATTCACCCTGACGCGCGCAGGACCGGCGCCATCTCCAGCCTGGTCCGCCTCGGTTTCGAGACGCACCGGCCAGCGCCCATGGAGCTGGGCTTCTACATTACCCGCAACATCGCCAGCCACGGTGTCATGAAGAAGATCCGCCCCGCCGTGCTGGTGGGCCATGACGGCGGCCCGGACAAGGTCGATGGTCTGCGCGAGTATCACCTGACCGCCATCCACCCTGTACCCCAGGCCGGCTTCGCGCACGTCGCCCCCTGGTACGTGACCACCCGCGCCGCCGACTATATCCGCAGGCTGCTCTACCCCGCCCTGCAGCTTGCCGTTGCCCCCGGCAGCTACCCGGACACCTACCTCAGCGGCCCGACCGGCGCCGAACGCCATGGCCAGCTCAGCTACAGCCACGACCCGCAGGCCGCCGCGCTGATGCTGTCGGGCCAATGCGGCCGCTATGCCTCGACCCATGCCGTGCTGACCGAGCTGGGCGCGCTGCTGCGTCAGTATTCCCAGGCCGAGTACGTCGGCCTGGTGATCCTCGCCGACAAGCTGGAGCTGCTGGCCAGCCTGCGCCGCATGGGCTTTGCGATCACCGCCTACCTGCCGGCCTGGCACCTGGAGAGCGGCAGCCGCTACGACTGCATCCAGCTGGTGTTCCAGGACTTCGCCGTGGCGCCGCGCAGCCACGGTTTCGATGACGACATCGCCCGCTTCGACCTGGCCTACGCGCACCTGGCCAACAACCTCTGCAGCCTTCCCGCGGCCCCGGCTTCCCGGGCCGCCAGCTAACCGATCGGAGTTTCAGCAAGTGACCAAGGACCAATGGCTTAGTGTAAGAAAACAGATCCCCGACGGCGCCCGGGAACCCTGGACCGTGATGTTGTGGGTCGCCGACCTGCTGCTGCTGCTGGTGGCCTGGAATCTCTGGCTCGCCGACTCCACCGCCCTGCAGTTGCTGGGCCTGGCGCTGGCAGGTCTGGCCACCGTGCAGCTCTACCTGATCATGCACGAGGCGACCCACGGCGCCGCCTCGGCCAACCGTCGGTTCAACGACTTCATCGGCCACTGCAACGGCTGGCTGATCGCCCTGCCGTTCCTGGTCCGTCGGCGTTTCCACATGGCCCACCACACCTGGACCGCGCACCCGCTGAACGACCCGGAGAACCGCGGCATGATCGAGCGCTTCTCGGTGATGACCAAGAAGCAGGAGCGCACCCTGGAGTTCGTCTGGAAGCACTGGATCCCGATGATCGCCGCCAACCACTTCCTGCTCAACTGGCGCGCGCCCTTCATCGCCAAGGCCAAGGGCGACAGTTCGCCACGGATCCTCAAGGAGATCCGCTTCGCCCGCCTGTACCTGGCCGGCTACCTGGCGGCGGCAGTGCTGGCCTGGAGCCTGGGGCACCTGCTGGACCTGGTGCTGTTCTACCTGATCACCTGGGTGTTTCTGTTCTTCATGGTCGAGCTGCTCAACCTGCCGCACCACGCCGAGGCCCCGCTGCTCGCCCGCGATGCCGATCGCCTGCAGTTCTGGGAGCAGGACGGCGTGTCCCACGACTGCAAGAGCCTGCCGCTGTGGTCGCGCTTCGTGATCCTCAACTTCAACCTGCACATCGTCCACCATGCCTTCCCCTCGGTGCCCTGGTACCGCCTGGCCAAGGTGCAGAAGCTGCTGGGCGAGCACGAGCTCGGCCATGCGCCGTCGCAGACGCATGAATGGGAGTTCGCGGTGAAGAACCGACGCCGGCCGTTGTTGCAACTGATGGGGCATTTCTTCGATCAGCGGGGTTGAAGTAATCGCCTCTCCCTAGGGGACGCATTGCTTTCAAGGTGCTCAACGTTGTAGTTGCCGTGCCTGTGAGATCGAGCACCGCCTGCGCGGCGTATTCGTGGAAGCGCTACGCCCCCATGCACTCAGCTTGTTCACGAGAGAATGCTGTCAATTACAAACGAATATCCAGTTGGGTCAGGAAGGCCCCGTACATGTTTTTGAAAACTGAAGGCCTCCTGGAGGGAATGGTGCCGCGGCAATGCAGGCAGTCGACAGAAGTGTAAACCTGCCCGGAAGCATCGAGCTCCTCCAAGAGCTCGCTCAGAGCTATTGGGTTGTTGATAAGCGCAATGTCCACTCCCGAAGCCTTGGCCATACGTTTTACCGACATTCTGAAAGGTGCTCTTTCATAATCCTTGATAGGCTCGGCAGATCCCTTGTTCGGTACCAGTTCACGCAACTCATAGTTTCCAACACGCTTTCCCGATGGATAGCTCTGTACTACGGGCCGATCACCTTTTATGAACGATGGTATCGATTTCACACTTGCTGGATCATTCCTAACAACGGCAGTGAATCCGTTTTGGGTAAAGAAATTGATCTGAGCATTCCACGGAGCTACGAAATTCGCAGGTGCGTCGTAGCCCGACGCCATGGGACCAGCCACCCGTTTGCCATGTGAAATTACTTTCAGTTTTCCACTCGCCGCTCCCCCACCTGCGTACAGGGAGTAAGAGCCAGGCACATGACCGCTCGGATCGGTCCGATTGACTGGATCCCCACCACAGTACGCATAGGCATTGACTCCCCCTGCACCAAACGGGCTGAAACTGTCGGGTGAACCAAAGCGCATGAGCCGAGGGTTGTAATGCCTATAGCCGTTACCTAGCAAATAGACATCTACATTCATCTCACAATACTGGCCGGTGAAGCGCAGCCGAGAAACGCTCTGTTTATCGTCGCCGTAGACGGTGTATTGCTTAGGGTGATCGTCGGATAGCACGATCGAACCTTGCTGATCTGTGGCTAGAATCGAGGAGACGCTTTGACGGAGCATTGACCGAGCCCGACTCATCTTCGACATTCCACCTGCCATGGGTACGCAGGCAATCCTTGCAACAGATCGCAACACCGGCAACTGACAGAATTGCCAGGTCGCCATCGGTCACAATTCAACCAAGCCCGCCAAAGCGCTTGAAGTAACTCTCGTTGGCATCCGGCAACGGCCCATCCGCCGTTTCCAGCGCACTGGCCAGGTATTCCTCCGCCCTGCCCTGCACCAGCCGGTACAGGTTGCGGCACAGCTGCCGCGCCGCGCGCCCTTCCCAATCCCCCGGCAACAGCTCGTCCGGCAACTGCGGATCACGCAGCAGCAGGCGGCGGTACTCGTGGATCAGCAGCGTGCGCGCCAGGAAGCAGTCCTGCGGGCTTGGCGCGTCCAGGTCCTTCATCGCCTGCCACAACGGGCGGAACAGGCGGATGAACTCGCTGTAGTGCTGGCCCAGTTCCTCGATGTTCCAGCTTTCCCGCACCTGGGCGCGCAGGGCCTTGGAGGCCAGCACTTCCTGGGCGTGGGTCTCGAAGACGATGCAGTCGTCCTCGGCATCCTGCTCGCGCAGGGTGGCGGCCAGGTCGGCACGGTCGGTGCGCGGGCAGCCCAGCAGGTTCGCGCCCATGACGCCGAAGCCTTGCCACTCGAGCTCTTCACGCACGGCCTTGCGTTTGGTGGCGTCGAGCTGGGCCAGCAGCACCAGGGTCCAGGCGCCGTTCCAGGCCGGCAGGCTGGCGCTGTAGACGCGCTTGAAGGCTTTTTCGAAGCGCCGCCGGCCGGTGCCGGTGAGGCTGTAATAGCTGCGCCGACCGACCTTTTCGGCGGTCAGCCAGCCTTCCTTGGTCAGGCGGAAGATCGAGGTGCGGATCAGCCGCTCGTTAATGCCCATCGGCTCCAGCAGGTTGATCAGGCTGCCCAGCCAGACCGTGCCGCCATGGGGTTCGATGGCATCGCCGTAGAGAGTGATGATCAGGGAGCTGGCGCGGATCGGCGTCTGCTCTTGGAAACGGGTGATCAGGTGATTCAGGGGGGCAAGGCTGCTCATGGGGGAACGAGGCGCGGCTAAAGCCTCGACTATACCTGCCTGCCGCGACCGCGCAAGGCTCATGCACCGCCCTCGGCCTTGGGCCTGAAGCCGGAGTCGCCCATGCGCGGGCGGTCCTGCTCCGGCGCGGTCAATGGCGGGCATTCCACCAGCGCGCTCAGGCAACGCCGGGCGAGGCTGTGGTATTCGGCGGTACCGCGCTGTTTCCAGGCCAGTTCCTGGTCGCTGAGCGGGCGCTTGGCCACGGCCGGCGCGCCGACCACCAGGTGTTGCTGCGGGCATTCGAAGCCGGCCTTGACGAAGGCCGTGGCGGCGACGATGCAGCGCGGGGCGATATGCGCGGCGTCCATGACCACCGCGTTCATGCCGACCAGGGCATCCTCGCCGATCCGGCAGCCGTGCAGCACGGCGCCATGGCCGATATGGCCGTTGCGCTCGACCACCGTGTCGCCGCCGGGAAAACCGTGCATCACGCAGGTGTCCTGCAGGTTGGCGCCCTCTTCCAGGATGATTCGCCCGAAATCGCCGCGCAGCGAGGCCAAGGGGCCGATGTAGCAGTTTGCGCCGACCAGCACGTCGCCGATCAGCACGGCGCTGGGGTGTACGTAGGCGCTGGGGTGGACCACGGGGGTCAGGCCGTCGAGGCGGTAGCAGGGCATGGGTCTGGCTCTCGATATGATTTAGAAGACTTGGCGATCCTGTATCAGATCAAATCACTTAGTCAATGCCTTGCCGGTGTATCGCTTTCCTCACCAAGCTTCAGACCAGTGAAGACCTCATCACTGGGCAAAGCTGCCCCCAATATCAGCTATGAAAGCAAGGCGGCGTGGGAGCGGGCTTGCCCCGCGATAGCGTAACTCGCATCACATCAAGATACGAAATTATAATTTCGATGTTGATTTTATGTATCGCATTGAACATATACTTGCCCCAGCACCACGAACAATTCCAAGAAAAGCCGGCCCCAGCCGGCGCCGAACGTGCAGCCCGAGGTATCCCATGCCAAGCAACCTCATCGTGCAGGCCCCGGCGGACGGTGTCCGTCTGATCACCCTGCACCGCCCGCAAGCCCTGAACGCCCTGAACACAGCGCTGCTGGAAGAGCTGGCCGCAGAACTGAATGCCGCCGACCAGGATCCGCAGATCCGAGCCGTGGTCATCACCGGCAGTCGCAAGGCCTTCGCCGCCGGCGCCGATATCAACGAAATGGCCCAGCGCGACCTGGTCGGCATCCTCGACGACCCACGCGTATCCCACTGGCAGCGCATAGCCGGCTTCGGCAAACCCCTGATCGCCGCCGTCAACGGCTTCGCCCTCGGCGGCGGCTGCGAACTGGTGATGTGCGCCGATATCGTCATCGCCGGAAGCGACGCCCGTTTCGGCCAGCCGGAAATCAACCTCGGCATCCTCCCCGGCGCCGGCGGCACCCAGCGCCTGCTGCGCGCCGTGGGCAAGCCGCTGGCCATGCAGATGGTCCTCGGCGGCGAGGCCATCGGCGCCCGCCATGCCCTGCAGGCCGGCCTGGTCAGTGAAGTCACCGAGCCCGAACTCACCGTCGAGCGTGCCCTGCAGGTGGCCGTAGCGATCGCCGCCAAGGCGCCGCTGGCGGTGCGCCTGGCCAAGGAGGCGCTGCTCAAGGCCCAGGACATGGACTTGGCGAGCGGCCTGCGCTTCGAGCGCCACGCCTTCACCCTGCTGGCCGGCACCGCCGACCGCAACGAAGGCATCCGCGCCTTCCAGGAAAAACGCCCGGCCCGATTCCAAGGGCTGTAAGCCTTCCACCGACTGACGGAGCGAGCCAGTCATGTCTTTCCAGCACATCCTGTTTTCCATCGGCGACGACGGCGTTGCCCTCCTCTCGCTCAACCGGCCCGAGCAGCTCAACAGCTTCAATACCGCGATGCACCTGGAGGTGCGCGAGGCCTTGAAGCAGGTACGCCACAGCGAACGCGCCCGGGTACTGCTGCTGACCGGCGAAGGCCGTGGCTTCTGCGCAGGCCAGGACCTGGCCGACCGCAATGTCGCGCCCGGCGCCGAGCTGCCCGACCTTGGCCAGTCCATCGAGCAGTTCTACAACCCGCTGGTGCGCAGCCTGCGCGACCTGCCGCTGCCGGTGATCTGCGCGGTCAACGGCGTGGCCGCCGGTGCCGGGGCCAACCTGCCACTGGCCTGCGACCTGGTGTTGGCGGCACGCTCGGCGAGCTTCATCCAGGCGTTCTGCAAGATTGGCCTGGTGCCGGACTCCGGCGGCACCTGGTTGCTGCCCAGACTGGTCGGCATGGCCCGGGCCAAGGCACTGGCCATGCTGGGCGAGCGCCTGAGCGCCGAGCAGGCCGAGCAATGGGGGCTGATCCACCGGGTGGTGGACGATGCCGCGCTGCGCGACGAGGCACTCGGCCTAGCGCGTCACCTGGCGGCCCAGCCCCCCTACGGCCTGGCCTTGATCAAGCGTGCCCTCAACCAGAGTTTCGACAACCGCTTCGATGAACAGCTGGAGCTGGAGCGCGACCTCCAGCGCCTGGCCGGGCGCAGCGAGGACTACCGCGAAGGCGTCAGCGCCTTCATGAACAAACGCACACCCGTGTTCAAGGGGCGCTGATCATGGCCGCACTCGACAATGACGCCCTGGTGGCAGTGATCGGCGCAGGCGCCATGGGGGCCGGCATCGCCCAGGTGGCGGCCCAGGCCGGCCATCCCGTGCGTCTCTACGATACGCGCCCCGGCGCCGCCGAGCAGGCGATCGAAGGCATCGATCGCCTGCTCGGCAGGCAGGTGGAAAAAGGCAAGCTTGCGCCTGACAGCCGCAGCGCGATCCGCGACCGGCTGCAACCCGTGGACAGCCTCGACGCCCTGGCCGACGCCCATCTGGTGATCGAAGCCATAGTCGAACAACTGCCTGTCAAACAGGACCTGCTGCGTCGGCTTGAAGGCCTGTGCGCCACGGACTGCATCCTGGCCAGCAACACTTCCTCGCTGTCGATCACCAGCCTCGCCGCCGGGCTCAAACACCCGGAGCGGGTCATTGGCATGCACTTCTTCAACCCGGCGCCCTTGATGGCGCTGGTGGAGGTCGTCTCCGGGCTGGCCACCGCGCCGAGCCTGGCGGCCACGCTTTACGACACCGCCCGCGCCTGGGGCAAGCAACCGGTGCATGCCCGTTCGACGCCGGGCTTTATCGTCAACCGCGTGGCCCGGCCCTTCTATGCCGAAAGCCTGCGCCTGCTGCAGGAAGGCGCCGCCGACTGCGCCACCCTCGATGCCCTGCTGCGCGACGCCGGGGGCTTTCGCATGGGCGCCTTCGAACTGACCGACCTGATCGGTCACGACATCAACTACGCGGTGACCTGCTCGGTATTCGAAGCCTTCTATGGCGATTTCCGCTTTCAGCCGTCGCTGGTGCAGAAAGAGCTGGTCGATGCCGGGCGCCTCGGGCGCAAGACCGGCCAGGGCTTTTATGACTACGCCGAGGGTGCCGAACGGCTGCAGGCCGCGACATTGACCAGCCAGACGTCTGTCGAACGCTGCACGGTGGAAGGTGACCTGGGTACCCTGCAGCCCCTGGTCGAGCGCTTGCGCGCCAACGGTGTCGGCGTCACCGAACGCGCCGGCACCGGCCTGCTCCGTGTGGGAGATGCCACCCTGGCGTTGTCCGATGGCCGCCTGGCCAGCCAGCGCGCCCGCGAGGACGGCTTGCGCAACCTGGTGCTGCTGGACCTGGCCCTGGACTACGCCAGCGCCCCGCGCCTGGCCATCAGCCACGGCGCCGAATGCAGTGCCATGGCCCTGGACCAGGCCGTCGCCCTGCTTGCCCGGGCCGGCCTGAGCGCCTGCCCGGTGGCCGACCTGCCCGGCCTGGTGGTGCTGCGCACCGTGGCCATGCTCGCCAACGAAGCCGCCGATGCCGTGCTGCAAGGCGTCGCCACCCCCGGCGACATCGACCTGGCGATGCGCGCCGGGGTCAACTACCCGCGCGGGCCGCTGGCCTGGGCCGACCAGCTGGGCATCGGCTACACCCTGAACGTGCTCGACCACCTGCAACGCAGCTACGGCGAGGAACGTTACCGGCCGTCCCTGTTGCTGCGCCGCACCCACGCCGAAGGAGGCCGCCTGCATGGCTGATCAATCCGCACACGCTTTGGCCCGCGCCTGCGCCGAGGCCATGTTCGGCCGTGACGCCGCCAGCCAGGGCCTGGGCATCGAACTGCTCGAAGCCGGCCCCGGCAGCGCCCGCCTGGGCATGACCGTGCGCGCCGACATGATCCAGAGCCACGGCACCTGCCATGGCGGCTACCTGTTCGCCCTGGCCGATTCGGCCTTCGCCTTCGCCTGCAACAGCTACGATGAAGCGGCCGTGGCCCTGGGTTGCAGCATCGACTATGTGGCCCCGGCGCGGCTCGGCGACCGCCTGCAGGCCAGCGCCAGCGAACAAAGCCGCAAAGGCCGCACCGGCAACTACGACGTGCGCATCGAGAACCAGCAGGGCGAGCTGATCGCCCTGTTCCACGGCAAATCCTACAAAGTGCGCGGCACCGTGCTGTCGCCGGAGACCTCAAATGACTGACGCCAGCCTGCCCCACGCGCTGATCATCGATGCCGTGCGCACCCCCATCGGCCGCTACGGCGGCGCCCTGTCGAGCGTGCGCCCCGACGACCTTGCCGCGGTGCCGATCAAGGCGCTGATGGCGCGCCATCCCGGGCTGGACTGGGCGGCGCTGGACGATGTGATCCTCGGCTGCGCCAACCAGGCCGGCGAAGACAACCGCAACGTCGCGCGCATGGCCGCCCTGCTGGCCGGGCTGCCGATCGAGGTGCCCGGCACCACGATCAACCGCCTGTGCGGCTCGGGCCTCGACGCCATCGGCAACGCTGCCCGCGCCCTGCGCTGCGGCGAAGCCGGGCTGATGCTGGCCGGCGGCGTCGAGTCGATGTCGCGGGCACCCTTCGTCATTGGCAAGTCGGAACAGGCCTTTGGCCGCAGCGCGCAACTGTTCGACACCACCATCGGCTGGCGCTTCGTCAACCCGTCGATGCAGGCGCAATACGGCATCGATTCGATGCCCGAAACCGCCGAGAACGTCGCCGAGCGCTTCGACATCTCCCGCGAAGACCAGGATGCCTTCGCCCTGCGCAGCCAGCTCAAGGCCGCCGCCGCCCAGGCCAATGGCCGTCTGGCCCAGGAGATCGTCGCGGTGGAGATCCCGCAGCGCAAAGGCCCGCCCAAACGCGTCGAGCACGATGAACATCCACGAGGCGACACCACCCTGGAACAACTGGCGCGCCTGGGCACGCCGTTCCGTGAGGGCGGCAGCGTCACCGCCGGCAATGCCTCGGGGGTCAATGACGGCGCCTGCGCCCTGCTGCTGGCCAGTCCACGGGCCGCGCAACGCCACGGCCTCAAGGCCCGTGGCCGGGTGCTTGGCCTGGCGGTGGCCGGCGTCGAGCCACGCCTCATGGGCATCGGCCCGGTGCCGGCGACCCACAAGGTACTGGAGCTGACCGGCCTGGCGCTGGCCGACATGGACGTGATCGAGCTCAACGAAGCCTTTGCCGCCCAAGGCCTGGCCGTGCTGCGCGAGCTGGGCCTGGCCGACGACGATCCGCGGGTCAACCCCAACGGTGGCGCCATTGCCCTGGGCCACCCGCTGGGCATGAGCGGCGCACGACTGGTCACCACCGCCCTGCACCAGCTGGAGCAGACCGGCGGCCGTTACGCCCTGTGCACCATGTGCATCGGCGTCGGCCAGGGCATCGCCCTGGTGATCGAGCGCCTCTGATCAGCCGCCAGAGACGCCACGCGACGCGGGCAGTATGCTGCCTGCCATGACACTCAGGGCCCCGGCCCACGACAAGAACAACTCGAGTGAAACCATGAATCTCTACCACGATGCCGACCGCGCCCTGCTCGACCCGATGGAAACCGCCAGCCTCGACGCACTGCGCCAGCACCAGCTGGAGCGCCTGCGCTGGAGCCTGAACCACGCCTACGCCAATGTGCCGCTGTACCGTCAGCGCTTCGACGCCTGTGGCGCCCATCCCGACGACCTGAAATCGCTGGAGGACCTGGCCCGCTTCCCCTTCACCGGCAAGAACGACCTGCGCGACAACTACCCCTACGGCATGTTTGCCGTGCCCCAGGACCAGGTGGTGCGCCTGCACGCCTCCAGCGGCACCACCGGCAAGCCGACGGTGGTCGGCTACACCCAGAACGACATCGACACCTGGGCCAACGTGGTGGCGCGCTCGATTCGCGCCGCCGGCGGGCGCCGCGGCGACAAGGTGCATGTCTCCTACGGCTACGGCCTGTTCACCGGCGGCCTGGGCGCGCACTACGGCGCCGAGCGCCTGGGCTGCACGGTGATCCCCATGTCCGGCGGCCAGACCGAGAAGCAGGTGCAGCTGATCCGCGACTTCCAGCCGGACATCATCATGGTCACCCCCTCGTACATGCTCAACCTCGCCGACGAGATCGAGCGCCAGGGCATCGACCCGCACGACCTCAAACTGCGCCTGGGCATCTTCGGCGCCGAACCCTGGACCGACGAACTGCGCCGCGCCATCGAGCAGCGCCTGGGCATCGACGCCCTGGATATCTACGGGCTGTCGGAAATCATGGGCCCGGGCGTGGCCATGGAGTGCATCGATACCAAGGACGGCCCGACCATCTGGGAAGACCATTTCTACCCCGAGATCATCGACCCGGTCACAGGCCAGGTGCTGCCGGACGGCCGGCTCGGCGAGCTGGTGTTCACCTCGCTGAGCAAGGAAGCGTTACCGATGGTGCGCTACCGCACCCGCGACCTCACCCGCCTGCTGCCGGGCACGGCGCGGCCGATGCGGCGCATCGGCAAGATCACCGGGCGCAGCGACGACATGCTGATCATTCGCGGGGTCAATGTGTTCCCGACGCAGATCGAGGAGCAGGTACTCAAGATAAAACAGCTTTCCGAGCTATATGAGATCCACCTGTATCGTAATGGAAATCTCGACAGCGTCGAGGTGCATGTTGAACTGCGCAGCGACAGCCAGTACCTCGACGAGGGCCAGCGCAAGCAAGTGGTGGGTGAACTGGCGAAGCAGATCAAGACCTACATCGGCATCAGCACGCAGATCCAGTTGCAGCCGTGCGGCACGCTGAAACGCTCGGAAGGCAAGGCCTGTCATGTGTATGACAAGCGCCTGGCCAGCTGACCGATAGCGGTTACTGGAAAGCCCCGGCCAAGTTCCGGGGCTTTTTTTCGCCTGGCCGAACGTTATCGCGGGCAAGCCCGCTGCCACGCCCGGCCAACTCATGCGAAAGCGATACACAAATCGTATTTGATACATCAAATACTGTTTGATGTTGTGTTTTGTATCGCTTATAAATGACCCACGCCCCAAGCAGCCCATCAGCGGGAGCACGACCATGTACGCACAGCTCGTAGAAACCGGCGTCAAGCGCCTGAAGACCCTGGAAGAGATGTCGCCCGAAGAGCGCGTCTTCCAGGAGAAGATCGACGCCGAGATCAAGATCGAAGCCAAGAACTGGATGCCCGAGGCCTACCGCCAGACGCTAATCCGCCAGATTTCCCAGCACGCCCATTCCGAGATCGTCGGCATGCTCCCGGAAGGCAACTGGGTCACTCGCGCCCCTTCGCTCAAGCGCAAGCTGCAGTTGATGGCCAAGATCCAGGACGAGGCCGGCCACGGCCTGTACCTGTACAGCGCCATGGAAACCCTTGGCGCCGACCGCGACGAAGAGATCGCCAAGCTGCACAGCGGCAAGGCCAAGTATTCGAGCATCTTCAACTACCCGACCTTGAGCTGGGCCGACATGGGCGCGGTGGGCTGGCTGGTGGACGGCGCGGCGATCGTCAACCAGGTGGTGCTGCAGCGCACCTCCTACGGCCCCTACTCCCGCGCCATGATCCGCATCTGCAAGGAAGAAAGCTTCCACCAGCGCCAGGGCTACGAACTGCTGCTGACCATGATGCGCCACGGTACCCAGGCGCAGAAGGACATGGTCCAGGACGCCATCGACCGCCTGTGGTGGCCGGCGCTGATGATGTTCGGCCCCAGCGACGAACATTCGCCCAACAGCGCGCAATCCATGGCCTGGAAGATCAAGCGCCAGAGCAACGACGAACTGCGCCAGCGCTTCATCGACCAGACCGTGCCGCAGCTGGAACTGCTCGGCTGCACCGCTCCCGACCCTGAGCTCAGGTGGAACGCCGAACGCGGCCATTACGACTTCGGCCAGATCCAGTGGGAAGAGTTCTACGAGGTGCTCAAGGGCAACGGCCCATGCAACCAGGAGCGCGTCGCCACCCGCCGCAAGGCCATCGAAGACGGCGCCTGGGTACGCGAGGCCGCCGTGGCCTATGCGCGCAAGCAACACAACAAGAACGCCGCCTGAAGCGGCCATCGATGCGGAGATCGAGCATGTCTGACTGGACCCTCTACGAAGTATTCGTGCGCAGCAAGCACGGCCTGAACCACAAGCACGTCGGCAGCGTGCATGCCGCCGACGCCGCCATGGCCATCGAGAACGCCCGCGAGCTGTACACCCGCCGCAGCGAAGGCGTGAGCCTGTGGGTGGTGCCCTCGGCGCTGATCACCGCCTCTTCGCCCGACGAGAAGGACCCATTGTTCGCCCCGGCGGACGACAAGGTCTACCGCCATGCCAGCTTCTACGAGCTGCCCGCCGAAGTCGGACACATGTGAGGCCCGCCATGCACAAGCAAGCACTCATCCAATACCTGCTGCTGCTCGGCGACAGCGCCCTGGTCCAGGGCCAGCGCCTGTGCGAGTGGTGCGGCAAGGCGCCGGCGCTGGAAGAAGAACTGGCGCTGATGAACGTCGGCCTCGACCTGGTGGGCCAGGCGCGCAACTGGCTGGACTATGCCGCCGAACTGTTGGACGACGGCCGCGACGCCGATGCCCTGGCGTTCCGCCGCGACGAACGCGCCTATCGCAACCTGCTGCTGGTCGAGCAACCCAACGGCGACTACGCCGTCACCATGCTCAAGCAGTTCCTCTACGACGCCTGGCACCATGCCACGCTCGAAGGGCTCACGGCCTCCAGCGATGAACGCATCGCCGGCATCGCCGCCAAGGCCCTGAAAGAAGTCACCTACCACCTGCGCCGCTCCGGCGAGTGGGTGCAGCGCCTGGGCGGCGGCACTGAAGAAAGCCGTCGGCGCATGCTCGAAGCCATCCCGACACTGTGGCGCTTCACGGTCGAATTGAGCGTGGCCAACGACGGCGAAGTCCAGCTGGCCAATGCCGGTGTCGGCGCCGACCCGGCGCGGATCGCCCAGCACTGGCTGAACAACGTCACGGCCATCTTCGCCTCGGTCGACCTGCCCCTGCCCAAGGCCGCCAGCCACTTCTACCTGGACGGGCGCAAGGGCCTGCACAGCGAACACCTCGGCCTGCTGCTGGCTGAAATGCAGTTCCTGCCGCGAGCCTACCCCGATGCGACCTGGTGAGCTGATCGCCGGCGACCGCGGCGCCAGGGCCTTGCGCGATGGCGACCTGAGCCGGGCCTGGGCGGTGCTGGCCGAGGTGATGGACCCGGAAGTACCGGTAGTCAGCGTGGTCGACCTGGGTGTCGTGCGCGACCTCGACTGGCGCGCCGGCCACCTGCACCTGGTGGTCACCCCGACCTACTCCGGCTGCCCGGCCACCGAGGTGATCGAGAGTGACATTCGCCAGGCCCTGGAGCAGGCCGGTTTCGCTGAGCCTGCGCTGGAGCGTCGTCTCACCCCGGCATGGAGCACTGACTGGATCAGTGCGCAAGGCCGTGAGCGGCTGCGCGCCTACGGCATCGCCCCACCCGAGGGCAGCGCCAACCTGCGCGGTGCGGCACCCAGCGTGTGTTGCCCGCAGTGCGGCAGCGCCGATACCGAACTGCTCAGCCAGTTTGGCTCCACCGCCTGCAAGGCCCTGTACCGCTGCCGCGCCTGCCTGGAACCGTTCGACTATTTCAAATGCCTTTGAGCCGTGGAGAATGCCATGAGCCAGTTTCACAGCCTGACCATCAAGCAAGTGCGTCAGGAGACCCGCGACGCGGTGTCCATCGCCTTCGACGTGCCCGCGCACCTGCGCGATGAGTTCCGTTTCACCCAGGGCCAGTACCTGGTCATGCGCACCCAGCTCGATGACGAGGAAGTGCGCCGTTCCTATTCGATCTGCAGCGCAGTGCAGGATGGCGAGCTGCGCGTGGCGGTCAAACGCGTGCCTGGTGGGCGCTTCTCGGCCTTCGCCAACGAAGTGCTCAAGGCCGGTCAGCAGCTCGAAGTGATGCCGCCCTCGGGCAACTTCTTCGTACCGCTGGACCCGGCGCGCCGGGGCAACTACCTGGGCGTGGCCGCCGGCAGCGGCATCACCCCGATCCTGTCGCTGGTCGCCACCACGCTGGCCACTGAACCAGACAGCCGCTTCACCTTGCTGTACGGCAACCGCGCCAGCAACAGCGCGCTGTTCCGCGACCGCCTCGAGGACCTGAAGAACCAGTACCTCGAGCGCCTCAACCTGATCTTCGTGTTCAGCCGCGAGCAACAGGACGTCGACCTGTACAACGGCCGCATCGACGCCGACAAGTGCGGCCAGCTGTTCTCCCGCTGGCTCGACGTGACCTCACTCGATGCCGCCTTCATCTGCGGCCCCCAGGCCATGACCGAAACCGTGCGCGACAGCCTGCAGGCCAACGGCATGGACAAGGCGCGCATCCACTATGAACTGTTCGCCGCCACCGGCAGCGAAGCCCGCCGCGAGGCCCGTGAAGCGGCCCGCGAGCTGGATTCGGCAGTCAGCCAGGTGACCGTGATCAGCGATGGCCGCGCCCTGGCCTTCGACCTGCCGCGCAACACCCGCAGCGTGCTCGACGCCGGCAATGCCATCGGCGCCGAGCTGCCGTACTCGTGCAAGGCCGGGGTGTGCTCGACCTGCAAGTGCAAGGTGATCGAGGGCGAGGTGGAGATGGACAGCAACCATGCCCTGGAAGACTACGAAGTGGCCGCCGGGTACGTGCTGTCGTGCCAGACCTACCCGCTGAGCGACAAGGTGGTGCTCGACTTCGATCAGCTCTGACACCGAGGCGCCCTCAGCAACACCGCAACACCCGCGTGACCTGAAAAACAATTACAACAGCCAGAGAGAACGCTCCCATGACACCCGAACACATCGAAACCATCAGCAACCACCCCGCCTTCGTGCAACTGATCAAGCGCAAGCGCCGCCTCAACGGCAGCCTGACCCTGACCATGTTTGTCGCCTATTACGGCTTCGTCCTGCTGGTGGCCTTCGCCCCAGGCGTGCTCGGCCAGTCCCTCAGCGGCGGGGTGACCAGCGTCGGCATGTTGGTGGGCGTGCTGATGGTGCTGCTGTCCTTCGCCCTCACCGGCATCTACATGCACCGCGCCAACCGCGTCATCGACCCGCTCAACGAAGTGGTCAAGCAGGAGTGCGCGCGATGAACTGGACCGCCATCTCGATGTTCCTGGTGTTCGTCTGCTTCACCTTGCTGGTGACCCGCTGGGCGGCCCTGCGCACCCGCTCGGCCAGCGACTTCTACACCGCCGGCGGCGGCCTCACCGGCATGCAGAACGGCCTGGCAATCGCCGGCGACATGATCAGCGCCGCGTCCTTCCTGGGCATCTCGGCAATGATGTTCATGAACGGCTACGACGGCCTGCTGTATGCCCTGGGCGTGCTCGCCGGTTGGCCGATCATCCTGTTCCTGATCGCCGAGCGCCTGCGCAACCTGGGCAAGTACACTTTCGCCGACGTCGTCTCCTACCGCCTGGCCCAGGCTCCGGTGCGCCTGACCTCGGCCTTCGGCACCCTGGCCGTGGCGCTGATGTACCTGGTGGCGCAGATGGTCGGCGCCGGCAAGCTGATCGAGCTGCTGTTCGGCATCAACTACCTGTACGCGGTGATGCTGGTGGGTGCGCTGATGGTGCTGTACGTCACCTTCGGCGGCATGCTCGCCACCACCTGGGTGCAGATCATCAAGGCGGTGATGCTGCTCTCCGGCACCACCTTCATGGCGTTCATGGTGCTCAGGCATTTCGGCTTCAGCACCGAGGCAATGTTCGCCAGCGCCGTGGCCGTGCACGCCAAGGGCCAGGCGATCATGGCGCCGGGCGCGCTGCTGTCCAACCCGGTGGACGCCATTTCCCTGGGCCTGGGCATGATGTTCGGCACTGCCGGCCTGCCGCATATCCTAATGCGCTTCTTCACCGTCAGCGACGCCAAGGAAGCGCGCAAGAGCGTGTTCTACGCCACCGGCTTCATCGGCTACTTCTATCTGCTGCTGATCGTCATCGGTTTCGGCGCCATCGTCATGGTCGGTACCGAGCCGTCCTACCGCGACGCCACCGGGGCGATCATCGGCGGCGGCAACATGGTCGCCGTGCACCTGGCCCAGGCGGTGGGCGGCAACCTGTTCCTCGGCTTCATCTCGGCGGTGGCCTTCGCCACCATCCTCGCCGTGGTCGCCGGCCTTGCGCTGTCCGGCGCCTCGGCGGTATCCCACGACCTGTACGCCTGCGTGGTGCGCAAGGGCCAGGCCAGCGAGCAGGAAGAAATGCGCGTATCGCGCCTGGCCACCTTGGGGATCGGCCTGTTCGCGGTGCTGCTGGGGCTGCTGTTCGAGTCGCAGAACATCGCCTTCCTCTCCGGCCTGGTGCTGGCGGTGGCCGCCTCGGTCAACTTCCCGGTGCTGCTGCTTTCGATGTTCTGGAAGGGCCTGACCACCCGTGGCGCGGTGGGCGGCAGCCTGGCCGGGCTGGTCTCGGCGATCGTGCTGGTGGTGCTGGGCCCGGCGGTGTGGGTCAACGTGCTGCACAACGAACGGGCGCTGTTCCCCTACAGCAACCCGGCACTGTTCTCCATGTCGCTGGCCTTCCTCGCGGCCTGGGCCTTCTCGGTCACCGACGGCTCGCAGCGGGCGCACGAAGAGCGTGGGCGCTACCTGGCCCAATTCATCCGTTCGATGACCGGTATCGGCGCCGCCGGTGCCAGCAAGCACTGACTTCAAGAACAATAACAATGTCGGGTACAACAACAATGAACCGCATGCACCTCAAGTCAGCCGCCTGGCTGGCCACCCTCGCCCTGCCCTTGCCGGCCATGGCGGACTTTATCGCTGACAGTCACGCCCGCCTCGAACTGCGCAACCACTACATAAACCGCGACTTCCGCCAGAGCAACGCCCCGCAGAGCAAGGCCGAGGAATGGGGCCAGGGCTTCACCGCCCGCTTCGAGTCGGGTTTCACCGAGGGGCCGGTTGGTGTCGGGGTGGACGCCATGGGCCAACTGGGCATCAAGCTCGACTCCAGCCGCGACCGACGCAACACCGGCCTGCTGCCCTACGGGCCGAACAGCATGGAGCCGGTGGACGACTACAGCGAGCTGGGCCTGACCGCCAAGCTGCGGGTCTCCAAGAGCACCCTGCGCATGGGCACGTTGCAGCCGATCCTGCCAGTGGTGGTTTACAACGACACCCGCCTGCTGGCTTCGACCTTCCAGGGTGGCCTGCTGACCAGCCAGGAGCTGGACGGCCTGACCTTAAACGGCGGGCGCCTGACCAAGGCCAACCTGCGCGACTCGTCCGGGCGCGATGATATCGGCTACGGCGCCGCCAGCAGCGACCACTTCGACTTCGGCGGCGGCAGCTACGCCATCACCCCGCAGGCCAGCATCAGCTACTACTACGCCAAGCTCGAAGACATCTACCGCCAGCAATACCTCGGTTTTCTGCATACCCAGCCCTTGGCCGAGGGCATCAGCCTGCGCAGCGACCTGCGCTACTTCGACAGCCGCGGCGACGGCGCCGAGCGCGCGGGCAACATCGACAACCGCAACTTCAACGCCATGTTCACCCTGGGCGTGAAGGCCCACAAGTTCACCGCCACCTGGCAGCAGATGTCCGGCGACAGCGCCTTCCCGTTCCTCAACGGCGGTGATCCGTACACCGTCAACCTGGTCACCTACAACACCTTCACCCGCGCCGGGCTCGACTCCTGGCAGCTGCGCTACGACTACGACTTCGTGGCCATGGGTATCCCCGGGCTGAGCTTCATGACCCGCTACACCGACGGCCGCCACGCCGAAACCGCCACGCTCAGCAATGGCCGCGAGCGCGAACGCGACACCGACATCACCTACGTGATCCAGAGCGGTCCGTTCAAGGACGTCAGCCTGCGCTGGCGCAACGTCACCTTCCGTTCCGGCAATGGCCTGACCAATGCCGTTGACGAAAACCGCCTGATCATCGGCTACACCCTGGCGCTCTGGTAAGCGCGCCCCCTGTCTATCAGAACAGCAAGGAGAACAGCATGTCCGCCGCCCCTACCCTGCAAAGCTTCATCGCCGGCCGCTGGATCGGCCAGCACGGCGCCCAGGCCCTGCGCAGCGCCCTCGACGGCCACGTCCTGGCCTACAGCCACGAGGAACGCCCGGACTTCGCCGAGGCCGTGGACTTTGCCCGCGTCCAGGGCCTGAAGCAGCTGCTGGCCATGGATTTCCAGCAGCGCGCCGCCCGCCTCAAGGCCCTGGCGCTGTACCTGGCCGAGCGCAAGGAGCAGCTCTACGCCCTGTCCCATCACAGCGGCGCCACCCGCGCCGACAGCTGGATCGACATCGAAGGCGGCAACGCCACGCTGTTCGCCTATTCGAGCATGGGCCGCCGCGAGCTGCCCTCGGGTAACCTGGTACACGAAGGCCCGGCGATCCCCCTGGGCAAGCAAGGCCATTTCGCCGGCAGCCATATCCTGGTGCCGCGTGCGGGCGTGGCCGTGCATATCAACGCCTTCAACTTCCCGATCTGGGGGATGCTGGAGAAATTCGCCCCGACCTTCCTGGCCGGCATGCCGTGCATCGTCAAGCCTGCCACGTCCACCAGCTACCTGACCGAGGCCGTGGTACGGCTGATGAACGAATCGGGCCTGTTGCCGGCCGGCAGCCTGCAACTGGTGATCGGCAGCACCGGTGACCTGCTCGAGCGCCTGCAGGGGCAGGATGTGGTGACCTTTACCGGCTCCGCCGACACCGCAGCCAAGCTGCGCGTCACCCCGAACCTGATCCGCAACTCGGTGCCGTTCAACGCCGAGGCTGACTCGCTGAACTGCGCCATTCTTGGCCCGGACGTGAGCCCTGACAGCGAGGAGTTCGAGCTGTACATCAAGGAAGTGGCGCGGGAAATGACCACCAAGGCCGGGCAGAAATGCACGGCGATCCGCCGCGCCATCGTCCCGGCCAGGCACATCGACGCGGTGGCCACTCGTCTGCGCGAACGCCTGCGCAAGGTGGTGGTGGGCGATCCTTCGGTGGAAGGCGTGCGCATGGGGGCGCTGGCCTCCCATGACCAGCAGCGTGATGTCACCGAGCGCGTGCGCCAGTTGCTGGCCACCTGCGAGCAGCTGCTGGGCGCCAGTGACGGTTTCACCCCGGTCGGCGATGGCGTGGCCGAGGGCGCGTTCTTTGCCCCGACCCTGCTGCTGGCCCGCGACCCGCATGCCGAGGGCGGTCCCCATGATATCGAGGCGTTCGGCCCGGTCAGCACGCTGATGGCCTACGACGACCTCGACGAGTCCTTGGCCCTGGCCGCCCGCGGCAAGGGCAGCCTGGTGGCGAGCCTGGTCACCGCCGACCGCGCCGTGGCGGCCAAGGCCATCCCGGTGGCGGCGGCCTGGCACGGGCGGCTGCTGGTACTCGACAGCGAGGCGGCCAAGGAGTCCACCGGGCATGGTTCGCCATTGCCGCAGCTCAAGCACGGCGGCCCCGGTCGTGCCGGCGGCGGCGAGGAGCTGGGCGGCCTGCGCGCGGTCAAGCACTACCTGCAGCGCGCCGCGGTGCAAGGTTCGCCGAGTATGCTGATGGCAGTGACCGACGAGTACGTGCGCGGCGCCGAGGTGATCGAAACCGAAGTACACCCGTTCCGCCGCCATTTCGACGACCTGCGCATCGGCGAGTCGCTGCTGACCCACCGTCGCACGGTGACCGAGGCCGACCTGGTCAACTTCGGCTGCCTGTCGGGGGATCACTTCTACATGCACTTCGACGAGATCGCCGCCAGACAGTCGCAGTTCGGCAAGCGCATCGCCCACGGCTACTTCGTGCTGTCGGCGGCCGCCGGGTTGTTCGTCAGCCCCGGCGAAGGGCCGGTGCTGGCCAACTACGGGCTGGACACGCTGCGTTTCATCACCCCGGTGGGCATCGGCGACACAATCCAGGCGCGCCTGACCTGCAAGCGCAAGATCGACCAGGGCAAGACCAGCCCGCAGGGGCAGCCACAAGGGGTGGTGGCCTGGGATGTGGAGGTGACCAACCAGCTGGGTGAGCTGGTGGCCAGTTATGACATTCTGACCTTGGTGCTCAAGCGCTGACTGCCAGTGGGCGGCGAGATGCCTGCATGCAGTCAGGTGGAAGGCATCCCGCAACCCAATCAAGGCAAAATGCCACCTCGGACATCCGCCCTACATCGCGCAACGCCGCCTCAGCGCTATAGTCGGCCCAGCGTCCCACCGCCAGCCCCCTTCCTGGCGGCGCGGGCGCGGTACCGAGAACAATGCCAAGGAAGCAACGCGATGATCCTCAAGTCCTTCCCTTTCAAGTCCCTCGTCCTGCTCGCCGGCCTGGCCGCCGTGGCCGGCTGCCAGACCGCCAGCCCCAGCGCCGACACCCTCAAGCAACGCACCGAGGTCACCCTCGGCGTGCCCGTGAGCAAGGTCAGCAACCTGCGCAGCGACTCCAACACCACCTACTTCACCGCCAGCACCAGCAAGGGCCAGTACGACTGCCAGGTGCCCAGCGGCGGCCTGGTGGCCGTGGCCGGCATGGGTATCTACACGCCATCCCCCACCTGCTGGAAAGAAGGCCAGGCGCCGGTCTTCCAGTGATGGTCGAGGGCGCCGGCCTAGACCACCGGCGCCGCCACGCTCTCACGCAAACCCCGCAGCGCCGCACGCAGCTCCGCCGGTCGCACCGGCTTGGCCAGTACCGCGATACCCCGTGCCTGCAGGGCGCCCTGCAGCCTGTCGATATCATGGCCGGTCATGATCAGCGCCGGCACTTCGGCGCCGCGTTGCGCGCGCAACTGGTCGATGCAGTCGATGCCGGTGGCCTGTGGGCCCAGGTCGTAGTCGGCAACGATCACATCGCAGTCACTGGCCAGGCCAAAGGGCGAGCTCTCGGCCTGCACCTCGCACCCCCAGCGTTGCAGCAAGGCACTGGTGGCCTGCAGGACGTTGTGGTCATCCTCCACCAGGCACACCCGCAAACCGGTGAGCATGCCGGCCTGCACGGCCTGGTCGGCAACGGCCCGTGGCACTTGTGCCGGCACCTTGGGCAACCCTTGCAAGGTCAGCGTGGTGCCATGCCCCTGGCGCGAGCGCAGGCTGACCGCCAAACCCATCAGTTGCCCCAGGCGTTTGACGATGGCCAGCCCCAGGCCGACGCCCTCGACGTCCTTGTCACGTGCCTCGCGCACCCGGTAGAACTCTTCGAACACGTGACCCTGGTGCTCCTCGGCAATGCCCCGGCCCTGGTCGCAGACGACGATGGCCAGCCCCTCGCCGCGTGGCCGCACGCCGATCAGCAACGGGCGCCCGGCGGCGTACTTGAAGCTGTTCGACAAAACGTTCTGCACCATGGTCGCGAGCATCCCCGGGTCGGCGCGTGTCCAGTGGCGGCTGGGCACCAGGCGCATCTCGACCCCGGCCCAGCGCGCCGCCTCGCTGTTCTGGCGCAACAACTCGCGCAGGAAGCCGTCCACGGCGAAGGTTTCGCACTTCGGCTGTACGCGGCCGTTGTCCAGGGTGTACAGGTCGAGGATCGAGCGGAACAACTGCGAGACGTTGAGCAGCGAGCGGTCGATGCTGTCCACCAGGCGCCGCTCTTCCTCGCCCAGCCGCGCTTCGCGCAGGCAGGCGGTGAACAGGCCGATGGAATGGATCGGCTGGCGCAGGTCGTGGCTGGCCTGAGCCAGGAAGCGCGACTTCTCGCGGGTCGCCGCCTCGGCCAGGGCCGTGGCCTTGCGCGTGCGCTCGAGCAGCAGGTGGGCATAAAACGGAATCAGGGTGCTGGTGGTCAGCAGCATCGGCAGCAGGAACGGCTGTTCCTGCCAATAGGGGGTCAGCTGCCACACCACAACCAGCGCGGCCAGGGCCAGCACGGTGGCGATGGCCAGGTAGCGCGAGCCGAAGCGCATGCCGTTGCCCAGGTTGATCCAGACCATCACCGCATACAGCGGCAGCGCGGTTTCACCGCCGACCACTAGGCCGAAGCTGGTGCCGGTGTAATCGCCCAGCATGCCGAAGATGCGCCGCGCCGGGTAGTGCCCGGGCCAGCGCTTGATCGCCTGGCGCATGCCGATCGACACCACGACGAATCCAGCGTAGTAGAGCAGCACCGGCAGGTAGGTGGCAGGCGAGCGGCCCGGCAGGAAACCCAGCAACGCCACGTAGCTGATCGCACAGGAGGCGACGATGATGCGCAGGTTGGCCTGGTCCAGCTCGTTGTTCTTCTCGAACTTCATGGGTAACGTCCTTGTGCGCCAGTCGGCATTTGCGGCACGCTGCGTGGGAAAAAACCGCAGGTGACTGCTAAATTAGCATGTGTCGGCTGACAGGGAGTTCCACGACGTGAGTTGCCGCATCATCGTGGCGGATGACCATCCGCTGTTCAGGGAAGCCATGGTCAACACCGTGCGGCGCATCCTGCCCGAGGCGCGCCTGGAGGAAGCCGGCAGCCTGGCCGATGTGCTCAGGCTGGCCAGCATGGGCGAGACGCCCGACACCCTGATACTCGACCTGCGCTTCCCCGGCCTCACCTGCATCGGCCGCCTCGCCGAACTGCGCCGCCAACTGCAGCGCACCACGCTGATCGTCGTGTCGATGGTCGACGACCCGGAGGTGATCTGCGCAGTCATGGCCGCCGGCGTCGATGGTTTCATCGGCAAGAGCGTCAGCCCCGAAGCCATCGGCGCGGCCATCCTCGCCATTCGCGACGGCGAAGTGGTGGTCGACTACGCGCCCAGCGGGTTGCTACCGCAACTGGAAGCCCCCAGCGAGCTGGAACAGCTCACCCACCGCCAGCAGGACGTACTGCGCCTGATCGCCCAGGGCAAGACCAACAAGGAGATCGCCCGGGCACTGGACATCTCGCCATTCACCGTGCGCATCCATGTGTCGTCGCTGCTCAAGACCCTCAATGTGCCGACCCGCACGGCCGCCGCGGTGAAATATTCCGGAAACTGAGCGACCGCTGGTCGGCGCACCGTGGCATGCAATCGACCCTTCAAGCGCTTTGCAACCTCCCAATCCATGAGGGTGGCGATGTTCACGCCTGTGTTCGGCCTGCCCGAGCGTGGGCCGTTTTTTCACTCTGAGGAGAGGATGACGACATGAGCACTCAACACTGGATGGGCGGTGGCGATGTGCAGAGCGACTGGCCGGAACTCGAGCCAGACCGCCGCAATGATCAGGCCGACGACCCGGATGCCGACCCGAACCTGACCGAGGAAGAGAACCGCCCTGGGGTACCGGCCAGCGACCCGGAGTCAGGCGCCTGAGTGTGCATGGCAGTGAAAGAGCGGGCCAAGCCCGCTCTTTCACTGAAGTCTATTAGCTGGCCAGGTCCACGCCGGTTCACACCCTCCAGCGCACCTCGGTTATCCCATGCCGTTCGGCCATGGGCCGGCTGACTTTCTTGATGCGCTCGCGTCCGAACTTCGGAATGATCCCCAAACCCGCGTCGCAACTCGCCCAATGCCAGGCCTCGGCATTGTCCATGTGTTCCTGGCGGATGATGAAACGTCGTGGCTGACCGTGCAGCAGGTATTCGATGGTAAACAGCTGGGGACTTGGCATTGACGCAGGCCCTCCTCTTCTCCATGGATGACTTTCTGACAGATCACGTCGTTCCATGAAAATTCAAAAAATGTCCACAACAGCAAGGGAGGGCCCGCAAGGTCACGAACCGCTGGTGCTCCCGTGGCTGTTGCGACCACCCTTGCGGCCGGCCTCGGAGGCGCGGGCGCGGTCATTGGCGAAGTTGCCGCCAGAGTTGCGGCCACCCTTCTGGCCCGCCCGCGAGGCCCTTTCACGGTCGTTGGCGAAGTTGCCGGGGTTGGTTTCCTTGGTGCCGCCGCGTTGTCCGGTCTGATCCTGGTCACGAGCCATGACGTTTCTCCTTTACGCTGGATTGGACGTGCCGCGCGAAGATGCCGTGCACTTAATTACGAACAGGGGCGCAAGCCAACGGCTCATTTGTTGTACCGAGGTTCTGACCGACGGCACTTATCCGCCTGGCCAAGGGTCACAGCTCTGACTACTGACGGTGGACGAAGGAGACGCCCCCATGCACCGTGCTTGCCGACCGCTTACCCTCGTATACCGGCCCTTGCTCGGCGCCAACCGCTCGTCGCCGGGATGAACAGCAGCCTATAATCTGCGCCCAGTGCCCGACCAAGCGGGCCATTTCCAGGTCCGTACAAGGCTGATGCCATGAAGTCCTCCAGCAAAACGTCCCTCGCCTCGCCGCACAATCCGGCACTCAGCCCGAGCCACCTGGATTTCCCCGTGGTCGGCATCGGCGCCTCGGCCGGCGGCCTGGAAGCAATCCGCACCTTTTTCCGCCACACCCCGCAGGACTGCGACATGGCGTTCGTGGTGGTGCTGCACCTGTCGCCGGACCACCAGAGCCAGGCCGACCGGATCATCCAGGCGGTGACCGGCATGCCTGTGCGCCAGGTCAGCGAACCAGTACCGATCGAGCGCAACCATGTCTATGTGATTTCGCCGGCCAATCGCCTGTCGACCAACGACGGTTACCTGCGCGTCAGCCCGGCCAAGCGCAGCCGTGGCGACCATGTGGCCATCGACCTGTTCTTCCGCGACCTGGCCGATGTACACAAGGATCATGCATTCTGCGTGGTGCTGTCGGGCACCGGCAGCGACGGCGCCGTGGGCCTGTCGCGGATCAAGGAACAGGGCGGCGTGACCCTGGTGCAAGCCCCCGAGGATGCCGAATACCCCGAGATGCCCCGGGCGGCGCTGGCCACCGGCATGGTCGACCTGGTGCTGCCGGTGGCCGAGATGCCCGCCCGCCTGGTCGAGATGTGGCGCACCGCCCGCCAGGTGAAGTTGCCGCGCATCGACGACGACAGCCTGCCGCCCGCGCTGGGCGAGCGCGAGGGCGACCCGGCGGCGTGCGACCCGCTGCTCGACGAAATCCTGTTGTCGCTGCAGGACAACACCGGCCACGACTTCAGCCATTACAAGCGCGCCACCGTGCTGCGCCGCCTGGAGCGGCGCCTGCACGTGACCGGCCAGACCGACCTGGCCGGCTATCGCGACTACCTGCAATGCCATCCGGACGAATCACGGGCGCTGCTGGCCGACATGCTCATCGGCGTGACCAACTTCTTCCGTGACCGCGAGGCCTTCGAGGCCCTGCAGCGCCATGTGATGCCAGGCCTGGTGAACCGCGAAGGCAACGAAGAGCCGGCCAGCGAGGTGCGTGTTTGGTCGGCTGGCTGCTCGACCGGTGAGGAGGCCTACAGCCTGGCCATGCTGGTAAGCGAACAGCTGGGGATCGAACGACGCAGTGCCCAGGTGCAGATCTTCGCCACCGATCTTGACGACCGCGCCATCGGCATCGGTCGCGGCGGGCAGTATCCGGACGCCATCGCCACGGATGTGTCGCCGGCCCGGCTGCGCCAGTTCTTCCTCAAGGAGGACCAGCATTACCGGGTGCGCAAGGAAATCCGCGAAAAAGTCCTGTTCGCCCGCCACAACCTGCTGTCCGACCCGCCGTTCTCGCAACTGGACCTGATCGTCTGCCGCAACCTGCTGATCTACCTCGACCGGGAGGTGCAGCGCGATATCCTGCGCCTGTTCCACTTCGCGCTACGCCCGGGCGGCTATCTGTTCCTGGGCAGCTCCGAATCCACCGACCTTGCGGCCGACCTGTTCGTCGCCGTGGACAAGCGCAACCGCATCTTCCGCGCCCGTGAAGTGGCGGCCGTGCGTCATCCGGCGCGCCTGCAAGCCCCCGAGCCTGCGCTCGCTCCGGCGCCGGCCCGGGCACGCGCCGCCCGCAAACTGTCCTATGCCGAAATCCATCACCGCGCCCTCGCCCGCTGCACGCCGCCGAGCCTGGTGGTCGATACCGAGGGCAATATCTTGCACATGAGCGAGGGCGTGGGGCGCTATCTGCGCCATGCCGGCGGCGAGCTCAGCCACAACCTGCTCAACCTGGTCCTCACGCCGCTGCGTCCGGCCCTGCGCAGCACCTTGCTGCAGGCCCAGGGCAGCGGCCAGGCGGTAACTTCGCGCACAGTTTCCCTCGACCTCGACGAGCATACCGAAGGGGTACGCATCCTGGTCCAACCGCACCAGGACGAACCCAGTGGCAGCGAGTGCCTGCTGGTGGTTTTCCAGAGCGGCGAAGCCGACAACGCGATCACCCGGGCACCCGGCGTCGAACAGACCGAAGGGATGCTGTTGGGCAACCTGGAGCGCGAACTGCACCGCACGCGCCTGCAGTTGCAGGAAACCATCGAGCAGTCGGAGTTTTCCAGCCAGGAGCTGACCGCCTCCAACGAAGAGATGCAGGCGATCAACGAGGAGCTGCGCTCGGCCAGCGAGGAGCTGGAAACCAGCAAGGAAGAGCTGCAGTCGATCAACGAAGAACTGCTGACGGTCAACTACGAACTCAAGATCAAGGTCGAGGAAACCGACAAGGTCAACGACTACCTGAGCAACCTCATCGCGTCCACCGACATCGCCACGGTGTTCGTCGACCGCAACCTGTGCATCCGCTGGTTCACCCCGCGCGCCACCGATATCTTCAGCATGCTGCCGGTGGACACCGGGCGCTCGCTGCTCGACATCACCCATCGCCTCGACTATCCGGGCCTGGCCGACGACGCCCGGGCGGTGGTCGAACGCGAGACCACCATCGAGCGCGAAGTGGTCGGCCACAACCAGCACTGGTACCTGGCCCGCCTGCTGCCGTATCGGGCCAGCGAGCGCAACGTCGACGGCACCGTGCTGACCTTCATCGACATCAGCCAGAGCCGCGCCGCCGAGGAACGCCTGCGCCAGGGCGAGGAGCGCATGCGCCTGGTCGCCGAGAGTACCCATGATTTCGCCATCATCCTGCTTGATGAGCAGGGCCTGATCACCGACTGGAACACCGGCGCCGCGCTGATCTTCGGCTATGGCAAGGATGAGGTGCTCGGCCATCATTACCAACTGATCTTCACCGAGCAGGACCGGGCCAGTGGCTTGCCCGAGCGCGAACTGCGCAGTGCCCGCCTGCACGGTCGTGGCCAGGACGAGCGCTGGCATGTGCGCAAGGACGGCAGCCGCTTCTACTGCAGCGGTGAAGTGTCGCGCCTCAAGGGCAGCAGCCTGCGCGGCTACGTCAAGATTGCCCGCGACCTGACGGGGCACAAGCGTCTGCACGATGAACAAAGCAAACAGCTCGCTGAATCGCAGAACACCAGCCACATGAAGGACGAGTTCTTCGCGGTCATGTCCCACGAGCTCAAGCACCCGCTCAACCTGATTCAGCTAAATGCCGAAATCCTGCGCCGGTCCCCGTCGGTAAAGAGCAACGGTGTCGCCAGCAAGGCGGTCGGCACTATCTGTGAGGCGGTCTCGAGCCAAGCGCGAATCATCGATGACCTGCTCGATGTCGCGCGTATCCGCACCGGCAAGCTCAAGCTCAAGACCCAGGTGCTCGACCTGTGCGCGGTGCTGCAGGCCATCCAGGCCGTGCTGGCCAACGAGCAGCACGCCTGCGAGGTGCGCCTGGCGCTGCCCGCCGACGGCGCACCGGTGTACGTCGAGGCCGACAGCACCCGGCTCGAGCAGATCGTCTGGAACCTGCTCAACAATGCGCTGAAATTCAGCCCCGCCGGCAGCGAGATCCGCCTGGCGCTGGCCCGCCAAGGCAACCAGGCGCGCCTGGAGGTCATCGACCAGGGTATCGGCCTGACCGACGAAAGCCTGGAAAGCGTCTTCGACCTGTTTTCCCAAGCCGCGCCACAAGCCTCCGGCAACCACCGCGACGGGCTCGGTATCGGCCTGTCGCTGGTGCGCCAGCTGGTGGAAGCGCATGGCGGCACGGTCAGCGCGACGTCCGCCGGCCTGGGTTGCGGCGCCACCTTCACGGTGTGCCTGCCGTTGTCCGACCCCGGACAGCAGGCCCAGCCGGATACCAGCGACGACAACATCGAGGGCCGCTTGAACGGCGTCAGGGTGTTGCTGGTGGACGACTCGGTGGAAATCCTCGAGGTGATGCAGCAACTGCTGGAAATGGAAAGCGCCGAAGTCGAGGCCTACAGCAACCCGCAGGCCGCACTCGAGGCGGCCGCCCATGGCCGCTATGACATCATCCTCTCCGATATCGGCATGCCGGTCATGGACGGCCACGCCCTGATCAAGGCCCTGCGTGGCCTGGAGCACCTGCGCTATACCCCGGCCATCGCCCTGACCGGCTACGGGGCCAGCGCCGACCAGTACCGCTCGCGCCAGTCGGGCTTCGACCGGCACCTGAACAAGCCGGTGGGCTACGACGAGCTGATCGAGGCGATCGAGGGTCTGAGCGGCTCGCTACCCTACTGACGCCCTACCCGCCCCGGCCCGCCTGTGGCCGGGGCGCCGTCGTGCCTCAGGCATGGACGCTCCACTGCACGGCAGCGGTCTCGATCGGCAGTTCGTCCACGGCGTGGATCATCCCGCTGTCGAGCGCTTCCTGGGGGCCCAGGATCCGTGGATAGGCCATCAGGTAGCGCGGCACATCGAGCCGCTCGCTCGCACCCTCGGTGCGCTCGGCGACAATCTGCGCATACAGGCGCAGGTCATAGTCCAGGCTCATCGCGTATTCGGCCATCCGTGAGTGGTCCACCGAGCCGTGCAGGGTCCAGTGGAACGGGTGGAACAGGAATTTGCTGTAGGCGCAGGCGGTACGGTGGCTGCCGGCCAGGAACAGGATGTTGCCCATCGATTCGACCGTGCCCAGGTTGTGGGTGTGCACCGGCACCGGCAGTGAGCGCAGGAAGTTGTACAGGGTGAAACCGTAGCTGCATTCGCCGCCCATGGTGGCGATGTTGATCTGCAACACCTCGGCGCCCTGCTGCAAGGCCTTGGAACAGGTGTTGATGAGGTTGCCGCAAGTCGCGGAATTGATCGGGCCGGTGTAGTGGATGATGTGTCTGGCCATGCCGTCCTCCAGGGTCAGTCAAGGGTGTCCTTGGCCGGTGCGTCGTTGCCCGGCGCCGCTTGGTCGTGCTCGCCCAGTTGCTGGTACTGCTTGCGCAGCGCATGCAGTTCGGCCGGGCCCATGTCCTCGAGGTCGAGCAGGGCCTTGTGCGCCCGCTGGGTGGTGCGCAGCAGTTCGTCGATCTTGATGTGCAGTTCGTCGTTGTCGCGGTTCTGGGTGTTCTGGATCAGGAACACCATGAGGAAGGTGATGATGGTGGTCGAGGTGTTGATCACCAGTTGCCAGGTGTCGTTGAAATGGAAGAGCGGCCCGCTCACGCCCCAGGCGATGATCAGCATCAATGCGATGACGAAGCTCGCCGGGCGCCCGCTGCGGTTGGCCAGCCATTGGGCGAAACGATCGAATTTCATGGCTAGCGCTCCCTCAGGCCGGCTGCCGGGTTTCTCCGGGCAAGCCCTCGATGTCAGGGTCGTCCGGCAGCACCTCGGGTTCTTCATCGTCTGCCTCGGTCGGTGCTGGCGGCGCCTGCACGTCTCCCGGTTCTGTCTCGCTGTTCATCGGCGTTGCCTCCATTGGCTGCTTCCCTCTGTGGTGGAGGGCCGGATGGCAGGCAAAGTTCCAGATTTTGCGCCACCGGCCACTCGTCACTCCTGCTGAACCCTGACGCCGCGATGCCGGTCGCTAGTCAAGAGTGCACGAACGAAAGGGAGCCCTCGTGAGCGAGATCCGCATTGGCATATCCGGTTGGCGCTATGGCCCATGGCGCAAGGACTTCTACCCCAAGGGGCTGCGCCAGGACGATGAGCTGGCGTTCGCCTCGCGGGCGGTGAACAGCATCGAGATCAATGGCTCGTTCTACGCGTTGCAGACCCCCGAGCGCTACCGACAGTGGCGCGATGAAACACCGGAAGGCTTCGTCTTTTCGGTGAAGGCGCCGCGCTACATCACCCATGTGCGACGGCTGCGCGACATCGACGAGCCGCTGGCCAACTTCTTTGCCTCGGGGTCATTGCTGCTGGGTGACAAGCTGGGGCCATTCCTCTGGCAGTTTCCTCCGAACATGAAGTTCGACGCCGAGCGCATCAGCGATTTTCTCGCCCTGCTGCCCCGCGACCGTAAGGCCGCGCGCGCCTGTGCCCGGCAGGCCGCAGAACGCTTGCAGGACAACGGTGGTAGCGCCATCCGCGGCAATGCGCGCTTGCGCCATGCCGTGGAGATCCGCCATCCGAGCTTCCTCTGCGAAACCTTCATCAACCTGCTGCGCAAGCACAAGGTCGCGCTGGTGGTCGCCGACAGCGCCGGCAAATGGCCTTATGTCGAGGAAGTCACGGCCGATTTCGTCTACCTGCGCCTGCACGGCGATGTCGAGCTCTACAGCAGCGGCTACAGCGCCAGCGCCCTGCGCCGCTGGCGCCTGCGCATCCAGGCCTGGGCCGCGGGCGGCCAGCCGGAGGATGCCCAGCGCATCATCCGGCGCGCTCCGGCGAAACGCGCCTCGCGGGATGTGTATTGCTACTTCGACAATGACCAGAAGGTACATGCCCCCTACGATGCCCGCCGCCTGCTGGGCAAGCTGGGCCTGGACGGCGAGCTGGTGACCGAACCCGGCGTCGAGCCGCAGGAGTCGCTATGAACGGCACCCTGCCCGCCCCCGACCGCATCATCGACAACGTCACGGCCGTAAACCGTCTGACGGTGCTTACCCTTAACGTGCACAAGGGCTTCACCCTGTTCAACCGCCGTTTCATCCTGCCCGAGCTGCGCGAGGCGGTGCGTGCCACCGGCGCCGACCTGGTGTTCCTGCAGGAGGTGCACGGCAGCCATCAGCGCCATGCCGAGCGCCATCCGACCTGGCCGCAGACTCCGCAGTACGAGTTCCTCGCCGACAGCATGTGGCCGCAGTTCGCCTACGGGCGCAATGCGGTCTATCCCCATGGCGACCATGGCAACGCGCTGCTCTCCAAGTTCCCCATCCGCGCCTACGACAACCTCGATGTGTCCATCCATGGGAACGAGGAGCGCGGCCTGTTGCACTGCCAGCTCGAAGTGCCCGGCCATGAGCAGGTGCATGCGATCTGTGTGCACCTGGGCCTGCGCGAGGAGCACCGCCAGCGTCAGGTCGACTTGTTGCTGGCCTTGCTCGAGCGCCTGCCGCCGGAGGAGCCGGTCATCGTCGCCGGTGACTTCAACGACTGGCGCCTGAAGGCCGATGCGCGGCTGTCGGTATCGCTGAGCGAAGCCTTCGGCACGCCGGCGCGCAGTTTTCCCGCGCGCCTGCCGCTGCTGCGCCTGGACCGCATCTACCTGCGCAATGCCCAGGCGTGCGAGGCACGGGTGTTGTCCAGGTACCCCTGGTCGCACCTCTCGGACCATGCTCCGCTGGTAGCGCAGGTGACGCTATGAAGCAGGCCTGGAGCGACGGCAACCACGTCGAACTGCTGATCAACGGCGAGCAGTACTACCCGCGTGTGTTCGAGGCGATAGCCCAAGCCCGGGAGGAGATCCTCCTGGAAACCTTCATCATCTACGACGACAAGGTCGGCCAGCCGCTGCGCCTGGCGCTGATCGACGCGGCGCGCCGTGGCGTGCGGGTGGAGGTGGCGGTTGATGGCTACGGCACCGCCGACCTGCCTGACGAGTTCATTGCCTCGATGACCGAGGCCGGGGTGCGCTTCCATGCATTCGACCCGCAACCGCGCCTGGCTGGCATGCGTACCAACCTGTTCCGGCGCCTGCACCGCAAGATCCTGGTGATCGATGGCGAGCGCGCGTTCATTGGCGGTATCAACTACAGCGCCGACCATCTCGGCGACTTCGGCCCGCAGGCCAAGCAGGACTACGCCGTGGAAGTCACAGGCCCGGTGCTGGCCCAGGTGCACGCTTCCAGCTGCCGCATGCTCGCCCCCGTGCTGGGCGGGCCAAGCTCAGTGGTGCCAGGCGGTGACGTCGCAGGTTCGATCAGCGCCGTGCTGGTGGAACGCGACAATCGTCGCCATCGCACCGACATCGAGGCGTGCTACCTGCAAGTCTTCCGTGAAGCCCGGCAACGCATCGTCGTGGCCAACGCCTATTTCTTCCCCGGCTACCGATTGCTGCGCGAGCTGCGCAACGCTGCCCGGCGTGGCGTGGCGGTGACCCTGATTCTCCAGGGGCAACCGGACATGCGCTGGGTACGCGCATTGTCGCGCCTGCTCTACAACTACCTGTTGCGCGACAATGTGCAGATCCATGAGTACTGCCAGCGCCCGTTGCACGGCAAGGTGGCGCTGGTGGACGACGAATGGTCCACCGTGGGATCGAGCAACCTCGACCCGCTGAGCTTGTCGTTCAACCTCGAAGCCAACCTGATGATCCGCGATCGTGCCTTCAACGAGGGGCTGTACCGGCATTTAAGCGAACTGAGTGCCGCGCACTGCAAGCGTGTGACCTTGGAGCGTATGGTGCGTGGCTACTGGTGGCGCGCGCCGTTGATCTTCCTGGGCTTCCACATCACCCGCTACTTCCCGCGCATCGCCGGCTGGTTCCCCGCGCACCGGCAGCGTCTGCAGTCGCTGCAGGCGGACAACCAAGCGCCGGTGGACTTCAACGGGGGCAAGACCTGATGGCCAAGCCACGCTGGAAGACCTGGGGCATGCGGCTGCTCACCCTGCTATTCCTGGTATTGATACCGGTGCTGCTGTTCACCCTGGCACGCAACCTGGACTGGAACGAAGTCCGCCAGTCGCTGCTGGCCTACCGGCCCTCTACCCTGGCCCTGGGGCTGTTGCTGGCCCTGTGCAGCTACCTGGTGTTTGCCAGCTACGATCTGCTCGCTCGCGCCTACACCGGCCACCGCTTGCCGGCCCGCCAGGTGCTGCCGGTGGCCTTCGTCTGCTATGCGTTCAACCTCAACTTCACCACCTGGGTCGGCGGCGTGGCCCTGCGCTACCGCCTGTATAGCCGGCTGGGGCTGGACACCGCGACCATCACCCGCATTCTCACCCTGGGGCTGTTGACCAACTGGATGGGCTATGTGCTGCTGGCCGGCACGGTGTTCGCCCTGGGCTTGGTCAAGCTGCCGGCAAGCTGGGCGGTGGGCGCCGGCGGCCTGCGCCTGATCGGTGTGCTGATGGTGGCGGTTGCAGCCGCCTACCTGCTCGCCTGTGCCTTCGCCAAGCGACGTACCTGGCATCTGCGCGGACATGAAGTGACCCTGCCGAGCCTGCGCCTGGCGTTGTGCCAGGTGGCGCTGGGCGCGAGCAACTGGGCGTTGATGGCGGCGCTGATCCACCTGCTGCTGCCGCCGGAGCTGTTCTATCCGTCGGTACTGGGGGTGTTGCTGATCAGCTGCGTGGCAGGGGTGGTGGCGCATATTCCTGCCGGGCTGGGGGTGCTGGAGGCAGTGTTCCTTGCCCTGCTGCACGGGCAATTGGGCCAGGGCACGCTGGTGGCCGCATTGCTGGGGTATCGGACGCTGTACTACCTGATCCCGCTGTTGCTGGCGGTGATCACTTACCTGGTTCTGGAGAAGCGCGCCAAGGCCCTGCGCCGACAGGCCGGGCCAGCCCTGGACAAGCGTTGAGGGCCCTATCGGCCCGGGAGGTTCGTCATGCGGTTCATTCTGTGTGTGGCATTGCTGGGCAGCCTGCTCAGCGGGCAGGTGCTGGCCGAAGGTTGCGACGTGGTCACCCGCTCGTCCAGCGAGGCGGTCAAGCCGGTGCAGCAGCATACCTGCTACAGCTACGGCAACATGCCTGCCGAAGCGATTGCCTGGTCGTGCAGCAACGAGAGCAAGGAGATGCTCAACAGCCAGAAACGCAAGGTCGAGCGTTGCGCCGATGGCAGCGTGGGCAGCTGCATCGCCCCGCTGTCCCAGGAGACCCTGGCCAATCCTGATGCCGCAGGGCGCGGCGAGCCCTCGACCCGGCCGGCCGTGCCCAAGGATGCGCGGATCATCACCTACTACTACGACACCCCAAGCCTGGGGCAGGCGCGCAGTGATTGCGAACGCAACAATGGGATCTGGCAGACGCATTGACGCGAACGCGTGGGGCCGTCGCCGTTGCCGTTGCCGTTGCCGTTGCCGATCAAGAGTCTACCCCCGAAGCCCGCGAGCGACAGCTGCGCCAGCCCAGGCGCCGCCCGTAACTTCGCGACTTCAGGAGGCCGAACGCAGGTCTTGCGGAGGGAGGTGACGGGCATGGATGCCCGTCAAGCGCTGCGCCCCAGGATGGGGCGTTCAGCGCGGTCCTCCCGGGAGCAAGGCCGGAGTGAGGGAACCCCGGAGCGAAGCGTAGGGGCCGTATGAATGGAGCGAGCGGCTTTGCCTACTTTGGCCAAGACCAAAGTAGGCCGCCGTAAGGGCGGAAAGGTGAATAAGCGTCGACATAGCAAATGAATGCGCATACAACTATCAAAACAATCACCCCAAACTCAAGAACGAAAAACCGTGACACACTAACCCATCTCCCCCAGCAAGGCCCCACCCACCATGTTCCACCGCCTGGCCGCCGACACCCTGGTCCTGTTCCACCTCTCGTTCATCCTGCTCGTCCTGTTCGGCGGCCTGCTGGTGCTCTGGCGCCGCCGCGCCCTGCTGATCCACCTCCCCGCCCTAGCCTGGGGCCTGGCCGTGGAAGGCCTGCACCTGGAATGCCCCCTGACCGACTGGGAAAACCACCTGCGTAAAGCCGCCGGCGACGCCGGCTACCACGGCGGTTTCGTCGAACACTACATCTGGCCCGTGATCTACCCCGCCGGCCTGACCCCACAGATCCAGCTGTGGCTGGGCACCATCGTGCTGGCGCTCAACCTCGGCATCTACACCTATGTGCTCTGGCGCCTAACGCGTGGCCACCACAAATAGCCGCGGGAACGGCAACAACACCCGGCCGTCGCTGGCCGCCGGGTAGTCATGCTGCATGGCCTGCAGATACAACTGCAGAAAATCCGCCTGCTCCTGCTCATCCAGCCGCGCCAGGTAAGGCCGCAACGCAGAGCCCTTGAACCACTCCACCACCGCCTCGGCGCCACCGATCAAGGGGTGGTGATAGGTGGTGCGCCATACATCCACCCGCGCGCACAAAGGGCTGAGCAAATCGTAGTAGAAACCCGCGTTATGCCGCGGCGGCAGGCTGAAGTCAGCGAACCTGTCGGCCCAAGGCCCCTGGCTGGCAATCTCGCGCAAGCGGCGATGAGCCGGCTCGTCGAGGTTGTCCGGCGTCTGCACCGCCAGGCTCGCACCCTCGTTCAGCTGCCGCACCAGATGCGGATAGAGGCTGGCATGGTCCGGCACCCACTGCAGCGAAGCGTTGGCGAGAATCAGGTCCTGGGGCACCAGGGCCGTCCAGCCGGCGATCTCGCCAATCTCGCAACGCACGCGTGGAATGCTCAAGCGTGGCCGCTGCCGAGCCTTGTCGACCATGTCCGGATCGCTGTCCAGGGCGACGACCTGCGCATCGGGGCAACGTTGCAGCAACACTTCGGTGGAGTTGCCCGGACCGCAACCAAGGTCGGTGGCGTGGCGCACCGGGCGCGTCGGCACGGCGGCAAGCAGGTCACGTACGGCGCGGGTGCGTTCGTCTTCGAACAGCGAATACTGGGTGGCGGACCAGGACATGGGACGACTCCTTGTAGGGCAATTGCGTGCAGCATAAGCCATGTCGGCACCGCACAACGTAGGGATGATCCGATTGGCGAAAACGAAAACGGCCGGCCCCTTGACGGAGACCGGCCGTTGCGCGAGGCGCTACCGTATTCAGTGACGCTTGGCGGTACGCATCTGGTGCACCACGCCCATGGCCACCACGATGGCTGCGGCGATGCCGGTGGAGATCACCAGGATCTGGTAGTCAGGCATGAAAGCCATGGTCACCAGCGCCGCCACGATGAACACGATCACCAGGTAGGTCAGCCACGGGAACAGCCACATCTTCAAGCGCACTTCCTTGCCCTCGGCCACCAGCTTGCGACGCATGCGCAGCTGCGAGAAGGCGATCACCAGGTACACCAGCAAGGCGATCATGCCGGTGGTGTTCATCAGGGTTTCCAGTACGTCCTTCGGGCGCAGGGTGTCGCTGAAGTTGATCAGCGCGCAGAACACCGCCACCAGGCACGAGCCGATGATCGCGTTCACCGGTACGCCAGTGCCGGTACGGGTGAACTTGAACAGGCGCGGCGCATCGCCACGCTGGGCCAGGGAGAACAGCATGCGCGAGGCGGTGTAGTGGCCGGAGATCAGGCAGCTGCTCACCGAGGTCAGCACCACGAAGTTCATCAGCACTTCGGCATAGGGAACACCCAGCAGTTCCAGGGTGCGGCGGTAGGCGCCATAACCGGAGACGCCCAGGTGCGAGTCGTTCCACGGCACCAGGCAGACGATCAGGAAGATCGAGCCGACATAGAACAGGCACACCCGCCAGACCACCGAGTTGGTCGCCTTGACGATCTGGGTGGCCGGGTCCTTCGCTTCAGAGGCGGCGATGGTGACGATCTCGGCGCCGAGGAAGGCGAACATCACCCCCAGCAAGGCGCCGATTACCGTGGTGATGCCGTTGGGCATGAAGCCTTCGGCGGTCAGGTGGCTGATGCCGCGTACCTCGCCGAACTGCCAGACGTTCATCACCGCGGCGGTGCACACCACCAGGAAGCAGACGATCGCCACCACCTTGATCAGCGCGAACCAGAACTCGAACTCGCCGTAGTGCTTGACGTTGAAGAAGTTGACGGTGATCAGCAGCAGGGTCGTGGCCAGCACGAACACGTTGACGCTCACGTCGGGGAAGAAGCCGTGCAGGATCTTGCCCGCCACGTAGGCCTCCCAGGCCATGAGGATCACCCAGTACCACCAGTACAGCCAACCGATGGTGAAACCGGCCCAGCGGCCGATGGCGCGGTCGGCGTAGGTGGAGAACGAGCCGGTGTCCGGCGAGGAAGTCGCCATTTCACCCAGCATGCGCATGATCAGCACCACCAGGATGCCGCCGGCCAGGTAAGCCAGGACAGCGGCCGGGCCGGCGCTGTGGATCACGCTGCCGGAACCGACGAACAAGGCGCCGCCGATCACCCCGGCGATGGACATCATCGTCAGGTGGCGCGACTTGAGCGAGGCACTGAGCTTGCTCTCGTGCCCATCCTTCGCGGTGGTGGATGTGGATGTAGCGTCCATCAGTTATTTACCCCGTGCTTCTTTTTATCCAAGGAAAAACTGTGAAACCCCGATGGTTATCGGTCTCACCTGTACATCAGTGCTACTGCGGGCAGGGAGGTGTGCGCGAGCACACGCAGGCCATCCGTGGCGGCCTGCTTACGCGGCCAGAGGCGACCCTCTGGACGAACTGAACCATGCTGGGAACGGACGAGCAGCGTCCGGCCACGCGGGAAGAAGGTGCGAGGCGGACCTCGACGGTAAAGCAGCGATGTTGTGATTATTCATGGCGCTGTCATGTGCTGTGTTGGCTATATCTGACACGTAATGTAAAAATGTCGAACACATTGAGCCATGCACAGCGGCATGAAAAACGCACTGCACTGTACAGGCCGCCGATGCAATACACCCGCTGTGCCCCGCAGGCGCCTGGCGTCGCGCACACCTGAAGGCCCCCGAATGCTCCAGCTACACCCGGACTCCTCCACCCCGCTGGTCAACCAGATCATCGACGGCTTGCGCGCGCTGATCGACGACCAGACCCTCAAGCCCGGGGCGAAGGTCCCGTCGATCCGGGCGTTCGCCTCGACCTACTCGGTGAGCACCTTCACCGTGGTCGAGGCCTACGACCGCCTGGTGGCCCAGGGGTTGCTGGTGAGCAAGGGCAATGCGGGCTTCTTCGTCAATCGTGCGGCGAACGAGCTGCTGGACAAGCACAGCGTCGAGGCCGATACCAGCCGCCCCACCTTCAACTCGGAGTGGTACCTGCAGCAGATCTTCGAGATCCGCCAGCTGCCGTTCAAACCGGGTTGTGGCTGGCTGCCCAACGATTGGATGTACGAGGAAGGCTTGCGCCGCGGCCTGCGCCAGGTCGCCGGTAGCCCGCTGGAGCTGTCCGGCTACGGCGACCCCATGGGCCTGCCGGAATTGCGCGCATTGACTGCGCAGAACCTGCAGCAGGAACTGTCGATCGTCGCCAACCCGGCGCAACTCATGCTCACCCACGGTGCCAGCCAGGCCCTGGACCTGGCCGTGCGCACCCTGGTGCGCCCCGGCGACGTGGTGCTGGTGGACGACCCCGGCTACCCCAACCTGATGAGCATCCTGCGCACCCAGGGCGCCACCCTGGTGGGCGTGCCGCGGACCCCGGCCGGCTATGACCTCGACCAGCTCGAGCGCCTGCTGGCCCACCACCGCCCCACGACCTTCTTCACCCAGCCGCACCTGCACAGCCCGACCTGCTCGCGCACCCCGCTGGCGCAGCTGCACCGCCTACTGCAGTTGGCCAGCCAGCATGGCTTCCGCCTGGTGGAGAACAACCTCTACGCCGACATGATCGCCGACCCGCTGCCCTGCCTGGCGAGCCTCGACCACCTGCAGCAGGTGGTGTACGTGGGCAGCTATTCGAAAAGCATCTCGCCCAACGTGCGCGTCGGCTACCTGCTGGCCAACCCCGAGCTGACCCAGCAACTGCTGCACCTGAAGATGCGCTCGGGCCTGACCACCTCGCAGGTGATGGAGCGCGTGGTGTACGCCGCGATCATCGACGGCCGCTGGCGCAAGCACCTCAAGCGCCTGCGCCAGCGCCTGGCCGAGGCGCACCAGGATGTTGGCCGGCACCTGCATCGGCTGGGTTTCGAGCTGTTCATCGAGTCGGACGAAGGGATGTACATCTGGACCCGGCATCCGGCCATCCCCGACAGCGCCGCCCTGCTCGACGATGCGCTGGAGAAAGGCATCATGCTCGGGCCCGGGCAGTTGTTCATGGTCGATGCCAAGGCCACTGGGTGGATGCGCTTCAACGTGGCGTTCAGTACCGACCCGGCGATGTGGGAGTTGCTGGAGAAGGTGTTGGTGAAGCATGTGCGCCGGGGCGGGGTGTAATACCCATACCAACGCAATCGCGGGCCAAGCCCGCTTCCACCGTGGCGATTCAACCTGTGGAAGCGGGCTTGCCCCTCGACAGGCTTAACGCCAATCGCGCTCCTCGCCGAAGAATGCCCGAGCATTCGCCTCCAGGCTCTCCAGGTGGTACCCGCCCTCCTGCACGATCAGACACGGCAAACGCAACCCACGAATCTGTTCACCCAGCCGGGCGAACCCTTCGGTAGTCACCGCCACCTTGCTCTGCGGGTCCAGCTCGTAGATATCGAAGCCCAGCGAAAGCACCAGCACCTCGGCGCCGAAGTCCTTCAGCGCTTGCAACGCAACCTCCAGCTGCGCCATGAAGTCCGCTTCACTCGCCCCGTGGGCCATCGGCAGGTTGAGATTGCAGCCCTCTCCTGCTCCGCTACCGCGCTCGTCGGCAAAGCCCGCTACTCCTGGATAGAAATTGGTCGGGTCACCATGCACCGAGACGTACAGCACGTCGTCCCGCTCGTAGAAAATCTCCTGGATGCCCTGCCCGTGGTGCATGTCGGTATCCAGGATCGCCACGCGCTGGTAGCGGCCGCGCAACACCTGGGCCGCGACGGCGGCGTTGTTGACGTAGCAGAAGCCACCAGCGGCATCGTACCGGGCATGGTGCCCCGGCGGACGACACAGGGCGTACGCCGCGAGTTCGCCATCAAGGATGGCCTGGGCCCCGGCGACGGCGCTCTGTGCCGACCAGTAGGCGGAGCGCCAGGTATGCTCCCCCACCGGGCAACTGCCATCGGCCAGGTAACGTCCGGCCTGCGCAAGAATGCCGCGCAGCGCGTTGGGTTCGCGAACGAAGATGTTGGACATCACCTCGTCGCCCCAGTCCTCGGGCACCTCCTTCCAGCGCGCATGAGCTTCTTCGAGGAACGCCAGGTAGGCTTCGCCATGCACCGCCTTGAGCGGAGCAAGGCCGGCATCTTCGGGCTTGCGGATATCGAAGCCAAGGTCCTTGGCGGCCTGCAGCAGGCGCTGGGCGCGCTCGGGGACTTCCTGCGGGGTGCGCATGGCGCCGCGCGAGTAGTAGCTGCGCGGGTGGTGTAGCAATTGTTCCGGGTGGAAATAGCAGCGCATCAGGCTTCTCCTTCGACAACCTGGCCGGCACGGGCCAGCACGGCGTTGAGCAATACATCGGCGCCCTGGCGGGCATCCTCGGGCAGCACATCCTCGGCCTCGTTGTGGCTCAGCCCACCGACGCAGGGGATGAACACCATCGCCGTGGGGCAGTAGCGCGCCAGCAGGATCGCGTCATGGCCGGCGCCGCTGACGATGGACTGCTGGCTGTAGCCCAGGCCATCCACCGCCTGCTGCACGGCGGCCACGCAGTCGGCGTCGAACGGGGTGGCCGGGCTGACCCAGTGGCGCTCGATGCGCACCGCCAGGCCACGCTGGCTGGCGATGGCCTGCAACTGCAGGCTGATATCGCGCTCCATGGCGTCGATGGCCTCGTCGCGGTGATGGCGCAGGTCGAGGGTGAAGCGCACCAGGCCGGGAATGGTGTTGCGCGATGACTTGGCGATGCTCAGCTCACCCACCGTGGTCAGGCCCTCGGGGGCGAAGTCGCTGGCCAGTTGTTCGATGGCCTGGATCATCCGTGCCACGCCGTACAAGGCGTCCTTGCGCAGCTTCATCGGCGTGGTGCCGGCATGCGCGGCCATGCCCTCGACGGTGACATCGAGCCAGCGGATCGCCTGGCCGCCGCTGACCACACCGATGCTCCTGACGTTGTCCTCGAGGATCGGGCCCTGCTCGATATGCGCCTCGAAATAGGCGTCAACCTTGCCGCCCAGCGGGCGTTGGCCGGCATAACCGGTGCGCGCCAGTTCATCGGCGACGCTGATGCCGTCGGCATCGCGGATCGCCAGGGCCTGGGCCAGCGGCAAAGTGCCGGTGAACACCGCCGAGCCGAACATGGCCGGGGTGAAGCGGGCGCCCTCCTCGTTGGTCCACACCGCGATCTCCAGCGGCTTGCGGGTACGGATACCCAGGTCGTTCAGGCGGCGCACCACTTCCAGCCCGGCCAGCACGCCGTAGACGCCGTCGAAACGCCCGCCCTCGGGCTGGGTGTCCAGGTGGCTGCCCATCATCACCGGCGCGGCATGCGGGTCGCTGCCCTCACGGCGGGCGAACAGGTTGCCAATGGCATCCACGCTCAGGCTCAGACCTGCCTCGCGGCACCAGCGGCCGAACAGTTCACGCCCAGCCTTGTCCTCGTCGCTCAGGGCCAGGCGGCAGCTGCCGCCACGGGCGGTGGCGCCGATTTCGGCCATGGCCATCAGGCTCGCCCACAGGCGATCGCCATTGCTTTTCAACATTGCGGATACTCCAGATTCAGGCCAGCTCGAGCTGCCGGCCAAGGGCGTAGCGGCGCGCCAGCGCCAGCACGCAGACCAGGGAAGTGCAGGCGATCAGGCTGTAGAAGACCGCCATCGGCCACCATTGGCCGCTGAAACTGTGGGCCAGCCAGGTACCGATGAGCGGGGTCAGGCCACCGGCGATGGCGCCGCACACCTGATAGGCCAGGGAGATGGCGGTGTAGCGCACGCGGGTGGCGAACATGCCGCTGACGTAGCCTGCGATCACTGCATAGAACGACGCCATGCACGCCGCCGCCAGGGCGATGCCGAGCACGATCAGCGGGCCTTCGCCGCTGCTCACCAGCACGAACATCGGGTACGGCGAGGCCATCGCCAGCAGCGCCATCAGGGCCAGGAAGCGCGTGGCACCAAGCCGCTCCGACAGCCACGCCGCCAACGGCTGCACGCAGAACTGGATGATCGCCACGAAGAACAGGCATTCGAGGATCAGCGAACGCTCCAGGTGCAACTGCTGGGTGGTGTAGCTGATCATGAAGGTATTGGTGAAATAGACCCCGGCGATGCCCAGGGTGTTGGCGCCTATGCACAGCAGCAACGGCCGCCAGGCGCTGCGCAGCACTTCCAGCACCGGTGCCTGCTCCTTGCGCCGGGTCTGTTCGGCCTGCTCACGGCTGGCGAGGAACTCGGGCGACTCGTTGACCCCCAGGCGGATTGCCAGGCCCACCAGCAGCAACAGCGCGCTGGCCAGGAACGGCAGGCGCCAGCCCCAGCTCATCAGGTCGTCTTCCGGCAGGCGGGTGACCGCGCTGAAAGCCAGTAGCGACAGGATCAGGCCTGCCGGGCTACCCAGCTGGGCGAACGAGGCGAAGAAGTTGCGTCGGCCCTTGGGCGCATGCTCCCCGGCCATCAGCACCGCCCCTCCCCACTCGCCACCGACGGCGATGCCCTGGACCACGCGCAACAGGACCAGCAGGACCGGCGCGCTGGCGCCGATCTGCGCGTAGGTCGGCAGCAGGCCGATGGCGACGGTGACCACGCCCATCATCAGCAAGGTGATGATCAGCGATTTCTTGCGCCCGATACGGTCGCCGATATGGCCGAAGATGATGCCGCCCAAGGGCCGGGCGAAGAAGCCCACGGCAAAGGTGCCGAAGGCAGCCATGGTGCTGAACAGGCTGTTGTCGGAGGGGAAGAACAAGGCACCGAACACCAGCGCGGCGGCGGTGGCGTAGATGTAGAAGTCGTACCACTCGATCATGGTGCCGATGAACGCGGCGGCGGCGGCACGGCGCGGTTGTGGCGAAGCGGCGGGCTTCATGGGGTGGCTCCTTTGGTTGTTTTTCTGGCAGGAGTTGTCGGGTCACGGTGGCGCTCTGACGGCGCCTGGGCGGCCGCATCGCGGGGCAAGCCCGCTCCCACCAGGCCTGGGTCTCCGTCAAGATCTGGAGGCAGCTGTGGTAGCGGGCTTGCCCCGCAATGAGGCCTGCACTGCTGGAGATCATTCATCGCGGGCGCCTATAATTCAATTTTCTATTTATTATTCGAACTATTAACCACGCTTATCATCGAGCCCGACAATGCCCGACCGCCTGCTCAACGACCGCCTCGACTGGAACCTGCTGCGCACCTTCCGCGTCATCGGCCAGGAACTGTCGATCAGCCGCGCCGCCGCCCGCCTGCACCTCACCCAGCCCGCCGTGAGCCAGGCGCTCAAGCGCCTCGAGGAGCAACTCGGGCGCCAGCTCATCGCCCGCCGTGGGCCGCGCTTCGTGCTGACGGAGGTGGGCGAGCAGCTGTTCCAGCTGGCCGGCGAGGTGTACGGGCAGATGTCACAGATCGGCGGCCTGCTGGAGCAGCCGGCGGACGAACTGGTGGGCAAGGTGCGCCTGTTGATGATCAGCCGTATCGTCAACGAACGCTTCGACGACTTCCTCGCCGACTTCCACCGCCAGCACCCTCGGGTTGAGCTGGAGATCGACGTGATGCGCAGTTCCGACATCGTCGCAGCCCTGCAGGAAAAAACCGCCACCGCCGGCCTCAGCCTCAACCGCCGACCCCAGCCACGGCTGGAGCAGCGGTTGTTCCTGCGCCAGCGCTACGCGTTCTTCTGCGGCAAGCACCACGCGCTGTTCGGCCAGATGGAAGGCGACCTGCAGCGGGAGAATTTTGTCAGTTTCACCAGCGACCAGATCGGCGGCATGCTCTCGCCGCTGACCATCTTCCGCGACCAGCAGGGCTTCGCCGGGCGTATCGTCGCCTCGTCGCCGAGCCTGGAAGAAGTGCGCCGCCTGGTGATCGCCGGCTTCGGCATCGGCTGCCTGCCCGAGCATGTGGTGGCGCCGGATGTGGACGCAGGGTTGTTGTGGAAACTGCCGCCGCAGGAGGGCATTGCCGACGTCGACATCCACCTGTTGTGGAACAGGGACCAACGCATGAGCCGAGCGGAAAGCCTGTTCATAGAGGCCTTGCTGTCGGCCGCAACGGCGGTGATCTAGCGGGCAACCCTGTAGGCGGACAGCGGTCGAGCGTCAGGCCTGCCCAAGTTCGCGGTGATCGCCTACAGGCTCTGCGGTACCCCGGCCACCCGTGCCCGCCCCCACCAGGCATACGCAAGCGCCAGCCACCCCAGCCCCAGCGCGGCGAACATCGCCACCACCACCTGGCTGTAACGCGCCAGCAACGCCGGGAACCCCGTCACTTCGCGAACCACTTGGATATCGGCGCTGCCGTCGGCATCGCGAATACTGATTCCTGCCTGGCGAATCTGTGAATAATCGGCGTCGAAGTACACCCACACCTTGCTCTCGCTCACCCCGTCGATGGCCGGCAGGTCGATGCTGCTGGTCGGGGTCGGCACCAGCGTGTCGTTGCCGGCCGCATCGCGCACCTGCACCAGCCCCTTGGCCGGCAGACGTATGTGCACGGCCTTGAGCGGTACTCGGGCGGGGTTGGACAACTCGATCAGCAAGCCGGTGCGGTGATCCACAAGACCTGCTTCGAAGGGCCTGGCGAACAGTTGCAGGTAGGGGGCCTGGGCCAGATCCACCAACTTGTCGATCTGCGGATGGCTGAGTGTGCCGGCGCTGATTGCGCTGATCTGCGTGTGAAGCCGCTCATACTTGAGCAGGTCGTTGGCCTCGCTGATGCGTTCGCTGAATTGGCCCGGGTAGGTGAGATGGGCGTATGTCAGGCGCGCCTGCAGCCGGTCGTCCTCACGCAACGTCACATAGAGCGTGGCGGCGACGGCGACCAGGACCAGCAGGCCCACCATGGATTTACCGACTTTTTCCCAACTCACCTTGAGGTTCCTTAGTTTGGCGGGTGACGAGAGGCAATGGCTGGCAAGGGTGCCAAGAACAGGGGATTCGGGCAAGGGGCACTGCTGACGGCCCGCCAGCCACCGCGCCGCCAGCCTCAGCCGGGCCGCCCACCACCAACCGCGGGCTTGGCGATGACAGCGCCCAGGCCCATGAGGTAAAGCAGACCCCTTGCCCGGCCGCTTGGGCGGGAGGTGGGGCACATTCCCCACCCAGCCCTGGGTGTCTTCCCCCAGGTTTGCGGCAACTGCCTCAGCAGGCCTTTTTCGCGACCTTGCAACATCTTGAAACACGTGGCGTTTGGCCATTTTCCGCTTGGCACAGCCGTTGCTGGCCCCCTCTACAGGGCACATCGCCACTCACTGAAAGTGGCAATAGATGCCAGCCTGTACAACACGGGGCATACGGTAATGAAGAATTCAACTGCAACATCGACCCAAGTGTTCAGGTTGTCCGCCATCACGGCGCTGCTGCTCAGCCTGGGGCTGGCCAACGTGTTCGCCGGGTCGCTCGACGACGTGAGCCAACCGCCGCCCACCGATCCGTCCGCCTTCAGTGACCCAGCCGCCGATCCGCTGGCCCAGGCGGCGGCGCTGGAGACCTTGAAGAGCATGCCGGAAGCCAACGAGGGCTCGCTCGAATTGACCGACGGGGTCTACGGCACCCGCGCCACGGTGACCAGCAACAATGCCCTGCCCCCCGCGCAGCAGACTTCACGCAACTATCCCACGAACGGCAAACCCAGCCCCTTGTTCGGCGCCGAGCCCTTCACCCAGCAGTTGCTGCTGTTCGAAGAATTCGGCCCGGAGAAACTCGACCCGGCCACTGCGCCCTACACCCTCACCTTCCCGCCCCCCGTAATCGGTGCCGCGCCCGCGCAGGATCCGGATTATGTGGCGCGCAGCAGCCCCAACGGCAACGCCCTGGAGGCCTTCCTCACCCAGCCAGGGCTGACACCGTTCCCGTCACAGTACGCCAACGTACTCGACCGCAACCCGTGGAAGGCGCAGATCGAGATGTTCCTCAACCGCACCGGGGTCGGCTCGCCCGCCGAAGGCCGACCGCCAGGAAAGGGCTGGTCGCACCAGCGCTGGAACGAGTTCTACCCCCAGGCCGCGTTCAAGACCGCCCAGGCCGGGGCGCGCATCAACCAGGGCCTGCGCGACCGCAAGCAGTTGCACAACTATGCCAAGGGCGAGTTCGCCCCGGGCGGGCTGTACTACCAGACCTCCGACATCCCCACCACCCTCGGCACCACCAAGGGCATCGATACCCGCTTCCACCCGAAGATGCCCCTGCAGGGCCACAAGGCACTGTGGACCTTCGACGGCACATTCCCGGTCAAGCTGCTGATGGTGCGCTATGGCCAGCCGGTGCTGATGCGCCACTACAACGCCCTGCCGATCGACCTCTCGGCCAACAACGGTTTCGGCCTGCACACCATCTCCACCCACGAGCACAACGGCCATTCGCCGGCCGAGAGCGACGGCTTCGCCAACGCCTACTTCTTCCCCGGCCAGTACTATGACTACCGCTGGCCGATCCAGCTGGCCGGCTACGACACCATCAACACCCGCGCCCAGGACCCGCGCGCCGCCTTCCCCTGCGCGCCGGGCGAAACCCTGTACGTCAACGATGCCTCCCCGGGCCTCAAGACCTGCGAGAACGGCAGCATCAAGATCCGCGGCGACTGGCGCGAGACCATGAGCACCCACTGGTTCCACGACCACATGCTCGATTTCACCGCGCAGAACGTCTACAAGGGCAACGCGGTGATGATGAACTACTACTCGGCCATCGACCGTGGCAACGAGGCCCTGGAGGATGGCGTCAACCTGCGTTTCCCCAGCGGCGCGGCGATGCCGTGGGGCAACCGTGACTACGACGTCAACCTGGTGATCGCCGACAAGGCCTGGGACGCCAACGGCCAGTTGTGGTTCAACCCGTTCAACACCGACGGCTTCCTCGGCGACCAGATCCTGGTCAACTGGCAGTACCAGCCCAAGCTCAAGGTGCGCGCGCGCAGCTATCGCTTCCGCATTCTCAACGGCTCGGTGTCGCGCTATTTCAAGTTCGCCGTGGTCCGTGAAATCGCCGGCAACGCTGGCGAGTTCAAAGGCCCGAGCGGCTCCAACGTCTCCTATGCCCGCGTGCCGTTCCACATGATCGCCAACGACGGCAACATCATGGAACACGCGGTGCCGTTCGACGGCACCCTCGACCTCAACGGCGACGGCAACTTGCAGGACAACAACGCCATCCTGCCGCTGCAGGGCATCGCCGAGCGCTACGACATCATCATCAATTTCGCCAAGAACGGGATCAAGGTCGGCGACAAGCTGTACTTCGTCAACCTCATGGAACACGACACCGGCAAAGGTCCGAAACAGGCCATCGCCTTGGCCGACGTGCTGTCGCAAAAATACAAGGCCGTGATCAAGCAGACCAGCAAGGGCCCGGAATGGGATGGCGGCGACCCGGTGGTCGGCAAGTTCATGCAACTGATCGTGCAGCCCTACACCGGCCAGGACCTGAGCATGGACCCGAGCCTGTATGAACCGGCCAAGCCCGGCAAGGCTGCCGGCCTGGTGATGATTCCCCTGCCGATCAACCGCAATAGCGCCAGCGACCAGGTCAAGATCAAGGCCGCCCGCCACCGAGAGTTCATCTTCGGCCGCTCCGACGGCACCGACAGCGCGCCCTGGACCATCAAGACCGACGGTGGCTTCGGCTACAGCATGGACCCACGCCGCATCGGCGCCGCTCCGCAACTGGCCAACGAAGCCACCGACGGCGGTTTCAGCGGCGACGGCACCCTCGAGGTGTGGAAGATCAAGAACGGCGGCAATGGCTGGAGCCACCCGGTGCACGTGCATTTCGAGGAAGGGGTGATCCTCAGCCGTGACGGCAAGGCGCCGCCGGAATGGGAAAAATGGGCGCGCAAGGACGTCTATCGCATCGGCCCGGACGCTGATTCGTCGGAAGAAGTGGAAATGGCCATTCGCTTTCGCGAGTTCGCCGGCACCTACATGGAGCACTGCCACAACACCCAGCACGAAGACACCTCGATGCTGCTGCGCTGGGACCTGGAACACCCCGGCCAGTTCCAGATGATGCCAACGCCGCTGCCTGGTTGGGATGGCGTGGAATACGTCAATTCCGCCGCCCTGCCGACCTTCCGCACCTCGAGCAGTGGCTCGGGCAACGACAGCAACAAGCCGCCGGTGGCGGTCAACGACAGCGCCGCGACCATGGCCGGCAAGCCGATCGTGCTCAACGTGCTGGCCAACGACACCGACCCCGACGGCAACGTGCCGCTGAGCGTCAGCAGCCTGGCCCAGCCCGACTCCGGCCAGGGCACGGTCGCCAGCAACGGCACCCAGATCACCTACACCCCACCGGCCACCGTGACCACGGGATTCACCGCCAGCTTCACCTACGCCGCACGCGACGCCAAGGGCCTCGAGTCGCTGGCCCCGGCTACGGTAAACATCGCGGTTTCGCCCGCAGTGCCAATGGACGAGATCCAGGTCAGCAGCGCTTCGGTGCAGTTGCGCAGCAACAACCGCTGGACCTGGGAGGTTTCGGGCACCACCTCGGTGGCTGCCGGCAACAGCATCCGGGTGACCAGCAACACCACCAGCGGGCCGCTCGACCTGGGCCTGGCCACGTTGAGCGCCAGCGGTTCCGGGGCGCGCTGGAAATTGTCGGTGACCACCACCGGCAGCGGCCCGGTCTCGCCACCGGCGGTAACGGTCAAATCGGCGCTGGGGCAGAGTGTGACGGTACCGTTGAGCATCAAGTGAAAGAAGGCCGGGGGCGCGCTGCGCCCCTTTCGCCGCGGTTCGTCGCCACGACAAGCCGGCTCCCACAGGTATTGCGCATGCCTTGTGATCGGCGCTGTACATGTGGGAGCTGGCTTGCCAGCGATGGCCTGCATCGCAGGCCCCATCAGATATCCAAGAGGGTAAGACCATGCCCCACACCTGGCGTCTGCTGCTCCCCCTGCTGATCATCCTCAGCCTGCCTTGCGCCCTGCCCCCGACCAGCGCCAGCGCTGACCCCGACACCCCCTGGGGCGCCGATTACTTCCCCAACATCCCCCTGCTCACCCAGGACGGCCAACAGGTGCGCTTCTTCGACGACCTGATCAAGGACAAGGTGGTGGCCATCAACTTCATCTTCACCGGCTGCGGCGACTCCTGCCCGGTGGAAACCGCGCGCCTGCGCCAGGTACAGAAGCTGCTGGGCGAACGCGTCGGCCAGGACATCTTCATCTACTCGATCAGCATCGACCCCTACAACGACACCCCTGCCACCCTCAAACGCTACGCCGAGAAATTCGCTATCGGCCCGGGCTGGACACTCCTCACCGGCGAGGCCGCCGACATCGAACAACTGCGACGCAGCCTGGGCCTGTACATCGAGGGCCTGGAGAATGGCCGCAGCAAGGACCACAACCTCAGCCTGATCATCGGCAACCAGGCCACCGGCCGCTGGATGAAGGCCTCGCCCTTCGAAAGCCCGTACATCCTCGCCGACCGCCTGGCCAACAGCCTGCACAACTGGAAAACCGCCAGCGCCCAACACCGCGACTACACCCAGGCCCCCGACATCCGCCCGCCCAGCACAGGCGAGCAACTGTTCAGGACCCGCTGCTCGTCGTGCCACACCCTGGGAGACGCCGAGCCTGGAGCCACCCATGGCATCGGCCCGGACCTGCTCGGGGTGACCCGGCAGCGTGAAGAGGCTTGGCTCAAGCGCTGGCTGATGGAGCCCGACCAGATGCTCGCGGAGAAAGACCCCTTGGCGATGCTGCTGTTCGCGCAGTACAACCAACTGGCGATGCCCAACATGCGATTGGGGGAAACAGAAGTGGCGGCGCTGATCGGCTACCTCGAAGAGGAAACGACACGCTTGCAGCGCCCCGCTCAGTGACCACCGACCTTAGCGTAAAGCCACTACCAATATCATATGGCTACCAATACACGCTAAGCTTGCGGCCAGCCTGAGCATCCGCGCAAGCAGGCGGGACGCCTGTTCATTGCTGCGGATGCCTTCAAGCGCTGAAACTACCGCCACTCACTTTGAACCACCATCGCTTGGCGCAAAGCCAAACAAATCGCTGACAAGGATGTTGATGAACTCTTCAAGCATCGTGCGTTATTGGCACGCCGTCGAGCTCCTGCAGCCGCAGGCCGCCCCGAAGAAAAAGAAGCGTAACAAGGATTACGAACCATTCTTCCAGGACCTGCCGATCACCGCCCGCTCGCTCCCCTGGTCAGCGACGAACGTGCTGGGTCGACAGCGGCTGCCAAACAAGCGGGTCTGGAGTCACACGCTTTACGCCCATCTCTACGACAGCCTGCACGTCGCTCGCCGACTCGAAGCGCTGTACGGTGCGGATCAAGGCTACAAAGAGCCGCAAACCAGAGAGTCGGCTCTGTTCTCGCTGAAATTCGACGAGTTGGGGCAGATGGTCGTCGACAGCTTCGTACTGTCCAGCGAAGCATGGTTCCTTGGCTGCGCTATCCACAAGCGAGACTGGACATCGGGCTTCGAAGACACGCAGAACGCTTTGCGCGAGGACAGCAAGCGCCTGCTCGGTGGCGTGGTGAGCGCTGACGCCCTGGAAGAAATGACCTGGCAGGTTCGACATCATCTCGGGCTGGACGAGTTCTTCGGTGCCCAGAACCGTCAGCATCGCTTCCGCTCCCAGCCGGTCGATCCGAAGCAACCCGAGCAGGAAGACGATCCCCTTAACAGTTTCCTGCTCGACGACCTGGTCAAGGTAGCTAGCGCACTTGATCAGGGCCACGTCAGCCCGCCACTGGCACGTTACCTGACAGAGCAACACAGCGAACCGCGCTTGCATCTGGATAGCCGCGATGCCGACCTGCCCTTGATTCGATGCCTGGCCCCCGCTCGCTATCCCAAGGGTTGCTGGCCGGCAGACCGCCATCTGGGCTTGGTTCACTCACAACAAGTGGCGATCAACAGCCTGCTCGAGACCCTGGGAGACAGCCATGGGCTGATGGGGATCAATGGCCCGCCTGGCACTGGCAAGACCACTCTGTTGCGAGACCTGATCGCAGCAGTCGTCACCGAACGAGCGGACGTACTGGCGTCATTCGAAAAAGCCTCCGACGCCTTCCTGCAGGATGGCCGAGAGGTAGCCAGCGACGGAGGCACCTGCCGAACGACCTACGCGCTGCATCCAGACCTGCTGGGGTTCGAAATCGTCGTCGCCTCCTCGAACAATGGCGCCGTCGAGAACATCACGCTCGAGCTGCCACAGCAGGACAAGATCGATGCCTCCTGGCTGCCGCAAGCCGCGTATTTCAGCGAACTGGGAGGGCTAGTCAGCGGCCAGCCAGCCTGGGGGCTGGTCTCCGCCGCGCTGGGCAGCAAGGCCAAGCGCAAGCAGTTCGTGGAACGTCTTCTTGATGGCAGGCGCCCTGCAAAGACGTCGAAGGCGGGGCTCCCCGTCGAAGCCGCAGAGCTTGAGGACGACAACGACGACATGGATGGCCTCGGCGCTTCGAGCGCACCTGCACCACAGCCCCCCTCTCCCGAGCTGCCTCCTGTGCAGGGCATGACAGCCTGGTTGAACGAGCGCATACCGCGCAGCAAGGCACTGACGACCACCGAAAAAGCCAGGGTCTGGCAGAGCGCTATTGCCCGCTATCGCCAGGCTACTCAGGCGGAGCAGGCTGCTCGCGCCCAGCTCGACAGGTTACTCACACAAATCGATGCCGTAGTCGCTGCCCGCCAGCAGGTCAAACAGGCTGAACAGGCTCGCCAGACTCACGTCGAAGCGCTTCGCTCGCTTTCCGATCGGCAACGCGAAGTCGAAAGCAGCACGCTACAACCGGCCCGTGAACAATTGCGCCAGGCGCTGCAGGCGATTACCGCACACAGTGCAGAAAAACCCGGCCTATTGGCCAGCCTGCTGAGCCTCTGGGGTGCCCGTCGAGCCTGGGCCGCACGACAGCGGCTACTGGACAGCGGCCACGCCCTGGCACGCGAAGCATTCGCCAGTGCCGAGCGCCAGGTCCAAGAGCTGTGCGCACGCCGAGACGCAGCGGCTCAACAACTGGCGCAGGACGAACAAGCCATCGCCCAAGCCATAGATCTGGCTACCACGCAGATCGAAACTACCCGCAGCCTTGCCCTTGCTGGCGAGGCCAGGCACTTGCTGACTTGGCTTGAGCGTGGCGAACTCGATCGCAGCGCCAGCACCGAACTGCGCGAACCCTGGATGCTTGACGGCTGGCGGCAGGCCAGGGCCAACGTGTTCATCGAAGCGCTGGCGCTGCACCGCACTTTCTACGAACTCGAGCCCACTCGCCTGAAGGCCAACCTCGATTTCATTACCAGCGTGATCTGCAACGGCCATTTCGCCGGGATGTCACCGAACGCCCTGCGCTGCGCTTGGGCATCGCTGTTCATGCTGGTACCGGTACTGAGCAGCACTTTTGCTTCCTTCGCGCGTTCGTTCGGCAGCTTCGGCTGCGGCGAGATCGGCTGGTTGCTGGTGGATGAAGCCGGGCAGGCCACGCCACAGGCAACGGTCGGCGCCTTGTGGCGCTCACGCAGGGCGGTACTGGTTGGCGACCCCTTGCAGCTCAAGCCTATCGTCACTGTTTCCGACGCGGTCCTTGAATACATGCGCAACAAGTATCAGGTGAACGCGCACTGGCTGCCCAATCGCTACAGCGCCCAAGGCCTGGCCGACCTCGGCACCTCTTGGGGACGCATGGCCGGCCCCAGGGCTGGAAAGCGCTGGATAGGCCTACCTCTGGTGGTGCACCGCCGCTGTGACAAACCTATGTTTGATCTGGCCAACCTCATCGCCTACGACAATGCCATGGTATACGGCACGCTTACCCCTAGCCCAGACAAGGAAACGCCCGCCAGCCTGCCCACGGGGTGGATTCATGTGGCCGGCCCTTCAAGTGGCAATTGGGTAGAGAATGAAGGCATTGCGCTCGAACGCCTGCTTGCCAAGCTCGATGTCGACGGTGTGAAGCGCTCTGATATCGCCGTGATCACGCCATTCCAGGACGTGCGCAACCAGCTCAAGGGCCGCCTTCCAGAGAAGATGGTGCACGGCACGATCCACACCATGCAAGGCAAGGAGGCCGCCGTCGTCATCCTCGTGCTTGGCGGCAACAGCGAGCAACGCGGTGCTCGCGACTGGGCCGTTGAACAGCCAAACCTGCTCAACGTGGCGGCTACCCGCGCCAAACGCCGGCTTTATGTGATTGGCGACTACCACGATTGGTCTACACGCCTGCACTTGCGGGATGTCATGCATTGGCTGCCACTGCTCAACAGACAGCCGGTAACGATCAACGCGCCCGCCTGACAACCGCTGACAGCGGTCTCGGGAGGCTCGCCCCTTGACCGCCGTGTCGCCATGACTCCATGCTCGTCCGCTTCCACCCCACGCTCAAGGAATGACCGCATGAAGCTGGAAACACTCGCCATCCACGCGGGCTTCAGCCCCGACCCGACCACCAAGGCGGTGGCCGTGCCGATCTACCAGACCACCTCGTTCGCCTTCGACGACACCCAGCACGGGGCCGACCTGTTCGACCTCAAGGTGGCCGGGAACATCTACTCGCGCATCATGAACCCCACCAACGATGTGCTCGAACAGCGCATGGCCGCCCTTGAAGGCGGGGTGGGTGCGCTTGCGGTGGCCTCGGGCATGGCCGCCATCACCTACGCCATCCAGACCGTGGCAGAAGCCGGCGACAACATCGTCTCGGTGGCCAAGCTGTACGGCGGTACCTACAACCTGCTGGCGCACACCCTGCCGCGCCAGGGCATCACCACCCGCTTCGCCGCCCACGACGACATCGCCGCCCTCGAGGCACTGATTGATGATCGCACCAAGGCGGTGTTCTGCGAGTCCATCGGCAACCCTGCCGGCAACATCGTCGATATTGCCGCGCTGGCGGAGGCCGCCCACCGCCACGGCGTGCCGCTTATCGTCGACAACACCGTGGCCACGCCTATCCTCTGCCGCCCGTTCGAACACGGCGCCGATATCGTCGTGCACTCGCTGACCAAGTACATCGGCGGCCACGGCACCAGCATCGGCGGCATCGTCATCGACTCGGGCAAATTCCCCTGGGCCGATCACAAGCAACGTTTCGCCCTGCTCAATACCCCCGACCCGTCCTACCACGGCGTCACCTACACCGAAGCTTTCGGCCCTGCCGCCTTCATCGGCCGCTGCCGCGTGGTGCCGCTGCGCAACACCGGTGCCGCGCTGTCGCCGTTCAATGCCTTCCTGATCCTGCAAGGCTTGGAGACCCTGGCCCTGCGCATGGAGCGCCATACCGAGAATGCGTTCAAGGTTGCCCGCTTCCTGCAGGAACACGACCAGGTGGCCTGGGTGAAGTACGCAGGCCTGCCGGACCACCCCGAACATGCCCTGGCCCAGCGCTATACCAGTGGCAAACCGGCGTCGATCCTCTCGTTCGGCATCAAGGGTGGCCAAGCGGCCGGGGCCCGCTTCATCGATGCGCTGCAATTGGTGGTGCGCCTGGTGAATATCGGCGACGCCAAGTCGCTGGCCTGCCATCCTGCCTCCACCACCCACCGCCAGTTGAACGATGAAGAGCTGGAAAAAGCCGGCGTACCACGGGACATGGTGCGCCTGTCGATAGGTATCGAGCACAGCGACGACATCATCGCCGACCTTGCCCAGGCCCTGGAAGCCAGTCGCGGCTGATCCACCCGCGCCCCACCTGATACCGACGGCGGGCGCCTCTTGCAGGACCGGAACCGCGCGCAATGACCCTCTTCTACCTGAAACTCCTCGTCACCCCGCTGCTGATGTGGGCCATCTCTCTCGCCTCACGGCGCTGGGGAGGCCTGCTCGGCGGCTTGCTGTCCGGCCTGCCGATCACCTCGGCCCTGGTGATGACCTTCCTGTGCCTGGAACAGGGCAGCGCGTTCGCCCTGGGCGCGGTGCCGGGTGCGTTGGGCGGCCTGGCCGCGGTGCAAGCCACCTACACCTTCTACTTGTTCGCCACGCGTAGGGTCAGCATCACTGCGGCGGTATCCCTGGCGATCCTGTTCTATGGCCTGGCGGCCTACGCCTTCACTCACTGGGGTGGGCTTTACCTTTCGGTCGGCGTGGCGCTGCTGCTGATCGGCGTGCTGATCCGCGCCAGCGGCCGCGAGCCCAGGCCAGATACGCTTGCCCGGCCTCGGCACCGCTATTGGGAGATCCCCCTGCGCATGGTGTCCGCCACCGCGCTGCTGATGCTCACCACCAGCCTGGCCAGTTGGCTGGGGCCGGCGACCAGCGGGATGTTGGCGCCGATCCCGGTAATTGCCTGGCCGTTGGTGGTGTTCGCCCATGTACAGGGCGGCCGCGCCGGGATGGCAGCGATGGTGCGGGGCAATGCGATTGGGGCGGTGGGGGTGATTGCGTTTTATCTGGCGATGGCGGGGTTGCTGGAGCGGTTGGGAGTTGCCGTGACCATCAGCCTGGCGATGACCATTGCCGTGATGATGACTTTCACGCTGGCTACAGCATTGCGCCGAGTTTGAGCTTGTGGCGCGAGCCTGATCAGGATGCTTACCAGCCTTCCCCGTCCGGGCGCCCTGATAACGAAGACAACCTACCAGTGACAAATGATGCCAAAACGATACCATCCCGTCCTGGCACTTGAACCCGCCAGAGACCCGCTCGAGACAGCATCAACGCAACGTCTCCCCAGTCAGCGATACAGGCAACGGCACGGAGCAACACAGTGGCATCAAACGCTTTTGAAACACTGGGACTGGCTATCAGGTCCCATTTCATCCCCGCTCATTGGACCGTGGAAAACCTGCAGCAAATCCCCTTCACCGGCACCCTCGTAATGTGGATGCTCTTTTTCGCCATCGCAACGATCATCCCTATGAAACTGCGTACGACACGTGGCCAGTTCATGGGTTTTATCGTCGCCACGGCGGGGGCCATCATCATCAGTTTCAGTACCGTCTCAACGGGTCTGAAGACCAAGGAGCACCTAACCTACCGCCAGACGCATCTCGAACGACTCCACGAAGCCTTCAAGACCCCACCACTGAATGCCGAAGAAGCCGCGTTGAGGCGAGAGCAGATCAACGCTGCCGAAACCGACATCTTTCATGACAAGATCACCATCGACCTCACTGGATTCATGCTGAGCTTCGCTGCAATGACCTTGGGCGGTCTGGGAGCAGGCCTGGTGACGGCTGCTGTCACGGCGACACGCAGCAGAGAGGAGGAAGAACAGCTTGAACGACTGCCATTCATGAAGCTGTTGGATCTGTTGCGGTACTTGTCCAGCTACGTGCTGGTGAGCGCTCCGGTCATCGCCTTGGCGACATGGCTGACGTCCCGATTGACCTGCACACCCAGCGGACCGGTAGACAGCATGCGCAGCGCTATCGTGGCTGGATTCGCGATCTCATGGGTAATGGCAGCCGTGGCCTATTCACTGGCCTACATCCTGGCGCAAAACAAACCACTGCCGTTTGTTCCTGTCATTTTCGGAGCATTGACTGCAGCCCTCTACCTTATGACCCTGTCCCTGAGTCTTTCCGTGCTGGCCCCTGGATGGCTGCTCGTCCTTTGCCTGCTCTGCCTCCCGCTCTATGCCAGGATCAGAAGAAGATTCTACAGTCCACTACGTCGTATCGGCCAGCCCGGACACCGCTAGGGTCTTTACGAACGTGTCTGCGCGAAGGCCAGCCAAGGCGAAACGGGGGAAGAAGCGGAGTGTACTGGGAGTACATGAGCACTCCGGCCCCCGTTTCAACGCAGTATGGGCGAGTGCAGATGCATTTCGTACAGAGCCCAAAGCCATGCAGCCCGCCCCCTCGAATCATTGGCGACGCAAACTAGTCGTCAGCACACGCTCAACTGATGACATGGAGCACAAGATGCTTGCAACCACTTACCTGAAACTTCCCGTAGTCGAGCAATTCGTTGACTGGCTGGCCGGCAACCTGGACAACGACACTCTCTCCCACCGCTACCACAACCGCCGTACCGGCCCCTGGCAGTGCGCGAGTCTTCATGACGCCTACTGCCAGTACACCTGGCCCGCGTCGACGGGCACCACCTTCGATGACAATGCGGTCGACCTCGACAAGTGGAAAAGCGCCTTGCAACACGCACTTACCCCACTACCAGACGATGCTGCTGCCTGCGCCGCGACCACTGGAGTGATGGGCTGGGGCGGTGTGCAGGCGGGCAATGTGCTCTGGCTGCACACCAATCAGACAGGCCTGGCAAAGACGCTGATCGAGGTGCGCAATGCGCTGGACTCGGGAAACATCGACACCCTTGCGCACTCGCTGCGTTTCAATGCAGGGATGACCAAGGTGTATTCGTTGCTCTGCCGAAGCCTGATCATCTACGACAGCCGTGTGGCCGCGGCGTTGGGATGGGCAGTGACCTTGTTCTGTCAGGACAGGCAACTGACAACGGTCCCGGCGGCACTGGACTTCCCCTGGGCACCGGCAAAGAACGCGCCGGACGCCGCCAATCCGAAATGGCGCAACCCTTCCACTGCGGGGCTGATCTTCCAGTCCTTGAAATCCGGGGTGTTACACGCGAAATGGAACATGCGCGCAAGTTGGCTTCTCGAAGCGGTGCTGGCGCACGCAAAAGCGCAGACCAGCCAGTTCGCAGCCTTGCCTGGACAAACACGATTGCGCGCTGTAGAGGCTGCGTTGTTCATGATCGGCTACGACTTGCCGACATGCGCCAGTGCCCTACCCGCGCCGACGGTAAAACGCCGCTGCGCAATGACGACCTTGGGTGACGACTGGCATGAATGCCTGACAAAAGGCCACAGGGTGAATTTTCATTACCGCATTACCTCCAAGGGCGTCAGAACCCAGCCAGGGCGGCTGTTTCCAATCGCAACGATCAACGCCACGCTTGAATACTTGCGCGCAAACCTGAAGGGGGCACCTTTTCCCTTGGCCAATCATGCCGTGAAGGCTCGCCAGCCTAGTGCTGCGCTTGGCCTGGGACATGCCTACTTCGCAACCACCGGCCGCAACCCACCCGACACCAGCAAACTGGCAGCCGTACTGGAGGACCTGCAACTGATCCAGCGAGTGGCCGTGCCGGGTAATGGCAACCTGCACTGGCGCATCAGCCCAGCGTTGCTCGCCACCTCCGATGGGATCGATATCACACCCTGGGTCGACGAGTTCCTGAAGGTACAGTCGGAAGTCTGAATGGTTGCTGGCAGCCCCCGCCAGAACTCACCTATACAGACCTGCAATCACGCGATTAACGGCCATCCATAAATTCGATGATGGCAAACTGGCATTCCGCCAAACCTCGACAATACTGGCTCGTCACATGGATTCCTTGCCCACAACAACAAAAGGGAATTTGCGATGAGCCAGCCCCAACCCTTGGACGTCGCCATCATCGGCGGCGGTGTCTCCGGTACCTACAGCGCCTGGCGCCTGCAACAGGCCCATGGCGACAGCCTGCGTATCCAGTTGTTCGAATATGGCGACCGCATCGGCGGGCGGCTGTTCAGCGTCAAGCTGCCCGGCTTGCCCAATGTGGTCGCCGAGGTGGGCGGCATGCGCTACATGCCCGGCGCCGACGGCCATGTCATGGTCGACACCCTGGTGCAGCACCTGGGCCTGCCGAGCAAGGACTTCCCCATGGGCAACGAACTGCCCAAGGACGCGCCCATCGGCGCCCAGGACAACCTGTTCTACCTGCGCGGCCAGCGCTTCCGTTTCCGCGATTTCGTCGAGGCGCCGCACAAGATTCCCTACGACCTGGGCTGGACCGAGCGCGGCTACAACCCCGAAGACCTCCAGGTCAACGTGATGAACAGCATCTATCCCGGGTTCGACAAGCTGAGCCTGGCCGAGCAGATGCAGGTACAGGTATTCGGCAAGCCGATCTGGCGCTACGGTTTCTGGGACCTGCTCTACCGCGTGCTGAGCAACGAGGGCTACCAGTTCATGAAGGACGCCGGCGGCTACGAGGCCAACGTCGCCAACGCCAGCGCCGTGACCCAGCTGCCCGCCACCGAATACAGCGACGCCACCGTGTTCCGCACGCTCAAGGATGGCTTTCAGAGCCTGCCGCTGACCCTGGCCCAGCGCTTCAGCGAACAGGCCGGCGGCCTGGTGCCCGCCGACCAGCGCATCCAGATGAACCGCCGCCTGGCCGCCCTGAGCTACAGCGATGACACCGAGTACCCCTACCGCCTGCACCTGCGCCACACCGAGACCGTCAACGGCAAGACCCACGACCTCGAAGGCGAGGACATCGTCCACGCCCGCCAGGTGATCCTCGCCCTGCCGCGCCGCGCGCTGGAGCTGATCGACTCGCCGCTGTTCGACGACCCGTGGCTCAAGGACAACCTCGGCTCGGTGCTGGTGCAGTCGGCGTTCAAGCTGTTCCTGGCCTATGAGCAACCCTGGTGGCGCAACCTGGGCCTGGTGGCCGGGCGTTCGGTCACCGACCTGCCGATCCGCCAGTGCTACTACATGGGCACCGAGTGCGATCAGGCCGGTGGCGAAAACACCTTCAACTCGCTGCTGATGGCCTCCTACAACGACATCGGCACCGTGCCGTTCTGGAAAGGACTCGAAGACGGCCCCGAATTCACCGGCTACACCCCGCGCAGCCTCGAAGGGCGCATCGCCAATGACGCGGTGGTGCCGCGCACGCAGTTCCAGATCAGCGACGAGATGGTGCGCATCGCCCAGCGCCAGGTCACCCAGCTGCACGCCCAGGTCGAGCTGCCGGCGCCCTACAGCGCCGTGTACCACGCCTGGGACGCCGACCCCTACGGTGGCGGCTGGCACGAGTGGAAGGCCAACTACCGCCTGGACCTGATCATCCAGAAGATGCGCCACCCGGTTAAGGACCAGCAGGTGTTCATCGTCGGCGAGGCGTATTCCTATGGCCAGGGTTGGGTCGAGGGCGCGCTGACCACCGCCGAGTCCGCCTTGCAGGAGTTCTTCGAACTGCCGCGCCCCAACTGGCTGCCGGCCAGCTACCAGCTGCTGCCGACCCCGGCACCGGAAGAGATCGACTACGCCACCCCGCCCATGCCCAGCCACGCGCCGCAGGTGCTCGAAGCTATCACCCAGGCCATCTGCGCGGGGGTCAAGCCATGAGCACTTTTACCGTGGCCGACTACCTGCTGACCCGGCTCAAGGAGCTGGGCCTGGACAAGGTGTTCCAGGTGCCTGGGGATTATTGCTCCAGGTTCATGAGCGCGCTGGACGCCTTCGACGGCATCGATGCCGTGGGCGAAATCTACGAGATGGGCGCCGCCTACAGCGCTGACGGCTACGCCCGGGTGCACGGACTGGGCGCGGTGTCGCTGCAGTACGGGGTGGGCACTTTCAGCGCAGTTAACGCCATCGCCGGGGCCTACGTGGAGCGCAACCCGGTGGTGGTGATCTCCGCCAGCCCCTCCACCAGCGACCGCCTCAAGGCCAATGCCCAGAACGTGTTGTTCCACCACTCCACCGGCAACTTCGAGGCCGACCGCAACGTGCTGGAGCAGGTGACCGTGGCCTGCGAGATACTGTCCGATCCGCACCGCGCGCCGTGGCAGATCGACAACGCGCTGATCGCGGCGCTCACCCACCGCCAGCCCATCTACCTGGAGGCCTATCAGGACATCTGGGGCGCCGAGGTCAGTCGCCCCCACGGCCAATTGACCCCCGCCCCGCGCCCGTCCAACCCCCAGGCTTTGCAAAGCCTGGTCGAGGCCAGCGTGCAACGCCTGGCCACGGCGCGCCAGCCGCTGGTGCTGCTGGGGGTGGAGATCATTCGCTACGGTTTGCAGGACGCCGTGCAACGCCTGATCGACAGTTGCGGCCTGCCCTTCTCCACCACCCTCGACGCCAAGACCGTGCTCGACGAAAGCCAGGCGCCATTCATCGGCACCTATGCCGGCCCCGCCTCCCGCCCGGAAACCTCGGCCCGGGTGGATGCCTGCGACTGCATCCTGGCCATTGGCGTGATCTTCACCGACGACTACCTGGACCTGCTCAAGGCCCGCTATGGCGAAATCGTCCAGGTCAACTGCGAACTGGCCCGCGCCGGCGCCGACTACTACCCCAACGTGCGCCTGCCCGACTATGTCGAGGCCCTGCTCAAGGCCCTGAAGGTGGATACCCAGTTCCCCCGCCCTGGCACCGCCCTGGCCGCCTCGCGCCCGCTGCTGGGCAGCGGCGCGGTGCCCAGCGCGCTGAGTTATGCGAGCTTTTTCGACAGCCTGGTGAACTTCGCCCACGAGCATCGCCTCTGGCAGACCAGCACGCTGATCCTCGGTGAAAGCTCGTCGCTGTATGTGGCCAGCAACATCAACGGCATGCCCCGCGGCAGTTTCATCTCCGATGCCATCTGGGGCTCGCTCGGCCACGAGACCGGCTGCGCCCTTGGCGTGGCGCTGGGCAGCGGCCGGCGCCCGGTGGTAGTGGCCGGCGATGGCGGGTTCATGATGGTCAGCCAGTCGCTGGCAGCACTGGCGCGCAATAAGGTCAATGCGGTGGTGTTCGTGATGAGCAACCAGGTGTATGCGATCGAGCAGGCCTTCGTCGACCCTGATGCGTTCACGCCAGAAGGTGAATTCGCGCCGTTCGACACCTTGCCCGCGCTGGACTATACAGCGCTGGCCTGCGGCTATGGCGCGCTGGGGTATCGGGTGGAAACGGTGGACGAGCTGGAACGCTTGCTGCCGCAGCTGCTGATGGTTGTGCAGCGGCCAGTACTGGTGGAGGTGAAGATTGCCGAGAAAGACTTTGCCGAGCAGATCAAACGGTTAGCCGGGCTGAGTTGATTGCACGGTTGATCGCCACACCTGCCGCCAAACAGTTAGCCGCTTTCGACTGCTCGAAAGCGGCTATTGCGCTGACAGCGCGGCTCAACTGTCGCCCTTCCCCTCGCTCACCGGCAGCTGCCCATCAATCATCGCCTTGGCGATCCCGCTGAGGTAATACGTTGCCCGCATAAGCGTCTGCGCCTCTTTCGGCTTGCTCAACGCCTGCTGCGTGAGCGCGGTGATGCAGCCCAGAATGATCGACGTTTCCTGCAACACCTCGGCCGTCGGCAACCCCGGTACAGCCTGCACCCAGTCGCGTACCGACCGACGCCGGGTACGGCCAACCAGGCTAACGATGTTCAGTACGTCTTTGCCCTTTGCTTGTTCGTCCTTGTCCATGACCCCACCCCCGAAAAAATGAAAGAGCCCGCCGCGTTTCATCGTCTGGCGCCAACGGGCCAAACCGCACGATCCTTGCACGGTGTTCTGCCCAAAGGCCCGGCCAACCCCGAACGGCGAAACACGACGAGCAGGGCGAGACTAAAGGGCCTACCCACTCGCTACAACGGCCCGGCAGGTGGAAAAGCTACCTTTAGGAAATGGACTACACGAACAGCGGAAGAATGGCTGTAGGACCTACAAAATCCGCCTTGAACAAGCACCCGCATGGGACGGTCGCAGCGCATACGCCTACAGCTTTCTGCTCTGCCCTGCTCCGCCACTTCAGGCTAGGATGTCACCTCGCCCCGCCAGGCCCAGCCACTGCCATGCCCAGAACAAGCAAAGTCACTGACCCGTCCTACGAACTGATGGACGACCATGAAGGCGCCTCGCTGATCTACCGCCAGCATGGCTTCCCCAGCCCGCTGGTGCGCTGGCATTTCCACAAGGAATACGAGCTGCACCTGATCGTCGCCAGCGCCGGCAAGGTGTTCATCGGCGACTACATCGGCAACTTCGCTCCCGACACCCTGTTCCTCACCGGCCCCAACCTGCCGCACAACTGGATCAGCCAGGTCGGCCCCGACGAAGTGGTGGGCAAGCGCGACATGCTGGTCAACTTCACTGACGAGGTACTCGAGGACGGCAGCCAGGTGTTCGCCGAGCTCACCCAGCTGGCTCCGCTGCTGGCCCGGGCACGCTATGGCATCGAGTTCCGCGACCCGGCACTGATAAACGAGAGCCGCCAGCTGCTGCAACGTATCGCCGACAGCCGCGGCATGACCCGCCTGGGATACTTTTTTATCCTCATGGAACAGCTCGCCGCCTGCGATGACTACCAACTGCTGTCCACCGTCACCTCTTCGCAACTGGCAGACGAACACAATGTCGAGCGTATCAACCGGGCGGTGGACTACATCTTCCAGCACTACGCCCAAGACCTGAGCCAGAACGAGGTGGCCGAGCACCTGGGCATGACGCCGACCTACTTCTCGCGGTTCTTCAAGCAGGCCGCCGGGCGCGGCTTCGTCGAGTTCGTCAACCGGCTGCGGGTGAGCAAGTCGTGCGAGCTGCTGGCCAAGGGCGAACTGCCGGTGACCGAGGTGTGCTTCGAATCGGGCTTCAGCAACCTGTCGAACTTCAACCGACGCTTTCTGCAACTCAAGGGCATGACCCCTTCGGACTACCGCAGCCTGGTGACCCAGCGCCTGACCGAGCAGAACCGCGCCTGAGCCTTGAGGCTGCTTTGCAGCCCATCGCCGGCAAGCCGGCTCCTACCCCGACCGCAGCGCCTTCAAGCCAGCGCCATCCCCGTGGGAGCCGGCTTGTCGGCGATGGGGCGCGCAGCGGCCCCTGTTCAAGCACTGCAAAAAAGTATCAGCCAAGGTGCAGGCGAGGCTTTGTCGGCGTCGCCGTGCACGGGTGTAATCAGCGCCGAGCGATACAAAAACAATAAGGGAGTTCACTGATGAACGACTCGATCAAGGCCTGCCTGGCCGCCGCCTGCCTCAGCCTGCCGCTGCATGCCCAGGCCGCCGACACCCTGACCATCGCCACGGTCAACAACAATGACATGATCCGCATGCAGCGCCTGGCCAAGGTGTTCGAGCAGCAGCACCCGGACATCCAGCTCAAGTGGGTGGTGCTTGAAGAGAACGTGCTGCGCCAGCGCCTGACCACCGATATCGCCACCCAGGGCGGCCAGTTCGACGTGCTGACCATCGGCATGTACGAAGCCGCGCTGTGGGGTGCCAAGGGCTGGCTGGCGCCGATGACTGACCTGCCCGCCGACTACAACCTCGACGACGTGTTCCCCTCGGTGCGCAACGGCCTGTCGGCCAACGGCACGCTGTACGCCCTGCCCTTCTATGCCGAAGCCTCGATCACCTACTACCGCAAGGACCTGTTCGAGCAAGCCGGGCTGAGCATGCCCGAGCAACCCACCTGGACCCAGCTCGGCGAGTTCGCCGCCAAGCTCAACCACCCCGATCAGGGCCAGTACGGCATCTGCCTGCGCGGCAAGGCCGGTTGGGGCGAGAACATGGCGCTGATCGGCACCGTGGCCAATGCCTTCGGCGCGCGCTGGTTCGATGAGCAATGGCAACCCGAGTTCAGCGGCAGCGAGTGGAAGAACGCGCTGAACTTCTATGTGAACACCCTCAAGCAATACGGCCCGCCCGGCGCCTCCAGCAACGGCTTCAACGAAAACCTCGCGCTGTTCAACAGCGGCAAGTGCGCGATGTGGGTCGATGCCAGCGTCGCCGGCTCGTTCGTCACCGACAAGACTCAGAGCAAGGTCGCCGACCAGGTCGGCTTCACCTTCGCGCCCAAGGAGGTCACCGACAAGGGCGCCACCTGGCTGTACTCCTGGGCACTGGCGATCCCCACCAGTTCCAAATCCAAGGACGCCGCCAGGACGTTCGCCACCTGGGCCACCTCCGAGGCCTACGGCAAGCTGGTGGCCGAGAAAGAAGGCGTGGCCAACGTGCCGCCCGGCACCCGCGCCTCGACCTACAACGACGCGTACCTGGCCGCCGCGCCATTCGCCAAGGTCACCCTCGAATCACTCAAGCGCGTCGACCCCAACCACCCCACCCTCAAGCCCGTGCCCTACGTGGGCATCCAGCTGGTGACCATCCCCGAGTTCCAGGCCATCGGCACCCAGGTCGGCAAGCTGTTCGCCGCCGCGCTGACCGGGCAGATGAAAGTGGACCAGGTGCTGGCCTCGGCCCAGCAATCCACCGAACGCGAGATGAAGCGCGCCGGTTACCCCAAGTAACCCGCAACGCCCCCCGACCGCGCCGAACCCCGGCGCGGTGACCGCCCCTTTTTGCTGCACACGGAGTCGCCATGAACACATCGGCCCTCGACACCCCGAGCCTCGCCACCGCACGCCCCGGCAAACGCCGCGTCGGCCCCGGCTGGTTCCTGGTCAGCCCTTCGGTGGCGCTGCTGCTGTTGTGGATGATCGTGCCCCTGGGCATGACCCTGTATTTCTCGCTGATCCGCTACAACCTGCTGTACCCCGGCGAAAACCAGTTCGTGGGCCTGGAGAACTTCGCCTTCTTCGTCACCGACGCCGGCTTCATGCCCGGCGCCCTGAATACCCTGACCTTGGTCGGCAGCGTGCTGGCGATCAGCGTGGTGCTCGGCGTGCTGATCGCCGCGCTGCTGGAGGCCGGCGAGTTCTGGGGCCGCGGCGTGGTGCGGGTGCTGCTGATCTCGCCGTTCTTCATCATGCCCACGGTCAGCGCGCTGCTGTGGAAGAACCTGATCTTCCACCCGGTGTCGGGCATCCTCGCCGCCGTGTGGCGCCTGTTCGGCGCGCAACCGGTGGACTGGCTGGCGCACTACCCGCTGCTGTCGATCATCCTGATCGTCTCCTGGCAGTGGCTACCGTTCGCCATCCTGATCCTGATGACCGCCATGCAGTCGCAGGATCTGGAACAGAAGGAAGCCGCGCGCCTGGATGGCGCAGGCCCCTTGGCGATCTTCTGGCACCTGACCCTGCCGCACCTGGCGCGGCCCATCGCCGTGGTGGTGATGATCGAGACCATCTTCCTGCTGTCGGTATTCGCCGAGATCTTCACCACCACCAGCGGCGGCCCCGGATACGAGTCCACCAACCTCGCCTACCTGATCTACAACCAGGCGCTGCTGCAGTTCGACGTCGGCATGGCCTCGGCCGGTGGCCTGATCGCCGTGCTGATCGCCAATATCGCCGCCATCGTGCTGGTCCGCATGATCGGCAAGAACCTCACCGCGCGCAGCTGAGGAGCCCGCCATGCTGACACTCAAGCAAACCCGCACCCTGAAAAATGCCCTGCTCGGCCTGCTGTGCTGGGCCATCGCCCTGGTGATCTTCTTCCCGATTTTCTGGATGCTGCTGACCAGCTTCAAGACCGAGCTGGACGCCTTCGCCACGCCGCCGCAGTTCATCTTCGCGCCGACGCTGGAGAACTACCTGCACATCAACGAGCGCAGCGACTACTTCGCCTACGCCTGGAACTCGGTACTGATCTCGTTCTCGGCGACCCTGCTGTGCATGCTTATCGCCGTGCCGGCCGCCTACTCGATGGCCTTCTTCGAAACCCGCCACACCAAGCGCACGCTGCTGTGGATGCTGTCGACCAAGATGTTGCCGCCGGTGGGCGTCTTGATGCCGATCTACCTGCTGGCCAAGCAGTTCGGCCTGCTCGATTCGCGCCTGGCGCTGGTCATCGTCTACACCCTGATCAACCTGCCGATCGTGGTGTGGATGGTGTACACCTACTTCAAGGATATCCCCGTGGACATCCTCGAAGCGGCACGCCTGGATGGCGCCGGCACCTGGCAGGAGATCGTCCGCGTGCTGCTGCCGATCGCCCGCGGCGGGCTGGCCTCGACCCTGCTGCTGTCGTTGATCCTGTGCTGGAACGAGGCGTTCTGGTCGCTGAACCTGACCTCGTCCGCCGCCGCCCCGCTCACCGCGCTGGTGGCCTCCTACTCCAGCCCCGAAGGGTTGTTCTGGGCCAAGCTCTCGGCCGTCTCGACCCTGGCCTGCGCGCCGATCCTGATCTTTGGCTGGATCAGCCAGAAGCAGCTGGTGCGCGGGCTCTCCTTCGGTGCCGTGAAATGATTTCCCGCCATTCCCACGCCAATTCTGTTCTCGCCTCTGACAAGGACACCCACCATGGCTGACCTGAAAATCCGCAACCTGCACAAAGGCTTCGATGGCCACGCCATCATCAAGGGCATCGACCTGGACGTGCGCGACCGCGAGTTCGTGGTGTTCGTCGGCCCCTCCGGCTGCGGCAAGTCCACCCTGCTGCGCCTGATCGCCGGCCTCGAGGTGGTCAGCAGCGGCAGCATCACCCTCGACGGCGCCGACATCACCGACACCGCCCCGGCCAAGCGCGACCTGGCCATGGTGTTCCAGACCTACGCCCTGTACCCGCACATGACCGTGCGCAAGAACCTGTCGTTTGCCCTGGACCTGGCCGGCGTCGCCAAGCACGAGGTCACCGCCAAGGTCGACAACGCCGCGCGCATCCTTGAGCTGCAACCGCTGCTCGAACGCAAGCCGCGCCAGCTCTCCGGCGGCCAGCGCCAGCGGGTGGCGATCGGCCGCGCCATTGTGCGCAACCCGAAGATCTTCCTGTTCGACGAACCGCTGTCCAACCTCGACGCCGCCCTGCGCGTGCAGATGCGCCTGGAGCTGGCGCGGCTGCACCAGGAGCTGGCCGCGACGATGATCTACGTGACCCACGACCAGGTCGAGGCCATGACCCTGGCCGACAAGGTGGTGGTACTCAACGGCGGGCGCGTCGAGCAAGTGGGCTCGCCGCTGGAGCTGTACCACCATCCGGCCAACCTGTTTGTCGCAGGGTTTCTCGGCACGCCGAAGATGGGCTTCCTGCGTGGGCACCTGAGCCGTAACCAGGGCAACCAGTGCGAGGTCGCCCTCGAATGTGGTGCGCGCATCGCCCTGCCGCTGTGCGCGGGCGAGCTGCATACCCGCAGCCAGGTGACCCTGGGGATCAGGCCCGAGCACCTGAGCATCAGCCCGGTGTGCCAGGGCGCGCCGGGGTCGCTGCAGGTGACGGCCGATGTCAGCGAGCGGCTCGGCAGCGACAGCTACTGCCATGTGCGCGCCGCGTCCGGCGAGATGCTCACCGTGCGCGTGCGCGGCGACTTCGCGCCGACCTTCGGCGAGGCCCTGGAGCTGACCTTCGACCCCACCCACTGCCACCTGTTCGACAGCAACGGCCAAGCCCTCGACAAGCGCCTGCAGCAGGCGGCCTAAGGACCTTCAGGATGAAACTCAACCAACACAACCTCCCCCGCCTGGCGGTCGCCCGCCCCAGCTACGACCCAAGCCAATTGCGCCAGGGCATCGTGCACATCGGCGTCGGCGGCTTCCACCGCGCCCACCAGGCCGCCTACACCGACGCCCTGATGAACCTGGGCGAAGGCCTCGACTGGGCCATCTGCGGCGCCGGCCTGCGCCGCGAAGACCGCGCCATGCGCGATGCCCTGGCCGCGCAAGACCACCTCTACACCCTGTTTGAACTGGGTGACCAACCCGACACCCAGGTCCGCGTGATAGCCGCGATCAACGGCATGCTGCTGGCCGAGGACGGCGCCGAAGCGCTGCTGGCCAAGCTCGCCGAACCCGCCATCCGCATCGTCTCACTGACCATCACCGAAGGCGGCTACTGCATCGACGACAGCACCGGCGAATTCCGCGCCGACCTGCCGCAGATCCAGCACGACCTGGCCAACCCGCAAGCCCCGCAGAGCGTGTTCGGCTTCCTCTGCGAAGCCCTGCGCCGCCGCCGCGAGGCCGGCAGTGGGCCGTTCACGGTGATGTCCTGCGACAATCTCCCGCACAACGGCGACGTCGCCCGCAAGGCCCTGCTGGCCTTCGCCCACCTGCAGAACCACGACCTGGCCCGCTGGATCGACGGCCACGTCAGCTTCCCCAATGCCATGGTCGACCGCATCACCCCGATGACCAGCCCCACCCACCGCCAGCAGCTGCTCGAGCGCCACGGCGTCGACGATGCCTGGCCGGTGGTGTGCGAGCCGTTTTTGCAATGGGTGGTGGAAGACAGGTTCGTCGCCGGCCGCCCGGCCTGGGAACAGGTCGGCGTGCAGTTCACCGACGACGTCACGCCCTATGAAGAAATGAAGATCAAGCTGCTCAACGGCAGCCACCTGGCCCTCACCTACCTGGGCTTTCTGCAAGGCTACCGCTTCGTCCACGAAACCCTCGCCGACCCGCTGCTGCAGCGCTACATGCGCACCTTCATGGACCAGGACGTCACCCCGCAACTGGCCCCGGTACCGGGCATCGACCTGACGCGCTACAAGCACAGCCTCACCGAGCGCTTCGCCAACCGCGCCATCGCCGACCAGCTGGAGCGCGTGTGCTCCGACGGCTCGTCGAAATTCCCCAAGTTCATCGTGCCCACCGCCAACCGCCTGATCGCCGACGGCAAGCCCCTGGAGCGCGTGGCCCTGGTGGTGGCCGCCTGGGCCCTGTACCTGCGCGGCGAAGACGAGCACGGCAACCGCTACAGCATCCCCGACCCCCGCGCCGCCGATTGCCAGGCCCGGGTGGCGCAGCGCGACGGCCTGGCTGCCCGGGTGCTCGGCGACGAGGCGATCTTCGGCACGGCGATCCCCGCATCCAAAGCCTTCGTCAGCGCCTTCGAGCGCCTGTACGACAGCTTGCGCGAAGTCGGCGTGAGTGAAACCCTGCGCCAGGTCCTCGGCGACTGAGACGGAGGCTTTCGAAATGGACGGACTGTTCCTCGGCATCGACTGCGGCACCCAGGGCACCAAGGCCCTGGTGCTGGACGCCGGCAGCGGCCAGGTGCTGGGCCTGGGCAGTGCCGCCCATGCGCCGCCCCAAGGTCGCGATGGCCGGCGCGAGCAGGATCCGGCCGACTGGCTGCAAGCCCTGCGCACGGCGGTGTCCGCTGCGTTGCGCGATGCCGGTGTGGATGGCCAGGCCATTCGCGCACTGGCGGTGTCCGGCCAGCAACACGGCCTGGTGCTGCTCGACGCCCAAGGCCAGGTGCTGCGGCCGGCCAAGCTCTGGTGCGACACCGAAAGCGCGCCTGAGAACGCGGAGTTGCTCGATGCACTCGGCGGCGCCCAGGGCTCGCTCGAACGCCTCGGGCTGGTGATCGCGCCAGGCTATACCCTGTCCAAGCTGCTGTGGACCCAGCACCAACATCCCGAACTGTTCGCCCGCCTCGCCCATATCCTGCTGCCCCACGACTACCTGAATTACTGGCTGACTGGTCGCGTCTGCACTGAGCCCGGCGACACCTCCGGCACCGGCTACTACGATGTGCGCCGCCGCGCCTGGGCGACTGATGTCCTTCAGCACATCGAGCCGGGCGAGCGTCTTTTGGCTGCGCTGCCTGAGCTGGTCGAATCCGGCGATTGCATCGGCACCCTGCGCGCACAGGCCGCCACTGCCCTCGGCCTGAGCCCACAGACCTGGGTAGCCACTGGCGGCGGCGACAACATGCTCGGCGCCATCGGCACCGGCAATATCGCCCCCGGCATGATCACCCTGAGCCTCGGCACCTCCGGCACCCTGGCCGCCCACGCCGACCAGCCCCACGTCAGCGCCCAGGGCGAAGTGGCGACCTTCTGCGCCTCCAGCGGCGGCTGGCTGCCATTGATCTGCACCATGAACCTCACCAGCGCCTGCGCCCTGGTGCGCGACCTGCTGGAACTCGACCTCGACCGGTTCACTGAGCTCGCCACCCAAGCCCCGATCGGCGCCGACGGCCTACTGATGCTGCCCTTCTTCGACGGCGAACGCGTGCCCGCATTACCCGAAGCCACGGCCAGCCTACACGGCATGACCAGCGCCAACCTGACCCGCGCCAACCTCTGCCGCGCCGTGCTCGAAGGCACCTGCTTCAGCCTGCGCTACGGCCTCGACCTGCTGCTTGCCAGCGGCCTGCAAGGCAGCGAAATCCGCCTGGTCGGCGGCGCGGCGAAAAGCCCGCTTTGTCGCCAGATACTGGCCGACCTGCTCGGCCTGCCGGTGGTATGCCCCCAACAGACCGAAGCCGCCGCCCTGGGCGCCGCGATCCAGGCCGCCTGGAGCCTCGGCCGCCAGCTGGGCCAGGGCGACAGCCTCGAAACCCTGTGCAAACGCTGCGTCGCCCTCGACGAAAGCACCCGAACCCTGCCCCGCCCGGCGCAACAGGCCGAGTACGAGGTCGCCTATCAACGCTACCGGGATCAACTGCCTGCGCACTGAGCACAGGTATCCTGCCCTTATCAATCGTTCTGGAGAACTGCATGTATCTGGTGTGTGGCGAGGCCCTGTTCGATGTGTTCAGCCTGGAAAACAGCAGACGCAGCAGCGAGCTAGGGTTTACCGCGATTGCCGGCGGGTCGCCGTTCAACGTCGCTGTCGGCCTGCGCCGGCTGGGCGTGGAATCGGCGTTGTTCGGCGGGTTGTCCAGCGACTACCTCGGTGCCCGGCTGCGCCGGGTGCTGGAAGAGGAACGGGTGGACTGCCGCTACGTGGTGACCAGCGCTGCGCCGACCACCCTGGCCATGGTCGGGCTGGATGCCAATGGCTCGGCGCAGTATCAGTTTCGCGGTGAAGGGTGTGCGGATCGGCAGGTGATGCTGGAGCATTTGCCGGTGCTGGATGAGCGTGTGCGGGGGTTGCATGTAGGCTCGTACACCCTGGTGGTGCAGCCCGTGGCCGATACGCTGATGGAGCTGGTGAAGCGCGAGCGGGACCGGCGCTTGATCAGCCTTGATCCGAATGTGCGGCTCAATCCGCAGCCGGATGTGGCGCTGTGGCGGCGGCAGGTGGAGGCGTTTGCTGGGCATGCGCATGTGATCAAGGCCAGTGAGGAAGACATCGGCATCCTCTATCCAGGTCGGGAGGCGCGTAACGTGGCCCGAGGCTGGTTGAACGAGCGGTGCCGGCTGGTGTTCATCACTCATGGGGCTCACGGTGCCAGCGTGCATTGCGCGCATGGGTCATGGCAGCGGCCGGCGGATACTTCGTTGCCGGTTAGCGACACCGTAGGCGCCGGTGACACCTTCCAAGCCGCCGTGCTCGCCTACCTGGCTCGCCTAGGAGCAGACAACCCGGCCGCGATAGCGATGCTCCCCCATAAAACCATCGATGCAATCCTCGCCTACGCAATCCGTGCCGCAGCGATCACCTGCTCCCGAACAGGCCCGAACCTGCCCTTTGAGCATGAATTACCACCGACATTCTGAGGATCATCCATAGCCTGGGAAGCTTTCATACAACGCTTCCCACTCTCATCATTTTTCCCATACCGCCTATCAAAATCCTGACTGAATGTATGCAAATGTAAAAAAATATGATGGCACTATGCCTCGTTAGCCGGCAAAATCCATACATTCCCAATGGATTTGAAGGACCGGTTCCAATGACATGGCCAGTCATTCTGAAACTCGACAGCGCAGCTTATTCCCTCAGCGTGGTGCAACGAACCGCCTACGCCTTGGCTGACACAGTCGCGATTCAGATCGGCATTGAAGCTGACCAGATCAGCCTCACTGCCTTCCCTGCTAAAGCGAAAGTCATGCTGCCTCAGGAGCAGGCGCATTTGCTGATCCTCCAGCATTTAAATGACTTTGCCCTACGTGATCACATCAACCGTGAGACAGCTGGGTTGCGTGAGGTGCTGGCTCGAGCAGCGCTTGCTGGATGCGGGGTTTCGCGGTGACACTGATTGCGACCGACGCTAACGGCTACCGTCTGCTGCCCTTCCGCTTCATGCGCCTGAACACCGCAAATGACCGCGACATTTTGCTCACCTCCGATACAGGCGAGTATCTGTACGTGAACGACGCGCAGTTAAGGGCCCTCAGTTACTTCGACATAGAAGCAGGCACATCTTTTTACAAGGACCTGCTAGCTCGCCATTTCATCTACGAACCGACACGCCACGATCCTTTTCCCGAAATGGCGGCGCAATATCGCAGCCGCAAGGACTTTCTTTTCCAGGGGCCAGCCCTGCACTTGTTCGTTGTAACGCTACGCTGCAACCACACCTGCCAGTACTGCCAAGTTTCGCGCGCACCGCTGGGTGGCTCGGGCCATGACTTATCGGAAGCGGATGCACTCGCTGCCGTTGATCGCTTGTTCGAATCGAACGCTCCCGCCCTGACGGTAGAGTTCCAGGGCGGCGAGCCACTTCTGGCCTTCGAACGTGTACGCCAGATTGTCGAATGGGTAGCTGTACGAAACCTGGTCGAGCAACGGGATATTCAGTTCGTCATAACCACAACGCTGCACCACCTGACGGACGAAATACTCGACTTCGCAAAACAGCACAGCATCCAGTTCTCGACTTCCCTCGATGGACCGGCGCCCTTGCACAATGCCAACCGCCCGACGCCTTCACGGGACTCTTACGAGCGCACCGTGGAAGGCATCAAACGGGTCCGCGAGCATCTTGGACACGACGCAGTCTCCGCGCTGACAACGTTGACCTCTCGAAGCCTCGAACAGCCTGAAGCTATCGTCGACGAGTATGTAAAGCAGGGCTTTTCCAGCATTTCACTTCGACCGCTCAGCCCTTACGGGTTTGCCTCCAAGAGTGCACATCGCCTTGACTATCCGATTGAGCAGTACCTGACCTTCTACACCAAGGCTCTGACCTATCTGCTGAAGATCAACCAGCAAGGGTCCTACCTGTCGGAGAGCTACACCAGCTTGCTGCTGAAGAACATCCTGACACCCTTCTCATCTGGCTATGTCGACCTGCGCTCACCCGCCGGCGCGGGTACAGCGGCGCTGGTCTACAACTATGACGGTTACGTCTACCCGTCGGACGAGGCTCGGATGCTGCTGGAGATGGGCGAGGACGGTTTAAGGTTGGGCACAGTCCAGCAACCCTTGTCAGAACTTTTGGCCTCACCCGTTATGGAGGCGCTGCTTGCCAGTGGCGTCGCGGAGGCATTGCCGGGCTGTTCGGATTGCGCATTGGTTCCCTACTGCGGGGCAGACCCGGTCGAACATTATGCCCGCCAAGGTGATCCGATCGGACATCGGTTGTTCAGCAGTTTCTGCAAGAAGAACATGGGGCTGTTAAAGCACTTGTTCGCCTTGCTTCGCGACGGAGATGACAACGTTCAAAGGGTACTGCTGTCCTGGTTGAACAGGCGCTCATATAGCGATGCTTCCTTCCCAGGCTACAGGGGCTAAGGACGATGTTGCGCAAAGATACCCACTTCGAAATTCAACACCTGAATGAACCAAAGCTGCTCAAGGTCATCACCTTGGATGAGTTCATTGAGCAAGGTGTCGCAGTTTGCGCCGGTGCCGCGCAATTCAATGATTTGCTGCTCTGGCTACCCAACAAAGATCTTGAGCGAAATCCACATCTGGTTTCATTGCCAGTGGGCGGCTTCCTGACCCCAGAGTCACTCGCTAGCCCCTTCGACAACGGCAGGCTGCACCTGCATTCCCCCAAAGATCCGGATGTCGTTCAACCTGGCGATGTCATTGCCATTACCCCTGGCAATGCATTGGTAAGAGTGCTCTATCGACGCGGATCAGACAGTAACCTGCTGTTCATGACGGATCGTTGCAACAGCCTCTGCCTGATGTGCTCACAACCGCCTAAAGATATTGATGACCGTTGGCATATCGAGGAAAACCTTCGACTGATCGACCTGATGGATGCAGGCGAGGAAAACCTGGGGATCAGCGGCGGAGAGCCCACACTTTATCGTGATGGCCTGCTTGAGATTCTGGCCAAGTGCAAAACCGTTTTGCCGCAGAAGTCCATACATGTGCTGAGCAATGGACGGCTGTTCAAAGATCCGAGCTGGATCGCAGCCCTCGCGGCCCTAGGCCACCCACAGTTGAGTTGGGGCATCCCGCTGTATGCCGACAACGCAGTCGACCATGACCATGTAGTTCAGTCCCCGGGCGCCTTCAGCGAAACCGTGCAAGGTCTCTACAACCTCGCACGCGCTAACCAGATCATTGAAATACGTGTGGTGCTCAGTCGCCTGACCACACCACGCTTGCCTGAACTAGCCCATTACGTGTTCAGGAACCTCCCATTCGTGCGGCACGTTGCGTTGATGGGTATCGAAAGCACTGGTCTGGCCAGAAAGCACTACGAGGAGTTGTGGATTGACCCGCTGGATTATCAAGAGGCATTGAGCCAAACCGCATATTTCCTCTTCAACCGCGGGATGCCGGTTTCGATCTACAACCTGCCCCTGTGTGTGATCCCACCCCACCTCTCACGATTCGCCCGCCAGAGCATCTCCGACTGGAAAAACCTGTTCATCGATACCTGTCAGCAATGCGCTGCCGTCAAACATTGCTCAGGGTTCTTCAAATCCCACACTGACCGCTGGCAGAGCCGCGGCGTACGACAACTATCGACCGAGGCCTTTAGCGCCTATGCAAGGAGTGCACAGTGAAATTGCTCGACCGCTGGAAAATCCTGATCAGTGGCATCACCTTGTTGCCTATGGCTGGTACCACATTGGCACAGGCAGGCCATACACCGCTCGCCGATGCGAACTGGCAACCGAACGACAAGCTGCAGCCCCCCGTCTTTGCCGATACGCTGAATGCCGCAGACGCAGTGAACATTTATGCGGCACATCGCTCGCACAGCTCACATCGATCCCATAGCTCCCACAGCTCCCATTACAGCGGGTCCGGTGGCTATAGCGCGCCTCGCTACTACAGCCCGCCCGCAACCAGCACACGGAGTTACAGTGCGCCAAGTACCTCGCACAGGACTTCAGGTAGCAATAGCCTTTATCAGTCGACCGGCACTGCTCCCGGAGCGAGCCCGGGTACGTCAAAGACCCGCGCGACCAACGAACAGAAAAGCAACCTGGTCAAGCGCGTACAGACTGCACTTATGGTTCGCCAGTACTATCAAGGCACAATTGATGGGGTCATGGGCAAGGCTACTCGTGGCGCGTTAATGGCCTTCCAAATGGATAGTGCACTGACCGTGAATGGCAGGATGGATACACCCACTCTCAATTCACTGGGGATCAAGATTCCATGAAGGCAAGGCTCACCTGACAACCCCGAGCGGTATTACCTTTTGCCCAGCAATATTTAGTTGCCCAGGGACTACAACATTTAAAGAAACGAAGGCACGTTCCGCGAAGGGCAATCGTCACCATCGAAATCATCGTGGGAGCGGGCTTTGCCCTGCGATGCAGGCGACACGCGGTATGACACCTGCAGCAACCCTAATTGCAGTTGCAGGACCGCCGTGGATCGTTACACGGGTAAGTCCAAAGGATGATGTCATTCGGATATCAAGCCACGCTAATCTAGGATGACCACCAGCGAACAACAAGGAAGGACGCCATGCAGCACATTACCCAGGTCGATAACACTCTTTGGGCACTGATCAGCCGCTTGCAGGGCACGGAGCTGCAAACACCCTCCAACGCCAGCAATACCCGTTTCAGGATCGCGGCGGTCAACAACGACAACGTAGAAGTGGTAACCGGCGCCAACAACAGCTCGGTCACCCTAACCCGCGCGGCTTTCCAGCAGACGCTGGACTACCTGGCCAGTAACCGTCATTTCGGTGAAGCACGCGCTGTGGAGATTGGTTCCAGTCACACGCCCGCCAACGCCGGCCCGCTCTGCCACGCTGCTCGTCGCCAACCCGATGGTCGTCCAGGCACCGTCGTCATCACCTACATCCTGCCGATACTGGAGCACTGCCAGGCTGTCGCCATTGAGCGCGACGCCAGGCCGACCAGCACCTGGTTGGTGCCTTGAGCCCACCCCACTTTGTACGGGGGCACCAGCTCCCTTTGCCCGATACACCGTTCAAAAGGTAAGGACACACGATGGCAACCTCAGGAATCGATTGCGACGACGACTTGTTCACCAGCCTCATCAGCGCCACGCCCGAAGAAGTGGACATTCTGGTGGACATCATCACCGACTTCTCCCGGGGCCGCGCCGGCCTGGATGCGGACATCAAGAAGCAGCTGGTACAGGCCAAGTACAGTTCGCGAGCGGCGGGCTACACCGAGCAGCAGCTCGACCTGCTGGGCCATGAGCTGCAGCAGTTCGGCGGGCATTCGGCAATGAACCTGGCCCGTCGCCTGTTGAAGAAATCGGCGGTGCCCTACGCCGAGATCGTCAACGACGTGTACCAGAAGCTCAACGGCAGCGGCGCAACCAGCGTGGCGGACAAGGAACGCCAGATCGCCCTGGCGCTGTTCGGCGCCGGCTGGCGGGAGCTACCGGCCAGCGAGCGTTTCGAGCGGGCCACCAGCACCAAGGTGCTGACCGGGCTGTTCAAACTTGAAGAGGCGCTGCCCAAAGGGGCCGCCAGCATGATCGGCCTTTCCGCCTCGCGCAGCGCGGCACTGTTCACCATGGCGGCGACCACCGGATTGCGCCTGAACCCCTTTGGCGCCGCCTTCACTGCTGGCGTGGGCCTGCATAGCAGCGTAGCTGAAGCCTACCGCGTGACCGTGCCCTTCGTTGCCCAGATGGGCTGGATCCGCCTGCGCCGGGAGTCGCCCGCCACGCCCCAGGCCACACGCTCCGACACCCAGCCAGTGGCCACATCTTCCCAGACCACTGCCGACCTGGTGATCCAAGACGGCCAGGGCGGCACATTGCTCAAGCTCAACGTCGTGCAACGCCCGCCCGCAGGTACCCACCGCCCGCTGCCAACCGACCACATCAGTGCGCTCAACCCGCTGCTGGCCAATGTGCCCGGCTTGGCCGCTATGGGCGAGCTGGCCAGCGGCAACTACGTGATGTGCAGCCTGCCGTTCGAGACACTGACAAAAAACGCCAACGGCGACGGTAGCGTCCGGGCCTTCGTGCGAACCGGCGGCAAGATCAGTGAACAGGCCAGCCTGTCGCTCCCTGAAGACCTGCAGAACGTGCTGCTCAGTGGCGCGGTGTGGAACGCAGTGTCCTCGGCGGTGGGCCAGAAGCACCTGCACGACATCAACGAAAAGCTGGACGTCATCAAGCGTCAACTGGATGCCGTGCAGCACGATCTGGACGAAAAGCAGTGGGAAAAGCTGACCGGGATGTTCGAGTACACCCAAGGCGTGCTCGATCACTATGCGCAAGAAGGCATCGACAGCACTGCCCGCCAGACTCTGGAAAATCATCATAGCCAGATCACCTCCCTGGCCCAGTACTTCGCTCGCAAGATGAGCGAAGAACTGAAGCGCGCCCAGGATGTGCAGGCTGACAAACTGTTCGGTGTGGACAGCACCCGCCAGGCATTGCAGGACAGCCTGACGAAGATGGAGGGTTGGGTCAGCGGTTACCTGCAAACCGCACAGTTGCAAGTGGTCAGCAGTGCCTTGCGCTACCTGGCCGAGCCACTGCAACGCTATCGCGCCCAGGCGACCAAGGCTCTCGAAAGCCTCGGCCAGCTGGATGAAATCGGCAACCAGAGCCGTAGCATCTACAGCTCGCAGATGGAACTGACCAGCTCACGCATGTTCAGCCTCGACGCCTCGCTGAAACAGAGCTTCACGGCACAACTGGACGGCCTGACCAGCGCCTTGGTCCAAGGCCCGCGGGACACCCAGCAACTACAGCAGTCGTTGTTCGATCAAGGGGAGCGTCAGATACTGCTGCGTTATGAGAACGGACAGATCGCTGAAGCCCAACTGCTGGAACGGGCGGTCTGAAGACAACCAACGTAGCCTTTGGCGTAAGCGAAACGAAGGATGCCATAGGCAGGACCGGGGGCGCGCGTGCAGAAATTGTCTGCTGACGATCACGCTCTCAACCTTCGAACAGCACGGTGCGCTTGCGATTCGCTTGTGCCCGTGCCCGAAGATCAGCCATGCGACTCAGCAACGATGCAGGGATGGGCTGGAGACGTTCCGGGTTATCGGTAATGTCCGTGTGCACAAGCTCAAGAATGGTTTCTTGGGCCTCCTGTGCTTCGCGTTTGATGGCTAAAAGAGCCACGCTCCCCTTTGATTCGGACATGTTTTGCTCCTTCATCCGGACCATGCGACGACTGCCGCATGTGCGATCTGACCAAGGGAATGTACAGCAGAATTACTCGAGAGAAATGAAGGGCAAGCCCACCGTTGCATGGTTTCAGAACGGGACTACATACCCATTGCCGTTCGATCAACACAGGCGCTTGCTCTACACCGCACCTGAACGCCGCAGGCCTTTGGCCATTAGCACAAGTGCCCTAATCGACCCTCCTCCCTTATGCCTCGTATAGTCCCCCTTGGATTACAAAAAACCGGGAAAGGACGCCATGGGTTACAAACTTCCACCCCTCTGCCAGTGGCTGGCCATCCTGGCCCTGGCCTGCAGCACCCCGGCCCTGGCCGAACAAGCCGCAGGCGACTACTGGATCATCTACGGCAAAGGGGAACGCTTGCACAACGAGGTCTACGTCGCCAATGCCGCCGGCATCCTGCAAAAGCCCGGCGGGGTGCAATCGGCCCAGGTCATGCAGCTGTTCGAAGACCCGGCCTTCCCGACCCTCGCCGCCTACGAGGTGCAGGTCAAATGCAAACAGCGCCAGATCCGCCTGGACAGCGCCCGGGCGATACGTCGCTTCGACGGTGCCGTGCGCGATGTGAAAACCAACGCCAAAGACTGGGTCGCACCAAAGGACTACTGGCTGCAGCGCACCTTCGCCTTCGTCTGCGCCCCCGACAACCGTGCGCGCAACCAGATGCTGTCGATCGGCAAGATGCCGGCGGCGAAGATGGTCGCCACCATCCAGGCCATGTTCATCCAGTTGATCGGCGTCCAGGCCAACAGCCAGGCGGTGCAGGAGCTGGACGACATGCTGGCGAACACCCCACGATGAACACGCGCCCTCTGCTGATCCTTGGCCTGTTGCTGCCGACGTTGGCCGGCTGCATCCCGACCCTGCCCGAGCTGATGGCGGGCAACCAATGGCAAGGCCGCGACGCCAAGCAGGCCATCGACTTCTTCGGCCCGCCCATGCGCATGGAGCCGTTGCCCGACGGCGCTGGGGTGCAGTTGGGCTGGTACCGCGATACCACCTACGTGCAAAAGGAAGTGGTCGGCAGCACCGCCGAGATGCAAGGTAACGTGATGGTCCACACCAATTACTGGGACGACGTGGCCCATCCTGGCGGCTGCACGATCCTGATGTCGGTGAACAAGGCGCGGCAGATCAACGACTTTTCCACCAAGGGGCGCTGTAATGGCGTGAACCTGGCGCCATAGCGACTCGGCGAAACGTGGCAGCGGACTTGTTGGAGCGAACTCGTGAGAGCGGGCTTGCCCCGCGATAGCGCCCGCCCAGGCAACCAGCCCCCAGCCAGATACCCTCCCCCTACTCAGCCCCCCGCCCAACCATCAACCCATGATTCACATCCTGGGCCAACGCCTTGGCCATACCACTGAGGTAATGCACCGCCGTCAGCAGCGTAGGCAGATGATCAGTCTCCACCATCGCCAGATCACTGATCTTGTGCACCGCACACATCAGCACGGTCGCCTGCTCCACCGCATGGTCCAGCGGATGCCCCGCCACCACGCGGAACAGCGGGTCTTGCACACTCACCTGCGCGCCTTCGCCGAAATGCCCGACGCCGGTGGTGGCGAGTTTCTTGATGCGCGGGATTTGCAATTCCTTATCCATACCATTCCTCCTGCGGCCCCGCGAACAGCGCGGGGCCTGATCGGTAAACATCAAATGCGAGCTCAGGCTCGCCAGATCAATGCCGGGATTGCACGCGGCTCAGCGCCACTTCCACCAAGGTGCGGGCGCTGTCGATTTCGTGCATGGCGGCAAGGGTCAGGACCTGGCCTGGGGGTTTGGCATGGAGCAGGACGGTCTGCTGGCTAACGGTCAGGGCGCAGACGAGGTATTCGGAGATCTGGACCAGAGGGTCTTCGAGGGTGTGGGTGGTGTATTTGTCGTGTAGAGGTGGATCGGGGACTATTTTCAGCATGGTAGAGCTCCTATTTTCAAATGGAGCTACCGTTCTCTGCTGTCAAACAGAAAGGTGGCAGCTGTACGCGGGTTGACAGACCGGGAAAATAGGAAACCGGCGCACCGAAGTGCCCCACGTACAGCCACCATAGACGGCCATGCACGCGCGTTACTATCTTCCCAGTCTGTCAAAACCGGTCGCTGAATTTGCAGCGACTTGACGAGACTAGATGGGTGATGCAGCGGCTGCAACGGGCTGTAAGGGGGTAGAAGTATGTTTCGGAAACGGACTACAGAGAAGAGGGAAAATCCGATTCCGTAGACCCTGGGCACACCTGCTGCCACAACGAATATGAACCTGAAACGCATACGAACTCGCGCGCGGACGCTACGATCGCAGTGGCGCTTTGCCAGTTTTTCTTGAACCGTTTGATCACTTTGGCGACGATGGGGAAATTTCCTACAAACATCGGCGACAAAGGGCAGCGCACGTGGCGATCAAAGCTGTATCGAAGGAACGTATTGATGAGGCTTTGCTGGAATTTGACCGCGACTTTAGAGGAAGACGAGAGTGGCATGGTTGGGAGACGAACCCTGCCCACCGCTACGCGATCGCTGTAGGGGGTACATCGTACCCAGCAAAGAAAATAGTCTCCTTGGCTACCTGCATCGCAGTTAGCCAAATCCCGGGCGGACATCTCACAAACCGCTATTTAGAAAAACGTGGGTTTACCCTCATTGAGCTGCAGAGCATTGGTCTAGAAACAGTCCTGCAGTTCGAGCCTGGGGCCATTTACGATCGCGTGAGTGAAATCAACGGACCATTCGGGGGTAGCCGACAAAGCGGCATAGCTGCATCCGCTACCCACCCGGCGATTTTCTTGTTTACTGGCGATAGTGGCGAGCAATACGGCTACGCCGACCGCTGGGACAACGGTGCGTTTCTCTACACTGGTGAGGGGCAGCGTGGACCTATGACATTGAACCGTGGCAACAGAGCTGTCGCTGAGCATGCTGAGACAGGTCGTGCGCTTCATCTGTTCAAATCGCTCGGCAAAGGAAAAGGTAATCGCTATATAGGTGAGTTCTGCTGCGCCGACGTCTTTGAACGAATCCAACCGGATGTTGATGGCGAAGATCGTACTGCTCTGGTTTTCAGATTGGTGCCTGTGGGCAGCCCAGAGCTGAACATCGAAACTGAGTTGGAGACAGAGGTTGAACTCGCAGATTCGTTAGCTGCTGCTCGAATAGCTGCTCTGGCAGCCTGTAAGCCGGTAACTAATGCAATGGACCAATCAGCGCCCCGCAAAATTTACCAACGCAGCCGAACGGTAGCTCACTATGTCCTTATGCGTGCCAAAGGCTTATGTGAAAGCTGTGACAAGCCAGCTCCTTTTTTTAAGAAAGATGGAACCCCATACCTGGAACCGCATCATGTAAATCGGCTCTCCGATGGTGGCCTCGACCACCCTCGGTACGTAGGTGCTATCTGCCCATCTTGCCATCGCGAAATCCACTCGGGTGTGCACGGTGTGTCGCTTAATGAGCAGTTGAAGAAGCGACTTAATGTAATTGAAGGCTAAGTTGATTGATAACGCCGCCAATACCTAAGGACGCACCATGAGTCTCTGGGGCGAACTCTCATCGCCTCAAAACAAATAAAGACTCCACCTAATAAAACACCGCCCATCAAGAGCACACTATGGGCGGTACCACTCGGTCATATCTTGTATGTGCTGTGGAGCAGAAGCTATGGCTGAGGAAAAGACTATTTCTTTTTCATTGACAAAAGAAACATAATCAGAAATTTCAGACACACTATCTGGAGGAAACCCATATCTCATAAGCAGCATGTGCATCACATTATTTGTGCCATACCTTAACAACTCAACCATCTTTTGAGCACGAGCATCACTCGTTAACTGACCATAAATCCTAAATGACGCTAAAAAAACATCCGACAGAGAAAACGATATTACTTGATCCATATAATCATAAGTATCAAACACAACGGCATCATAACTCACATTTCGAGCAGGCACATCGTAAAACAGCGAAAACTTATTAGTCAGAGTTGAGTCAGGAAGTTTATTTGCTGGCTGAGCAAAATCAGCATTACCCTGTCGCCCCGAATCACGCCTGGATATATTACTGAAGCGAATTCCTGCAATCTCTCTAAATGAGCGACCACCTACAGCCAATAAGAAAATCATTATTGCGGTTTTAAAAACCTCCTCCTCTCCAGGATACAAAAGCCGATTTATTGAAGAAGTGAAGATAATTTTTAAATTTTCTCTAACAGCCAACCTATACGGCTGACTTTCCTTTCCAGACAAACCCTTCCTAATTTCGCCATTCTCGTACATTATATCAAGCACCTTTCGACACGCCTCTAAGACGGGAGAGGTAGAAAGACGCTTTACTTTAGTTTCCGGCAAATTGTAGTCATCATCAAACGATCCGTCTCTAATCGAATCAATCACCTCTTTTACATCTGCATCATCACCCTCATATTCTTTATCCAGGATAGATACTTCGCTTAGCGAGTACGTATCATTCAAACGCTCCGTATATAGCTTTGGGCTTTCCGTAAAAACATAACCATAGTCATATTTTTTGAGCCCAGTAAGCCTGCCAGCCCTTCCAATAAGATTCTTGAAAGATAGTGACTTGTCACTTCCTTCGCCCACCATCCTCATGTTTTGCAACCAGAGGATATCAAATGGCATATTGACACCCTGCGCTAAAGTGCTAGTTGCGAAACATATTTTCGCATGCTTGCCTCGTATAAACCTCTCAACTAAAAATCTAACCTCCAATGGAACGGAGCCGTGATGTATAACAACACCTTTCTTAAGCAGCGCCACCAGTTTTGAGCGATGATCCCTTACATCAGCCCCTAGCATGTGTTCCACAGCCTTAATTATTTCTAAAGCTTCCTCATCGACTACATCAGGGAATCCCTCTATGTACTTATCAAAATCAATAGAAAACTTGTCATTATAAATTGACGCCTTGGACACAAATATCAAAATAGAATGCTTCCCATTAAAAGCAAATTTCTCAAAGCCCCCTTCAAACTCACAGGCTTTATTTAGCAGATACCCCTTATCTTCAAATGGCGAGAAATAGTAATCTTTTTTGTTCGCATGTCTAAATACGCTGATCTTCCCAACTGCTCCGTGCGTATATGATCTAGCGTATCCTTTGTCCATTGGAATGCTGTGCTTCTTGAACTGTGCTACGGGATTTTCAACAAAAGGATGCGCAAAAATTAGTTTCGCTTTCGGAAAAACTTTTGATACCCGTCTAACAAGAACATCAAAGTCAACACCTCGCGCCTTTTCTTCAGATACCTGTGCCTCATCAAAAAAGAACACATTGACCTTTAGCTTATGGCCCAATGAAAACAGCTCGCGAGCTCGCTCTGGCGTTAGAATAAATATTCTTCTTAAATTCCGACTAGTGAAGATCGAGTCAATAAATGAAGATACCATCACAGACTTATCGCCAGCAAAGCGTTCTCTGACAGTACTCATATACTCTGCAATTAACGCGCGCGAAGGAACCACAATAACTGCATCACCACTCTGCTCGGCTATAAAATCGCGAATAGAATACGACTTCCCTGCAGATGTCGGCGCAGATATTGAAACAAATTGCTTTTCTTCAATTGCACGCCTTACACTAGCCTGCACAGGAGTTAACAGCTCACCAAAATCTTTCTTATGCTGCGCCCCGACAGATGACATTAGTAAAGCATAGAGACTATTGGGAGAGCCCACCTTATAAAAAAGCCCGATTGCCGATATTATCGACTCCTCCAACTCGAAAAAAACATCCTTATGAAATTCTTTATAGAGGGCCAAACTTTCAAGCATTTCTGAACGCACGGGCCCTTCTTCATGCAAAGCCCGAAGCAAATTAGAAATATCTGCATATGGATCCGGAGAGTTCTTTATATCGGCTATATTACTCACAAGTCCTCCTTGACACCAACAAGGTAAAATCCGCTTACACTATTCTCACCCACGAACGCCTTTGCCGACTCCAGCGCATTCTTGAATATCAACATGGGATTATCGGAGTTAACCGAAAATGCCGCTACAACCCCAAATTTTTCATCATCTAGATTTGATATTGAAATTGGACAAGCCAGCTTCTCAAGATGAGCACGATCTCGAAAATGCTTCTCTACTTTAATAAAGTCCGAAGCCTGACCAATAGCCAGCCCATGGGGATTCGAACTCCCTGAATATTTTGCCTCACCGAAGTTTATGAAATTCGATCCGCAAACCGTATGAAAGTCAAAACCTTCATTCTGTTTAAGTTGCGGCTTCCACAGCTCAGCGATTGGTAAACGCGTGTGTTCAAACACCTGCTCTAGAGCCCTGGCCGAACCTATAGATACCATCAGCTCACCAAATTCAGCCCCTATAGTTCCTTCCGAGCTAGTTTTTCCAAAAACTTCGACCAAGGCAGCCGCTGTTTCTCTAACGGTATAGTCATACTGCCTTCGAACACCTCTATCCAAGGACATCATCCAAGAAGTATCAAGTACTGTACCTGTTAACTTCTCAGAAAAGTCTTTTAAACTACGAACATTGACGAGGCAGATTTTTACATCTCTGTAACCTAGAGATTCTGCAATTTCGTAGTATGAACACCCCCACTCCAAGTCGGATTTTTCGTCCCCCAGCACCAACCCCATATTGCCTCCATTCAAGGATACGCGGCTTTCAAAACTGCAACAAAGCTATAGGCATCATAATGCCATTACATACGGATCCAATCCTGATGTAAAGACAGACCCTATCGATTAAATTTGAGCAGCTGGAACAAAATTGGGGACAGCTAAAAAGCTAAGACAGTAAAAAACGAAAAAGCCCAGTCGTTTCCGACTGGGCTTTTCCGTTTCAATAATGGTCGGGACGGAGTGATTCGAACACTCGACCCCTTGCACCCCATGCAAGTGCGCTACCGGGCTGCGCTACGCCCCGACAAGGCGGCTCTCAATGTTGCTGAGAACGAGAAGAAATGTACCCTAACCTTTTGATTAATGGAAGCTTTTTTTCAAAAAACTTTCCATTCGTCGGCTCTGGTCACTTCTTGAGCACCACCAACACATCCTCCAACTCCGCAATCATCTGCCGAATCAGCTGTTTGTACTGGCTGGACTCATCCTTGACCTCATCACTGGAGAGCCGCAGTCGCGCCCCGCCAATGGTAAAGCCCTGGTCATACAGCAAAGCGCGGATCTGGCGGATCATCAGCACGTCCTGGCGCTGATAATACCGCCGGTTGCCACGGCGCTTCACCGGGTTGAGCTGCGTGAATTCCTGCTCCCAGTAGCGCAGCACGTGTGGCTTTACCGCACAGAGCTCGCTGACTTCACCGATGGTGAAGTAGCGTTTGCCCGGGATGGGGGGCAGCTCGTCGTTATGGCTTGGTTCCAGCATAGGCCTCTACCCGGGCTTTCAGCTTCTGCCCTGGACGAAAGGTGACGACGCGGCGCGCGGTGATCGGGATCTCTTCCCCTGTTTTAGGGTTGCGGCCCGGCCGCTGGCGTTTGTCGCGAAGGTCGAAGTTGCCGAAACCGGACAACTTGACCTGCTCGTTGTCTTCAAGCGCGTGCCGAATTTCTTCGAAAAACAGCTCGACCAGCTCCTTGGCCTCACGCTTGTTAAGCCCCAGCTCCTCGTACAGCCTTTCGGCCATCTCAGCTTTCGTCAGAGCACCCATGCCGTTATTTCCTTAACGTGGTGTTCAACCTTTGTTCAAGCGAGGTGAGGATGGTTTGCAGGGTTTCATTCACCTCATCGTCGTTAAGAGTGCGCGATGGATGTTGCCAGGTCAAGCCGACCGCCAGGCTTTTTCTATCAGGATCAATGCCTTTACCCTGGTAGACGTCAAACAGCCTGAGGTCTGTGAGCCATTCGCCCGCATTGTCACGAATTACTTCAAGCACCGAGCTAGAAGCTACATCACGTCCTGCGATCAAAGCCAGGTCACGACGTGTTTCCGGGAACTTGGACAGCTCGCTGAACTTCGGCAGGCGGCCTTCAACTACATCGCCGAGCACCAGCTCGAAGACGAACACCGGGCGGTCGAGGCCGAGGGTCTTGGCCAGCTCGGGGTGGATGGCGCCGAGGTAGCCGACTTCCTTGCCGTCGCGCTCGATGCGGGCGGTCTGGCCGGGGTGCAGGGCCGGATGTTTGCCGGCGGCGAAGGTGAAGTCGCTCAGGGCACCGGAGCAACCCAGCAGGGCTTCCACGTCGGCTTTGACGTCGAAGAAGTCGATGCTGTCGCGGCCGTTGGCCCAGCCTTCCGGCAGACGGCTACCGGTAACGACGCCGGCGATCATCGGTTGCTGCTTGAGGTCACCGAGCTGGCCGACGAAGCGCAGGCCGCTTTCGAACAGGCGCACGCGGTCTTGCTGGCGGTTGAGGTTGTGCTGCATGGCCTTGACCAGGCCCGGCCACAACGAGGCGCGCATGGCGGCCATGTCGTTGGAAATCGGGTTGGCCAGCAGCAGCGGCTCCACACCTGGGGTGAACAGCTCGAACAGTTTCGGGTCGATGAAGCTGTAGGTGATGGCTTCCTGGTAGCCGCGGGCAACCAGCAGACGGCGCAGGTTCGGCAGCTCGCCACGGGTTTCCGGGCGGGCTTGCGGGGCCAGGCGAGCCTGCGGGTAGCGGACCGGCAGGTTGTTGTAGCCGTACAGGCGGGCCAGCTCTTCGATCAGGTCGACTTCCAGGCTGACGTCGAAGCGGTGGCTTGGAACCGTGACGGTCCACTCCCCTGCCCCGTTAGCGCTGGTGTTCAGCTCCAAAGCGTTGAGCAGTTGCTCGACCTGGGCGGCTTGCATTTGCATGCCGAGCATCTGGGTGATGCGTTCGTCGCGCAGGGTGATCGGCGCGATGTTCGGCAGGTGCTGCTCGCTCACGGCTTCGACGATCGGACCGGCTTCGCCGCCGACGATCTCCAGTACCAGGGCGGTGGCGCGCTCCATGGCTTCACGGGCCAGTTGCGAATCCACGCCGCGCTCGTAGCGGTGCGAGGCGTCGGTGTGCAGGCCGTAGGAACGGGCCTTGCCGGCGACGGAGATCGGCTCGAAGAAGGCGCTCTCGAGGAACAGGTCGCGGGTCTTCTCGGTGTTGACGCCGCTGTGCTCGCCACCCATTACGCCGGCAATGGCCAGGGCGCGGGTGTGGTCGGCGATCACCAGGGTGTCGGCGCGCAGGGCAACTTCCTGGCCGTCCAGCAGGACGAGTTTCTCGCCCTCCTCGGCCATGCGTACGCGGATACCGCCGTTGATTTCGGCGAGGTCGAAGGCGTGCATCGGCTGGCCGAGTTCGAGCATCACGTAGTTGGTGATGTCGACGGCGGCGTCGATGCTGCGCACGTCGCTGCGGCGCAGGCGCTCGACCATCCACAGCGGGGTCGGCTTGCTCAGGTCGACGTTGCGGATCACGCGGCCCAGGTAGCGCGGGCAGGCGGCCGGGGCGCTGACTTCGACCGGGCGTACTTCGTCGTGGGCAGCCGGCACGGCTGGTACCACCGGGCGGGTGACCGGCACGTCGTACAGGGCGCTGACGTCACGGGCAAGGCCAGCGATGGACAGGCAATCGCCGCGGTTCGGGGTCAGGCCGATCTCGATGCTGGCGTCGTCCAGGTTCAGGTACTGACGGATATCCTGGCCAACCGGGGCGTCGGCGGCCAGTTCCAGCAGGCCGTCGTTCTCTTCGCTGATCTGCAGCTCGGCAGCCGAGCAGAGCATGCCGAAGGATTCGACGCCGCGCAGCTTGGCCTTCTTGATCTTGAAGTCGCCCGGCAGTTCGGCGCCGATCATGGCGAACGGGATCTTGATGCCTGGGCGGGCATTCGGAGCGCCGCAGACCACCTGGAAGGTCTCCGCGCCGTTGCTTACCTGGCACACGCGCAGCTTGTCGGCGTCCGGGTGTTGTTCGGTGGTGAGGATCTCGCCCACCACGATGCCGCTGAACTGGCCGGCAGCGGGGGTCACGCTGTCGACTTCGAGGCCGGCCATGGACAGGCGGGCGACCAGTTCGTCACGGGAGACTTGCGGGTTTACCCAACCGCGCAGCCACTGTTCACTGAATTTCATGCTGTTCTCCTGAAAGTTGCGTCGATTGGGCCTAGCGGAATTGAGCCAAGAACCGCAGGTCGTTGTCGAAGAACAGACGCAAATCGTTGACGCCATAGCGCAGCATGGCCAGGCGCTCGGCGCCCATGCCGAAGGCGAAGCCCTGGTACTCTTCCGGATCGATGCCGGACATGCGCAGCACGTTCGGGTGGACCATGCCGCAGCCCATCACTTCCAGCCAGCCGGTCTGCTTGCACACGCGGCAGCCCTTGCCGGAACACATCACGCACTGGATGTCGACTTCGGCGCTCGGCTCGGTGAAGGGGAAGAACGACGGGCGGAAGCGCACGGCCAGTTCTTTCTCGAAGAACACCCGCAGGAACTCTTCGATGGTGCCCTTGAGGTCGGCGAAGTTGATGCCGCGATCGACCAGCAGGCCTTCGACCTGGTGGAACATCGGCGAGTGGGTGATATCCGAGTCGCAACGGTACACACGGCCAGGGCAGACGATGCGGATCGGCGGCTGGGTGCTTTCCATGGTGCGCACCTGGACCGGCGAGGTGTGGGTGCGCAGCAGCATGTTGGCGTTGAAGTAGAAGGTGTCGTGCATCGCCCGGGCCGGGTGGTGGCCGGGGATGTTGAGCGCTTCGAAGTTGTGGTAGTCGTCTTCGACCTCAGGGCCTTCGGCGATGCCGTAGCCGATGTGGGTGAAGAACTGCTCGATGCGCTCGAGAGTACGGGTGATCGGGTGCAGCCCGCCGGTGGTCTGGCCACGGCCTGGCAGGGTCACGTCGATGCATTCGGCGGCCAGGCGAGCGTTGAGCTCGGCCTCTTCAAAGGCGGCCTTGCGTGCGTTGAGCACGTCGGTGACGCGTTCCTTGGCGTCGTTGATCAGCGCGCCGACCTTGGGGCGCTCTTCGGCTGGCAGGTTGCCCAGGGTCTTCATCACCTGGGTCAGCTCGCCTTTCTTGCCGAGATATTGGACCCGGATCTGTTCCAGGGTAGTGATGTCTTCAGCGCGTTCCACGGCCTCGAGGGCTTGGGCGACCAGCGCGTCCAGGTTTTCCATGTACAGACTCCAGATACGAAAATAGGGGAAGAGCTTTTGAAGGCTCTTCCCCTATCCGATGACGTTTTACACCCGACGGCGCAGGCGCCGCCGGATGATTGTCGTGGGTACTTAAGCCAGTACGGCTTTAGCCTTCTCGACAATCGCAGCAAACGCCGCTTTTTCGTTCACTGCCAGATCAGCCAGAACCTTACGGTCGATTTCGATCGACGCTTTTTTCAGGCCAGCAATCAGACGGCTGTACGACAGACCGTTGGTGCGGGCACCGGCGTTGATACGAGCGATCCACAGTGCGCGGAACTGACGCTTCTTCTGGCGACGGTCGCGGTAGGCGTATTGGCCTGCCTTGATGACCGCTTGCTTGGCAACGCGGAATACGCGCGAGCGTGCACCGTAGTAGCCTTTAGCCAGTTTCAGAATTTTTTTGTGACGCTTACGAGCGATAACGCCGCGCTTAACACGAGCCATGAGTAACTTCCTCTATCTTAACCAGAATTAACGAACGCGCAGCATGCGCTCGACTTTTGCCACGTCAGACGGGTGCAGCAAGCTGGCACCGCGCAGTTGACGCTTACGCTTGGTCGACATTTTGGTCAGGATGTGGCTCTTGAAAGCGTGCTTGTGCTTGAAGCCGGAAGCCGTCTTCAGGAAGCGCTTCGCAGCACCGCTCTTGGTTTTCATTTTTGGCATGTTGGAACTCCGCATTCGAATAAAAATTACACAATAATCATCAGGCCTGCCGTGCCCGGGAGATTACTTCTTCTTTTTGGGGGCGATGACCATCATAAGCTGGCGTCCTTCCATCTTCGGATGCTGCTCAACGGTGCCGTATTCCACGAGGTCAGCTTCGACCCGCTTCAACAGCTCCATGCCCAGCTCCTGGTGGGCCATCTCACGGCCGCGGAATCTCAGAGAGATCTTGGCCTTGTCCCCATCGCTAAGGAAACGTACCAGGTTGCGTAGTTTTACCTGGTAATCCCCTTCTTCCGTCCCTGGACGAAACTTGATTTCTTTGATCTGGATCTGCTTCTGGTTCTTCTTGGCTTCGTTGGCCTGCTTCTTCTTCTCGAAGAGGTGCTTGCCGTAGTCCATCACCTTGCAGACGGGCGGTTGCGCGTCTGCAGAGATTTCCACCAGATCCAGCTTCGCTTCATCAGCGATACGCAGCGCTTCATCAATCGAGACGATGCCAATCTGCTCGCCGTCAGCACCAATTAACCGAACCTCGCGTGCCGAGATATTCTCGTTGATCGGGGCTTTCGGTGCAGTTCGTTTATCGTTTCTCATTTCACGCTTAATAGTCATTACTCCGATTCTTGGCGACCACGCCGGGAAACCGCTTGCGACAGCAGCTCAGCGAACTGCGCGACGGGCATCGAGCCCAGGTCTGCGCCTTCGCGGGTGCGCACAGCGACGGTTTGCGTTTCGACTTCGCGATCCCCTATAACCAAAAGATAAGGGACCCGCAGCAACGTATGCTCGCGGATTTTAAAGCCGATCTTCTCATTTCTCAAGTCCGACTTGGCACGGAATCCGCTACCATTCAGGGCTTTTTCCACCTCGAGGGCGAAATCGGCCTGTTTGTCGGTGATGTTCATGATCACGGCCTGGGTCGGGGCGAGCCAGGCCGGGAACACGCCGGCGTAGTGCTCGATGAGCATGCCGATGAAGCGTTCGAACGAACCGAGGATGGCGCGGTGCAGCATCACCGGGCGCACGCGGCTGTTGTCTTCGGCGATGTAGCTGGCGTCCAGGCGCTCGGGCAGGTTCGGGTCGTACTGCAGGGTACCGCACTGCCAGTTACGGCCCAGGCAGTCGCGCAGGGTGAACTCGATTTTCGGGCCGTAGAAGGCGCCCTCGCCCGGCTGGTATTCCCACTCCAGGCCCGACTCGTTCAGGGCGTCGGCCAGCGCGCCTTCGGCGCGGTCCCACAGCTCCTCGGAGCCCACGCGCTTGGCCGGACGGGTCGACAGCTTCATGGCGACGTCGGTGAAACCGAAGTCCTTGTACACGTCCAGGGTCAGCTTGATGAAGTCGGCGGCTTCCTTCTTCACCTGATCTTCAGTGCAGAAGATATGCGCGTCGTCCTGCACGAAGCCACGCACGCGCATGATGCCGTGCAGCGCGCCGGACGGCTCGTTGCGGTGGCAGGCGCCGAACTCGGCCAGGCGCAGCGGCAGGTCGCGGTAAGACTTCAGGCCCTGGTTGAACACCTGCACGTGGCACGGGCAGTTCATCGGCTTTACCGCGTAGTCGCGGTTTTCCGACGCGGTGGTGAACATGTTCTCGGCGTAGTTGGACCAGTGGCCGGAACGCTCCCAGAGGATGCGATCGACAACCTGCGGGGTCTTGATTTCCTGGTAGCCGTTTTCACGCTGGACCTGGCGCATGTACTGCTCGAGCACCTGGTACACGGTCCAGCCGTTGGCGTGCCAGAACACCATGCCCGGCGCTTCTTCCTGCAGGTGGAACAGGTCGAGCTGCTTGCCGATCTTGCGGTGGTCGCGTTTTTCGGCTTCTTCGATGCGCTGGATATAGGCGGCCAGCTGCTTCTTGTCGGCCCAGGCGGTGCCGTACACGCGTTGCAGCTGCTCGTTCTTGGCATCGCCGCGCCAGTAGGCGCCGCTCAGCTTGGTCAGCTTGAAGGCTTTCAGGAAGCGAGTGTTCGGCACGTGCGGGCCACGGCACATGTCGACGTATTCTTCGTGGTAGTACAGGCCCATGGCCTGTTCATCCGGCATGTCCTCGACCAGGCGCAGCTTGTAGTCTTCGCCACGCTGGGTGAACACGTCGATGACTTCGGCGCGCGGGGTCATCTTCTTGACGACGTCGTAGTCCGTGTCGATCAGCTGCTGCATGCGCTTTTCGATGGCGGCGAGGTCGTCCGGGGTGAAGGGACGCTCGTAGGCGATGTCGTAATAGAAGCCTTCGTCGATCACCGGGCCGATCACCATGCGGGCGGTCGGGTACAGCTGCTTCACTGCGTGGCCGATCAGGTGCGCGCACGAGTGACGGATGATCTCCAGTCCCTCTTCATCTTTAGGGGTGATGATCTGCAGGGTGGCGTCGTGGTCGATCTTGTCGCAGGCATCGACGAGCTTGCCGTCGACCTTGCCGGCCAGGGTGGCCTTGGCCAGGCCTGCGCCGATCGAGGCGGCGACTTCGGCTACGGATACCGGCTGGTCGAACGTGCGTTGACTGCCATCGGGAAGAGTAATAACGGGCATGGCGCCTCCTCTCCTAGTGGTGACCCCTACCAAAGGTCACGTGGGTTGGGATGAGCCAGTACAAGATCCGCCCTGCCTTTCCCGCGGGAAAGCCTGCCTCACAGTGGCAGAGACCTTTCGGCCTGCCAGGGACGAACCAGAGTGACTGGAAGGTATAAAAAGAAATGCGCCCGCACAGGGCGTGGCGTAAGGGAGGCATGCTAGCACGGGGCTAGAGCGGCCGGCAGAAATATTTGGAATTTACGCCGTGGCGGTGAACTCTTGCGGAAAATTTCCTATCAGACTTTCTGAAGCAACCTACTCTTGATGAGATCATTAACCAAGGAGTGTCCGGTTATGCGACTTCAGTCCCTTCTGGCTGCCTGCGCCGCAAGCGCCCTGCTGCTGCCCCTGGCTGCCAACGCAGGCAATTTCCCCGCCGGCAAGGAAGCGTCCTATATGACGCAGTGCCAGGATGTGGCGAGCGCCAAGGGCGTGGATGCGGCAATGGCCAAGAAGCACTGCGAGTGTGGTGCCCAAGCCATTAAAAAGAATTTCACTGACAAGGAGATCGAGGACCTCGACAGCAAGGACGGCGTAGACGCCAAGCTGATGCAGAAGGCTCAGCAGGTGGTCGAGGCCAGCTGCACCCGAAAATAGGCCGGTTTTCCGGCGATCCGTCGCATCTTTTGCCCTGGATCAACATCCGGCGAAGGTAATAGGCGCTAGATGCGAAGAATTAGACTATAGTGTCGTCGGTGCCACTGAAGCTTAGGCGACACTGCACCCCGATAAAAAATCATGTTTCTGGAGATTCACCCCATGTCCAATCGCCAAACCGGCACCGTCAAGTGGTTCAACGATGAAAAAGGCTTCGGCTTCATCACTCCTCAAGGCGGCGGCGACGACCTGTTCGTACACTTCAAGGCTATCGAAACCGACGGTTTCAAAAGCCTGAAAGAAGGCCAAACTGTTTCCTTCGTTGCCGAAAAAGGCCAGAAGGGCATGCAGGCTGCGCAGGTTCGTCCGGAGTAATTTTCGGATAGCTGCAAAAAAACCCGCCCTTGTGGCGGGTTTTTTATTGGGCGCCTGCCACGGCAGGCTGGGCCCATGTGCGCTGCCGATCAAGCGCGACAGTGGCCAGGAGGGCCACCATCCCATGGCAATGATCGAACTACACGGCCTGGGCTTGTTCCATGGCCGCAAACACCTCTTCAGCGAACTCGACGCGCGCATCGAATGGGGGCAGCGCATCGCCATCATCGGCGACAATGGCAGCGGCAAGTCGTCATTGCTGCATTTGCTGCAGGGCGGCCTGGCACCCAGCGAGGGGCACATGGAGCGCCACGGCGGTTTGCGTGTCGGCCATGTGGCACAGGTACTGGGCGGCGAGTCGTCGCTCAGCGGCGGCCAGCGTGTCAACCAGGCATTGAGCCAGGCACTGGCCCTAGACCCCGACCTGCTGCTGCTGGACGAGCCGACCAACCACCTGGACGCCGCCAACCGCCGCTCGCTGTCACGCATGCTCGAGCATTTCCACGGCACCCTGGTGCTGGTGACCCACGACGTGGCGCTGATGAACCAGACCTGCGACACGCTCTGGCACTTGCACAACGGGCGCCTGGACGTGTTCAACGGCAGCTACGCCGACTACATGGCCGAGCGCGACCTGCAGCGCGGCTTGCTCGACAAGCGCATCGCCGAGGTGCGCCGCGCCCGCGACGACGCCCACGACTCGCTGATGCAGGAACAGGCCCGCGCCGCCGGCGCCCGCAAGCGTGGGGCCAAGGCGATCCAGAACAGCAAGTGGGCTACAGTGCGCTCGCCGACCAAGCTGGGCCGCGGGAACACCACGGCCGGGCGCAAGCAAGCGCAGATCCTGCAGCAACAGCGCGAGCTCGGCGAACAGCTGGCCGAACTGCGCCCGGAGCCGGTGATCGTGCCACGCTTCCATCTGCCGGCGACGGGCCAGTCATCGCGGGTGCTGATCCAGGTGCGTGACGGCTGTGTGGGCTACGCAGACACAGCGGTGCTCAACGGCATCGACCTGCAGCTGGACGGCGGCGAACGCCTGGCCCTGACCGGCAACAACGGCAGCGGCAAGTCCACCCTGGCGCGGGCGATCCTCGGCGATCCACGGGTCTGGCGACGCGGCGACTGGCTGCTGCCGGCGCCCGAGCAGATCGGCTACATCGACCAGCACTACGCCACCCTGCCTGCCGACGCCAATGTGCAGGAAGCCCTGTCGCGACAAGTGCCGGATTGGCCGCTGGAACAGTTGCGCGCCCACCTTGCAGACTTTCTGTTCCGCCATGCCGATGCGGTGCAGGCGCCGGTGGCGGGCTTGTCCGGCGGCGAAAAGGCGCGCCTGTCCCTGGCCTGCATCGCCGCGCGGCCGCCGCAGCTACTGATCCTCGACGAGCCGACCAACAACCTCGACCTGCGCATGCGTGCCCACCTGCTGGAAGTGCTGGTGGTTTACCCCAACGCGCTGCTGGTGATTTCCCACGACCGGGACTTCCTCGACGGCCTGGGCATCGACCGTCACTTTCACTGCGTCAGGGACCACTCGGCCAAAGGCCAGTAGCGGCCCTTGCGTGACTCGTACAGGGTGAAGTGGCGGGCGACGAGGTGGAACGCCGGCGCCTCGCCCGCCTCCGGCAATGGCTCGCGAAAATCCCGGGACAGGGTCAGGTGCGGCCGGTACTCACGCACCGACGGCTCGATGCCCAGCGGCAGCAGCGCCTGCTGCAAGTCGTACACCAGCTGGCGCAGGGCCAACGGCGCCTGCGCCGGCGCCAGCACCAACGCCGAAGCCCGCGGCCATACCTGCAACTGGTCCAAGACCAGGCGCAGCTTGGCTTCAGGAAGCCGCAGTGCATCCACTACGGCGCACACCGCCGGCACCTGGGCGGCATCGACATCGCCCAGGAACAGCAAGGTGACATGGAAGTTCTCGCTCGGCACCGGCTTGCCGCTGCGCAAGCCCAGGCCACGCCGCCACTGGCTGATGCCACGGCGCTGTTCTTCGCCCAGTGACAGGGCGAAAAACAGCCGCTTGAAGGGAGCCCCGCTGGGGCGTACATCCTGGATCATCGGGAGTTCCTTGCTGGATGGACGTCCACCCGATTGTAAACGCCGGGTCGCCAGAAAATACCCGCACATACGGATGAATCGTTTGCGCAAGCTGTAGGCCATGCCACCTAAGTCGGGCGGTTTTGTCGTAACAATAAGTACAAACCCGCGCCACGATTGTTTATGCTGGCTGGCTTACGCCATGGCGCATGGCCATTTTTCGACAAGTAAACGTCCATGAAAATTGCACTCGTACTGATCTTCGTCCTCTCGATCGCCTATGTTCACCTGCGCGGTCGGGTACGTCACAAGCTGACCCGCCAGCTGGGCGACCACTCCAGTTTCCTGGCCCCGGTCAACGCCTTCCTGTACCTGTTCTCCAAGCACCCGGCCAAGCCTTACCTGCCGGTCAGTGCCTTCCCCGAGCTGCAGGTGCTGCAGGACCACTGGCAGGAGATTCGCAAGGAAGGCCAGCAACTGCTGCAGGCCGGCGAGATCAAGAAGTCCGACAACTATGACGATGTCGGCTTCAACTCGTTCTTCAAGACCGGCTGGAAGCGCTTCTACCTGAAGTGGTACGGCGAGAGCCACCCCTCGGCGATGACCCTGTGCCCACGCACCACCGAGCTGCTGCAAGGCATCGGCACGGTCAAGGCGGCGATGTTTGCCACCCTGCCGCCGGGCGCCAAGCTGGTGCGCCACCGCGACCCCTACGCCGGCTCGTACCGCTACCACCTGGGCCTGGACACGCCCAACGACGATGGCTGCTACATCGACGTGGACGGCGAGAAGTACTCGTGGCGCGACGGTGAGGGCGTGGTGTTCGACGAGACCTACATCCACTATGCCGCCAACACCACCGAGCACAACCGCATCATCCTGTTCTGCGACGTCGAGCGCCCGCTCAAGTACCGCTGGGCAGCCGCGTTCAACCGCTGGTTCAGCCGCAACGTGATGGCCGCCGCCGCCGCGCCCAACGACGCCAATGACAAGACCGGCGGCATCAACCGCCTGTTCACGCGCATCTACAAGATCCGTGAGCGCGGCAAGGCCATGAAAAAGCGCAACCGCACCCGCTACTACCTGGAGAAGTGGGCAGTGGTCGCGGCGCTGGTACTGGTGTTCATCTACATCTGATCCGGACGTCGTCCTCGCGGGGCAAACCCGCTCCTGCCAACAGTGGGAGCGAGCTTGCCCCGCGCGTGTTTTCCCCGCTGCAAATCCCGTCTTCGACTAGCCTGAAAGCTCCTGTTGCCAACCTGACAAGGTGAAGACGATGAGCATGATGGACTGGGACGCCTACCGTAAGCAGTTGATGGCCGGCATCGGCGATCTCAAGCAACTGTCCCCCGATACCGTGGCCGGCTACATGACTGCCAGTGGCGCCGGGGCCAAGACCAACCACCTGGACGCCAAGACCCGCGAACTGATCTCCCTGGCCGTGGCCGTCACCACCCGCTGCGACGGCTGCATCGCCGTTCACTCGCAGCAGGCGGTCAAGCATGGCGCCACCCGCGAGGAGATCGCCGAGGCCCTGGGGGTAGCGGTGGCGATGAACGCCGGCGCGGCACTGGTCTACTCGGCCCGGGCCCTGGACGCGGTGGGCAAGACCGGCGCCTGACACACCAAGGCGTCGCCGCCCTTGCGCGACGACGCCGCGCCACCCAGACTTGGCGGCCCAGCCCGTGCAGGAACCGCCATGATCCAGATTCGCCCCATGACCCCGGAAGACTTCGAGCGCTTCTGGCCGACCTTCCAGGCCATTGTCCAGGCTCGCCAGACCTACGCCTTCGACCCCGCCCTGAATATCGACCAGGCCCGCACGCTGTGGCTGGAGAACCCGTTGCGCACCCTGGTGGCCGAGGCAGACGGCGAACTGCTCGGCTCCTACTTCCTCAAGGCCAATGCCGCCGGCCCTGGCGGGCATGTGGGCAACTGCGGCTACATGGTGTGCGAAAACGCCCGTGGCCGCGGCGTGGCCAGGCTGATGTGCGAGCATTCGCAGAAGCTCGCCCGCCAGGAGGGCTTCCTGGCCCTGCAGTTCAATTCGGTGGTGGCGACCAACGAAGTGGCAGTGGCGCTGTGGCACAAGCTCGGCTTCGAGACTGTCGGCCGCCTGCCCAAGGCCTACCGCCATGGCGAGCTGGGCCTGGTCGATTGCCTGGTGATGTACAAGTGGCTGGCCGACGAGCCGGTGGTGGAGAAACCGCCGCTGTTGATCGGGCGCAAGAACATCGAGGCGCGGGTGTCGCGGCGGCGCGGCCGCTAGCGACTGCTCCAGCGGGCCGCCCCTGCCCCTTGCCGGGTCATCACCCGGCAAAACACTGCAGCACGTCAACGACGCCGTCGCGTCAAGCTGCCACACTAGAGCCATTGCCTTTCGTGCCTGTGTGAAGGAACACCCCCTCCCCATGAACCATGAGCTGCTCTGGGTCCTTGGCCTGCTGGCCGTCGTCGTCGTCCTGTTCATCCTCAACCGCCCGCGCATGGACGTGGTCGCCCTGCTGGTGATCGTCGCCCTGCCGCTGTCGGGCATCCTCACCGTGGAGCAGGCCATGGCCGGCTTCAGCGACCCCAACGTGGTGCTGATCGCCGCGCTGTTCGTGATCGGCGAAGGGCTGGTGCGCACCGGCATCGCCTACCGCATCGGCGAATGGATGAGCGAGCGCGCCGGCAACAGCGAGGCGCGCCTGCTGGTGCTGCTGATGGTGGCCGTGGCCGGGCTGGGCTCGGTGATGAGCTCCACCGGCGTGGTGGCGATCTTCATCCCGGTGGTGCTGAGCATTGCCGCGCGCCAGCAGCTTTCGCCCAGCCGGCTGATGATGCCACTGAGCTTCGCCGGCCTGATCAGCGGCATGCTGAGCCTGGTGGCGACGCCACCGAACGTGGTGGTGCACAGCGAACTGGTGCGCCACGGCGAACAGGGCTTCGGCTTCTTCAGCTTCACCCCTTTCGGCCTGGTGGTGCTGGTGCTCGGGATCGGCTACATGCTGCTGACCCGCCACTGGCTCAACGGCGAGGTGCGCAAGGACGGCCGGGTCGAGAGCCGCCGCACCTTGCTCGACCTGGTGCTGGACTACAAGCTCAACGGCCGCGAGCGGCGCCTGCGCATCCGCCCCCATTCGCCGCTGATCGGTCATACCCTTGGCGAGCTGGAACTGCGCACCCGCCACGGCGCCAACGTGATCGGCATCGAGCGCCAGCACAAGTTCACCACCAGGGTGATCAGCGCCGACTCCGGCACCCTGCTGCAGCAGGGCGACGTGCTGTTGCTGGACTTGTTCGCCAACCGCGACGACCTGCGCAGCCTGTGCCAGACCATGCTGCTCGAACCGCTGCACTTCAAGGCCGCCTACTTCATCGACCAGTCCCAGGAGCTGGGCATGGCGGAGATCTCGCTGCCGCCCGGCTCGCAACTGATCGGCAAGAGCATCCTCGAACTGGCCTTCCGTACCCGCTACGACCTCAACGTGGTCGGCCTGCGCCGTGACCAGCAAGCCATCGAAGGGCAACTGGTGGAAGAAAAGCTGCGCCTGGGCGACACCCTGCTGGTGGTCGGCCCGTGGAAGGCTGTACGCCAGCTGCAGGGCAAGCCGCGCGACTTCCTGGTGCTCAGCCTGCCGGCGGAAATCGACCAGGTCGCGCCGGCGCGCGCCCGAGCACCCTATGCACTGATCAGCCTGGCGGTAATGGTCGGGCTGATGGTCAGCGGCCTGGTGCCCAACGTCATCGCCGCGCTGATCGGCTGCCTGCTGATGGGCGCCGGGCGCTGCATCGACATGAACAGCGCCTACCGCGCCATCCACTGGCAGAGCTTGGTGCTGATCGTCGGCATGCTGCCCTTTGCCCTGGCTCTGCAGAAGACCGGTGGCATCGACCTGGCCGTCGGTGCGCTGGTCGGTGCGCTCGGCGGTGCCGGGCCCAGCGTGATCCTTGCCTGCCTGTTCGCCGTGACGGCGCTGATCGGGCTGTTCATCTCCAATACCGCAACTGCGGTGCTGATGGCTCCGGTGGCGGTGAGCACTGCGCAGCAGCTGGGCATGTCGCCCTACCCGTTCGCCATGACCGTGGCCCTGGCGGCATCGGCGGCGTTCATGACGCCGGTGTCGTCGCCGGTCAACACCCTGGTCCTGGGGCCCGGTCAGTACCGCTTCGCCGACTTCGTCAAGGTTGGCGTGCCGTTCACCCTGCTGGTGATGCTGGTGACCGTGCTGATGGTGCCGTGGGTATTCGGGCTGTAATCGTCGGCACGAACCGCGCTGATTGCGGCGAATTGACATCAAATGACCAGTTGAAAGACACTGGCATGACATCGTCCCAGGTGCCTACAGCCGTTTTCCTGGATTCTGTCTTCGCTTGCCGGTCGAGCCCATGGTGTCTCCAGTCCCGTCGCGCCTGCTGCCCCCGCTGATCCTGTTCGGCTTGACCCTGGCGCTGACGCTGGGCGGCATCCTCGCCCGCCCGATCGAGTCACTGTCGCTGTTCTGGCCAGTCAACGCGGTGCTCGCGGGCGTGCTGCTGCGCAATTCCCGCCAGGCCAACCCCGGCGGCTTCGCCCTGATCTACCTGGCCATGGTCGCTGCCGACCTGGCCTGTGGCAGTGCCTGGCGTCCGGCCGTGTGGTTCAATCTGTGCAACCTCGGCGCCATCGCCACCATCTGGTTCCTGATGGCTCGGCTGCCACGCGTGCATCGTCGCCTGCGCACCCCGCATGGTACTTTGTGCCTGTTCGGCGCCTGCGCCGCTGGGGCGATTGTCGCCGCAAGCCTGGCCTGCGTGATGGCCGCGCCGTGGTTCGAACAATCGCTGCGCGCCACTTGGCTGGCCTGGTTCAGCGAACAGTTCTCCACCAGCGTGCTGGTGCTGCCGGTGCTACTCACCGCGCCATCACCCAGAGCCTTGACGCGGCCGGGCAGTGCCAGCCAAACGGTGCGCCTGGCGCCGTTGCTGGTGCTGCTGGCCTCGCTGAGCGTCAGCATCGTCTTCGGCGGCCCCGGCGCCATCGCCTTCCCGATTGCCGCGCTGTTGTGGTGCGCGCTCAGCTATTCGCCCTTCCTCGTCTCGTTGCTGGCCCTCACCTCGGGCAGCACCTTGATCGTCGCTGTAGCGCAGAACCTCATGCACTTCAACATCCCGCAGAGCGAGACAGGGGTCACTACCTTGATGTCGGCGCGCCTGGGCATCGCCATGTTGGTGCTCGGCCCCTTGGTGCTGGCCTGCGTCAGCAGCGCCAACCGCAGCCTGATGGCGCGCCTGGCGCATCAGGCGACCATCGACCACCTGACCGGTGCCCTCAGCCGCAGCGCCTTCATCCGCCGTGCCCACGCCCTGCTCGACAACCGCGAGCAAGCGCCGCTGACCTTGATGATGCTCGACATCGACCACTTCAAGACCATCAACGACCAGCATGGCCACGCTGTCGGCGACCAGGTGCTGCGCCAGTTCGCCACGACCCTGCAGGACCAGTTGCACGACGGTGAACTGTTCGCCCGCCTGGGCGGCGAGGAGTTCGTCATCGTCGTGCCGGGGCTGGCGCCGGAGCTGGCCAGGTTTACCGCCGAGCGCCTGCGCCGGGCGGTGCAGGACCAACACATCGCACAGCCCGGGCAGCCGCTGCGGATCACCGTGAGCATCGGTGTGAGCGGGTGCGCTGCCGACACCCTGGCACCCAGCCTCGACGAGCTGCTGGCCAGCGCCGACCAGGCGCTCTACCGGGCCAAGGCCCAGGGCCGCAACCGCGTCGAACAGGCCGACGGGCAGCGCCAGGTGGTGTGAGTCAACCTGCCAGCAGGTCCCAGCTCAGTTTGGCGATCAGCACGCACAGCAGCACCAGGAACAGCCCTCGCACGAACCCCGCGCCCTTGCGCACCGCCAGCCAGGTGCCGGTCAGCGCGCCAAGGACATTGAACAGTGCCATCGGCAGTGCAATGGCCCACAGCACATTGCCCGACGGGATGAAGAACACCAGCGCGGCCAGGTTGGTGGCGATATTGACCAGCTTCGCCGAGGCCGAGGCATGCAGGAAATCCAGGGCAAAGAAACGGATGAACAGGAAGATCAGGAAACTGCCGGTGCCCGGCCCGAACAGCCCGTCATAGAAGCCGATGGCGCCGCCGATCAGCACCGCCAGGCATTGCTCCTTGCGGCCGATGGCCATGGGTTTGTGCAGGGTGCCGAAATCCTTCTTGCAGAACGTGTAGATGGCCATCAGCACGATCAGCACCAGCACCATCGGCCGCATCACGCTTGCCGGCACCAGGGACACGGTGGCCGCGCCGAAGAACGACATCACGAAGGCGCTCAGCGCCGCCGGCACTATCAACCCCCAGTCCAGCTTGACCTTGCGGATGAAAGAACGCGCCGCGAACGAAGTCCCGCACACCGAAGCCAGCTTGTTGCTGCCCAGCAGCGCCGCCGGCTGGGCATTGGGCAGCACGTTGAACAGCGCGGGGATCTGGATCAACCCACCGCCACCGACGGCAGCGTCGATCAGGCCAGCGGCAAAGGCAAACAGCGAAAGCAGGGCAATATCCATCATCTCGGGGGACCAGGCGGCACAAAACAGGCTGCCAGACTAATCAAAGTGGTGCTGTTGTGTTGAAATGCCACATTGCAAAAACTGCAACAAGGAGCTCCCGCATGGCCCTGGACATGCTGCGTGAAATACAAGCGTTCGTCAGTGTTGCGCACAAGCGCAGCTTCGTCAGCGCCGCCCGCGCGCTGGGTCGTTCGCCCAGCGCGGTTACACGGGCCGTACAGGCCTTGGAGGACAACAGCGGCGCCAAGCTGCTCAACCGCAGCGCCAGCGCAGTGTCATTGACCGAAGCTGGCGAACGCCTGCTGCCCCACGCCGAACGCTTGCTGGATGTGCAACGGGATGCCGCCGACGAATTGGCCGCGCTGACTGGCAACGCCCAGGGCTGGATTCGCCTGGCCGCGCCCGAAGTGCTAGCCCAGCATGTATTGCCGGGAGTGCTGGCCGAGTTCTCTCGTCGCCACCCCCATGTCACCCTCGACGTGCAGTACAGCGACCAGGCCCTGGATCCGCTGCAGGGCAAGCTGGACTTTGTGATCCGCGGAGCCTTCCCGCAGTCCAGCGAGCTGATTGGCTATCCACTGTGGCGTTACCGCCGCCACCTGTACGCCAGCCCCGACTACCTGGCCCAGGCTGGCACCCCCCAAGGGCTGGAAGACCTGGAACGGCATGCACTGATCCTGCATACCGCGCCGCGCATCCTCAAGGCCTGGCATTTCAGCAAGAACGGGCGTATCTCCAGCCTGCGCCCACGGCCACGTCTGCGACTGGGTTCGGGGGCCGCAGTATTGCAAAGCACGCTGGCGGGGGCCGGCATCGCGCGGCTGGCGGATTGGCTGGGGGAGCCGGAGGTACGCGCCGGACGGCTGGTGCGGGTCTGCCCTGACTTTCACCTGACATCCAGCACGGGGCACGACCCGCAGATGCATGCCGTATACCCCGCCGGCGACCTGCCAGCGCGGGCTCGCGACCTGTTGCAGGCACTGCGCGATGGCCGTCCGCGCCTGGGGGAACAGCCCTGAACAGGGCTGCTCAATTTCTGCTCAATCTAACAGAGTGCTTGCCAATACTGGCCTGTAGCGTTTTATCCACAGACCTACCCACGATTTTTGTGGACAGTTTCCGCAAGGCTTGAAGGAAAAATTACAAACGCAGCAAAGCCACGTTGGCCAGCTTGACCAACTCGATCCATTCGCTTGCACTGATCACACCGGAACGCTCCAACTCTTCGGCACGGCGCAGTGCCTGATCGTAATCCTCTTCGTGGAGGATGCCCTCGCCGAGAAAACGACCGCGCCACTCCAGCATCGCTGCAGTGCCTTTCTTGCATTCCATAGTGTGTATTGTCTCCAAGGCAAGTGAATAGCCCGTGTGCCCGGGCCCTTTGATTGGGGGCGGGAGATTACACGAGCGCCTTGAACTTGAGAACGACATGCAGCTACCGCTTGTCTAGACGACCGCGGTCTTTGGCGGGGAAGCCTGGAGGGAAGGGTCTGGCCCGCCATTGCGGCAGGCGGGCCGGGACAGGAAAAATTGCGGCTCAGCTTGGCGGAATGGTGCCCAGCAGGCCAATCATGATAGTCAGCAGCAGAAAACCACCCAGAAACAGCGCGAGCTTGCCCATCGGAACCTCTACAGTGTAATGACGTAACGGCGGGGCTGGCCGCTGCGGTAGTGCAGCAGGGCAGCCTGCCCAGCGCACACCGGATTGGAAGGCTGGGCCTGAACGTATTGTCCGGCAGCGGCTGATACGGTTACAGATTCAGGTTCGCGGAAAAAAAGCGGATCAGATGGTAGCCGACCATCGCGGGGCACTCGCTCCCACGCGTGTGCACAACCTGAGGTCAACGCGCTTGGCGTGGGAGCGGGCTTGCCCCGCGATACATCCGCGCAGGCAGCACACCTGTGCTACGGTCCGAAGCCCAGACAAGGAGAACTACCGCAGATGACCGCGCTCGCCAGCAATGCCGCCCTGCTGATCATCGACATGCAGAACGGCATCAACCACCCTCGCCTGGGCCGTCGCAACAACCCCGAAGCCGAACAGCGCATCAGCGAACTACTGGCCTTTTGGCGCGCGAGCATGCGCCCGGTGGTGCACGTGCGGCATATCTCCCGCGATCCGGATTCGGTGTTCCGACCAGGACAGCCTGGCTGTGAGTTCCAGCCCGCCTTCACCCCGCAGTCGAACGAGGCCGTGTTTGAAAAACACCTACCCGATGCTTTTTGCAACAGCGGCCTGGAACACTGGCTGCACCAGCGCGGCATCCAGCAACTGGTCATCACCGGCGTGATCACCAACAACTCGGTGGAGTCGAGCGCACGCTCGGCGGGCAACCTGGGGTTCGCAACGGTGGTGGTGGGCGACGCCTGCTACACCTTCGACCAGCATGATCTGCAAGGCCGGCTGTGGCCGGCAGAGGATGTCCATGCCCTGGCCCTGAGCAACCTGGCCATGGACTATGCGCGCGTGCTGGACAGTGCGGCGGTGCTGGCCGCAGGCTGATCACGCCAGCGCGCGCAGCTTCGTCAGCGGCACCCAGCCAAGCTCGCCATTGCTCACCCGGCGGCACCAGGCCCAGCCATTCAAGGGGCGCAGGCTATCGAGCTGCTGGCCGGGGTCAACGTCCAGTTCATGGGCCGAATAGGCTTCCAGCGCCCTGCCCCGGCCCACGCCCAGCCGTTCGATGAACTGGGCAGGCACCCACCCTGCTGCCTGGCCCTGGCAACTGCACAGGTACCAGTCCTCCCAGTGCTCGTCGCCCTCGTAGCGCTGACCGATCTCCAGCAGCGTGCCACGGGCGAAGGTGATGGGCGCAGGATACTCACTGCGGTGTGTCTCGATCACGACGTACTTCACAGGCCTCTCCCTGGCTGCGAAAAGCGTCGATGCTAGTCGAAGGGCCTCTACAGCACCATGACCATTTCATGCCAGGCCATGCCGCCATGGTCGGAAGCCGACGGGCGTACATAGGCGTAGCCCATCTTCTCGTACAACCCGACATGGCGCTCCTTGCACATCAGGTGGATGGTGGCCTTGCCGCGCTCGCGCATCTGCGCGACGAAGCGCGCCATCAACCGGCTGGCATGGCCCTGGCCCTGGTACGCGGGGTCGAGCACCACCGACATGATCACCACATTGGGCGCCTGGGGGTCATGCCCGACCAGTTCCTTGAAAGCCTCGTCCGACATCACCACCTGGTCGGCGCAACCGCTGTTGATGAAGCCAATCACCTGGCCCTCGGTTTCCAGCACGAGAAAGCCTTCCGGATACTGGGCGATGCGCGTGGCGATCTTTTCCCGGGTGGCGGCTTCGTCGCCTTCATAGGCGCTGGTCTCGATCTGGTAGCAACGGTCCACGTCGCTGGAGGTGGCCTGGCGGAATGTCGGTGTGCTCATGGGCGGAATCCGGATAGCGGGAAACAGGGGCGACATCCTAACGGAAGTCGCCGCCCTGCTACAGGCTCGCCATGTCTCTTACACCGAACGGGTAATACCCCCATCGACCCGCAGGTTCTGCCCGGTGATGTATCCCGCGCCCTCGGAGGCAAGGAAGCTGACAGTGGCCGCGATCTCCTCGGCCTTGCCGTACCGCTCCATGGGAATCCGGCTACGGAATTCCTCCTTCTCCGGCAGGCTGTCGATGAAGCCTGGCAGTACGTTGTTCATGCGGATGTTCTCGGCCGCGTAACGGTCGGCGAACAGTTTGGTAAAGGCCGCGAGCCCGGCACGGAACACGCCGGAGGTCGGGAACGCCGGATCCGGCTCGAAGGTGGCAAAGGTCGAGATATTGATGATGGTCCCGCCCTGCTGCCGCTGCATGATCGGGGTCACCAGGCGGGTCGGGCGCACCACGTTGAGGAAATACACCTCCATGCCTCGGTGCCAGTCCTCGTCGCTGAGCTCGAGCACCGGTGCACGCGGGCCATGCCCGGCGCTGTTGACCAGTACATCGATACGCCCCCATTGCTGCATCACGGTATCGACCAGACGCTGCAGGTCCTCTGCTGACTGGTTGGAGCCCGTCACACCGATGCCGCCCAGCTCGGCGGCCAGGGCCTCGCCCTTGCCCGAGGACGACAGGATCGCCACCCTGAAACCGTCGGCAGCCAGCCGCCGCGCAGCCTCCGCGCCCATGCCACTGCCACCTGCGGTGATGATTGCCACTTTCTGAGAAGACATATGCCGCTCCTTCCGGGAGTTGATCAAGTGGGCCCATGAAGCCAGAATCCGGCTCAACGCACCAATCACGAATACTGGCAGCAGCCTGCAGGAAATCTACTGGATGAGCGCGCCAAAGCGACGCAACGCCCCCGCCATCGTCAATCACCTGGTGGCCTTCGAGGCCGCCGCCCGCCTGGGCAGCTTCCGCGCTGCCGCCGACGAGCTGCATGTCACGCCGGGCGCGGTCGCCCAGCAGGTGCGCACCCTGGAAGACAAACTTGGCCGCCCCTTGTTCGAGCGCCTGCCCCGCGGGCTGCGGCCCAACCGGGACGGCGCCGACTACCTGGCCCGTGTGCGCCTGGCCCTGGAGATCATCGAGGACGCCACCGGCGAACTGCTGGAGCGCGACAACCAGCGCGATCCGCAGCAGGTCCTGCTCAGCACCACCCCCGCCTTCGCCAGCCGCTGACTGATCCCGCGCCTGGGACGCCTGGCCGAGGCGCATCCGCAGGTGGCCCTGATGATCGACGCCTCCGACAGTACCCGCCCCCTGAGCGGCAAGGGCGCGGTGGACCTGGCCGTGCGCTGGGGGGCGCCGCCCTTCGCCGAGGCCTACGCCCTGCCCCTGCTGCCCGGCGTGGCGGTGCCAGTGTGCGCGCCGGGGTTGCGCGGCGCGCACCCTTGGCGGCAAGCCGCGGATCTTGCGCACCACCCGCTGATCTCCGACAGCCACAACAACTGGAAGCGCTGGTTCGACCATTACGCCTTGCCCGGCACACGCTTCAACGGCCCAGTGTTCTCGCAGACCATCCTCGCCATCGAGGCCGCCGAGCAAGGCATGGGCATCGCCCTGGTGCCCCGCCTGCTGGTGGAGTACGCGCTCAAGGCCGGGACCTTGGTGCTGGCCCTGGAAGGCCATGAATTGCACAGCGACGCTGGCTTCCACTTGCTGGCCAGCCATGCACCGCAGGCAGGCTCGGCCGCCGAGCAGGTGGTGCAGTGGTTGCACATGCAAGCGAACAAGCAAGACTGAGCCTGTATCGCTCCACGCGACGGCACTGGGCCTGAGGGCGGCGCGGTCGGAGTGGGAGCAACTGTCTTGAAGGGAGTTTTTTAGAAAGATCCTTTCAGACATAGCTACGCCAGTGACACCCTCCGGCCGACGCCTATGCCAAGCGCTTCACCGGCAAGTACGCCTATCGCCTGGTGAGCGGCGGGATCGGCCACAACCTGCCGCAGGAAGCGCCCGAGGCGTTCGTCAAGGCGGTGGTGGATGCGGACCATCTGTAGGGGTAATTGCAACATATCGTTTCAGTAGCGCGTGTCGGGGTGCCGGGATGCTCGCATTATCGCTACAACCGGTCTTTTGCGCGGCAGGCCTTGTTTTTCGGGGCCTGCCGCAAAATGAGCGGAAGCATCCCGAAACAGTCACCCAAACCATCTTGTAAGACACCTCTTTCGTCTCCGTAGGACGTTTCTACGGGATTGTGAGCCGGTGTATGAATAATCAGTATTGGCGGGAGAATTGAGCTGATACCGTCGAGCCTCACTTACAACGGCACGGATGCCCACGACCAACGAGTACAGCATGGACAACTACGACAGCTCGGCACTTGGACTGCAAAAATGCCTGTTGAACCTGCGAAGGGATCATGCCCGAATGAAGGCGTCAGGAGAGCTGGAAAGAGCGGCGATACTGGCGCAGGTGATCGGGCGGATGGAACAGGGATTGAAGGAGGCTTCCCAGGGGAGGAAGCCCGAGACGTTGCAGTGAAGTGATACCCGGCAAATGGCGATGGGTATGCGGTGTGCTCCGTGCTCCCCATCGCTCAGCCCCGAAGCAGGGTCAACAGCCAGCCGGCATTGCCGAAGGCGCTCGCCGACCAACGTTCAAGTTCCACGGTACGTCGCCCTCATGGCTTAGCTGAAGCCCGCTTCGCCGCGGTTCAGCGGAGGGCGCGGCCTCGGCCTGCTCCTCTGTTCCCTGGGCACACATGCCTCCCGAGGGCGGCGGTCATGCAAGAAAGCATTTTTTGCTGGATTGTTTCAATCGAACGGGTTGTTGCAACACAGAACGATCAGACCCCTCCATGCGTTCATGCGCACGCGCCATGCCTGATTTCGGGGCATTTTTCTAACTCAATGATCAGCTCAAGCGCCGAATCGGCTTGTTATTTCAAAGACCTCGGGTGATTTGGTACAGACTATGCAAACGTTTGCTCCAAACCTAAGAGCGAACAATCGCTGCAGCTTTCGCCACATCGCAGCCCCCAGGGGCTTACCACTGCATGAACAAGGATTTTCAATGCACCGACCGTCTTTACCCGCAACCGCCCACTTTTCTCTGCCTGCCAAACTGCTACTGGGCGCTGTTACGGGACTACTCAGCGTCACCACCCAGGCCCAAGACAATCCCGCAAGCGAGTCGGCTCAGGGCGAGACCTTGAGCCCGGCCGCCGCGCCGGCCAAATCGGGCCCCTACCTGTCGGACTGGTACAACCAGAACTTCACCCTGATCGGCACCAAGGACATCAGTTTCGGCCCCCGCCCGGTCGACGATATCTACCTCGAATACGAGTACTTCGGCCGCAAGGGGCCGTTCGAGCTGTACGGCTACATCGACATCCCGAAGATCCTCGACATCGGCAATAGCCATGACAAAGGCGCGTGGGACCACGGCTCACCGCTGTTCATGGAGCATGAGCCGCGGATCTCCATCGACTACCTGGCCGGACGCAGCCTGGCCGTCGGCCCGTTCAAGGAGTGGTACGTAGCCTTCGACTGGATCTACGACCACGGCAGCAACAGCGCCAACCGCGCCAATACCCTCTTCAGCGGCCTGGGCACCGACATCGACACCCATTCGCGGGTCAACCTGTCGGCCAACTTCTACGGCCGCTACCAGTGGGAAAACTATGGCGCCAGCAACGAGTATTCGTGGGACGGTTACCGGGCCCAGCTCAAGTACATCGTGCCCCTTGGCAAGTTCGACAACGGCGCCTCGCTGACCTATATCGGTTTCACCAACTTCGATTTCGGCTCGGACCTGCACAAGGACAACCCCAACCGCACGGCCAATGCCACGGTATCCACCAACGTGTTGCTGTACGCCTTCACCCACCTGCGCTTCACCCTGGTGGGCCGTCATTTCCACAATGGCGGCAACTGGCAGGACGGCAGCCAGCTGAATTTCGGCGACGGCGATTTCCGCGGTCGGTCCGATGGTTGGGGGTATTACGCCGGGGTTGGTTACCAGTTCTGATTACTTGGGCCATGGAGGCCTACCCTGCTACACGGAGCGATGCCGAGCAGTGGGTTTGCACGGGCGTTGTAGAATCTTTGACTAGATGAGGTGAGCCATGTTGGATTTACCCTACACATCGAGCATCGAAGGCAACACCGTCAGATGGGGAAAAATAGGCACAGGCGCGCCGCTGGTCGCCATCCATGGCACCCCTTTCTCTTCGCAGGTCTGGAGGCGCGTCATACCGCACCTCACTGACCGCAGAACCGTGTATTACTTCGACCTGGTTGGCTATGGCCTGTCTGAAATGCGGGAGGGCCAGGACGTTTCACTGGCGATTCAGAACAACGTCATGACTGCGCTTTTCGAGGAGTGGGGCATCGAGCGCCCCGACGTCCTGGCCCATGATTTTGGCGGCGCTACAGCGCTGCGCGCGTACTACCTGAACGGTCTGCGCTATGCATCCCTCACCATTTTTGATGCCGTAGCCCTGGCACCCTGGGGCTCTCCTTTTGTTCAGCATGTCCGTCAATATGAGGCCGCCTTTTCCGGGATGCCCGACTACATGCACCGCGCGCTACTGGCCGCCTATCTGCAAACCTCTGCGGCCAATCCCCTCAGTGACGAAGCCCTGCAGGTTTACAGCGCACCATGGCTGGGGCCGATTGGCCAGGCGGCCTTTTACCGACAGATCGCACAGATGGATCAGGTCTATACCGAGGAAATTGAACCGCTTTACGGGAAGCTGGATTGCCCCGTGTCGGTGCTTTGGGGCTCGGAGGACGCCTGGATTCCCTATTCCCAAGGGGAGCGTCTTGCTGGGCTTATCTCCCAACAGCCCTGCGTCCGAGTGGAGAACTCAGGCCATCTGATGCAAGAAGACAGGCCGGAAGCGATTGTGGCGGCGGTTTTGAAGCAGATTGGCCTCTGAGACAGGTTCGCTGGGCTGTCTGTATGTTCAAATTCCCAGCGGTCTGTGCCTATCGGCAGAGCGACTTCATCGGTACGGTTCAGGCCTCACTGTTTCTACGAGGTTGTCATGGAACTGACAGCAATCCCGTTTGGTACCACGGACTGGTCAAAGATCGATCCTGTCGCTTATCCGGGCGAGAACGGTACGGCGTATTGGCGTACCTGTCTGTTTGGGGACGTTAGGGTTCGATGGGTTGAGTACACCCCTGGATATGTGGCCGATCATTGGTGCCGGAAGGGGCATATTCTGTTTTGCCTGGAAGGTCGACTGGACACTGAGCTGGAGGATGGTCGGACTTTCACCCTGCAGCCGGGCATGAGCTATCAGGTGGGCGACAATGCGGAGGCGCACCGGTCATCGACGACTATCGGAGCCAAGCTCTTAATTGTGGATTAAACAGATGGCTCTGATTGCACAGCGGGTGGAGCTGGCGCGCAACGGTGCTAACGACAAAATCATTTGCAGAATGCAATCAGGCTGGGTGGTGATGAAAACCTGAGGATCAACTGTGAAATTCTTGGATTCCGGGTCCTTAACTGCTCGTCCCTCCAAGAACGTCCTCCTGGACAATCCCCCCAGAAACGCAAAAAGCCCTGACATTGTCAGGGCTTCAAAAATGGCGGAAGCGTAGAGATTCGAACTCTAGGATAGTTGCCCATCGACGGTTTTCAAGACCGTTGCCTTAAACCACTCGGCCACGCTTCCAGCTGTTTTGCGGCGGCAATAATACCTTAATGTAACAAGCTGTCAAACTCTCTGTGTCGCGGCTTGCGACAGCTCTGATATGCTCTGCACCATACGTTCCACTACCGCAGGTCCCGGACCGCGGTCTCACCCCAAAGGAGTGCGCCATGCGCGAACAGGATTACGCCGTCCAACACGGCCAGCAGGTCGAGCAGCAGGAGGTCAGCAAGGTCCTGCGCAACACGTACAGCCTGCTGGCCCTTACCCTCGCCTTCAGCGGCATCATGGCCTTCGTCGCCCAGCAGATGCGTGTCGGCTACCCGAACATCTTCGTGGTGCTGATCGGCTTCTACGGCCTGTTCTTCCTCACCAACAAGCTGCGTGACTCGGCCTGGGGCCTGGTGTCCACCTTCGCCCTCACCGGCTTCATGGGCTTCATCCTCGGCCCGATCCTCAACCGCTACCTGGGCATGGCCGGTGGCGCCGAAGTGGTCAGCTCGGCCTTCGCCATGACCGCCCTGGTGTTCGGCGGCCTGTCGGCCTACGTGCTGATCACCCGCAAGGACATGAGCTTCCTCAGCGGCTTCATCACCGCCGGCTTCTTCGTCCTGCTGGGTGCCGTGGTGGCCAGCTTCTTCTTCCAGATCAGCGGCCTGCAACTGGCGATCAGCGCTGGCTTCGTACTGTTCTCGTCGGTCTGCATCCTGTTCCAGACCAGCGCCATCATCCATGGCGGCGAGCGCAACTACATCATGGCCACCATCAGCCTGTATGTGTCGATCTACAACCTGTTCGTCAGCCTGCTGCAGCTGTTCGGCATCATGGGCCGCGACGACTGATCGAATCGGTTGCCAGCGCCTCAGGAAAAGCCCGCTTCGGCGGGCTTTTTCGTCCCCGCTGGACAGCAGCGGGCGCCTTACAAACATTGACTTAAAAGTCAGCTTATTAGCGCCTTCCTCCGCGATTGTGCGCCCATCGTGCTTGCCTCTACCGCAATGGCCGTTCTGCCCGTAGAATGCGCTCCTTTTTTCTTCCGGGGCGGCATTTTCCCATGAGTTCACACGAACACGGCCCAGGCGCGGCGGCGCCTGCCAATGAACTGGTCCTTGGCCTGGAGGACAAGCCTCGCCTGCTGATCGGCCTGCTGGCGGCTCTGCAGCACTTGCTGGCGATCATCGTGCCGATCGTCACGCCGGGCTTGCTGATCTGTCAGGCACTGGGCGTGTCGGCGCGTGATACCAACCTGATCGTGTCGATGTCGCTGGTGATCTCTGGCATCGCCACCTTTGTCCAGTGCAAGCGTTTTGGGCCGTTCGGCGCCGGGCTGCTGATCGTGCAGGGCACCAGCTTCAACTTCGTCGGCCCGCTGATCGCCGGCGGCGCGCTGATGGTCAAGCAGGGCACGCCAGTTGAAGGCGTGATGGCGGCGATCTTCGGCGTGGTCATCGCCGGTTCGTTCGTGGAAATGGGCGTGTCGCGCATCCTGCCCTTCGTCAAGCGCCTGATCACGCCGCTGGTGACCGGCATCGTCGTACTGATGATTGGCCTGACCTTGATCAAGGTCGGCTTGATCAGCATGGGCGGCGGCTTTGGCGCCATGGCCAACGGCACCTTCGCCGATGGCGAGAACCTGCTGCTGTCGGGTGTGGTATTGGCGATCATCGTCATCCTCAACCGTGTCCCGGTGGTATGGATGCGCAGCTGCGCCATCGTCATCGCCCTGGCTGTGGGCTACGCCCTGGCCGGCTACCTGGGCCGCCTGGACTTCACCGGCATGCACCAGGCCGCGCTGTTCCAGGTGCCGACGCCGCTGCACTTCGGCCTGGGCTTCTCCTGGTCGCTGTTCATCCCGATGCTGGTCATCTACCTGGTCACCTCGCTGGAGGCCATCGGTGACGTGACTGCGACCAGCAAGGTTTCGCGCCAGCCGGTCGAAGGCCCGGTATGGATGCAGCGGATCAAGGGCGGGGTGCTGGTCAACGGCGCCAATTCGCTGCTGGCGGGCCTCTTCAACACCTTCCCCAGCTCGATCTTCGCCCAGAACAACGGTGTGATTCAGCTGACCGGCATCGCCAGCCGCCATATCGGCATCTGGATCGCCGCCATGCTGATCCTGCTGGGCCTGTTCCCGTCGGTTGCCGGGGTGATCCAGGCAGTGCCGGAGCCGGTGCTCGGCGGCGCGGCCATGGTGATGTTCGGCGCCGTCGCGGCCTCGGGCATCAATATCCTCGCCAGCACCCGCCTCGACCGCCGTGCCCTGCTGATCATCGCCGTGTCGCTGTCGCTGGGCCTGGGCGTGGCCCAGGTACCGGAGTTCCTCGCGCATATGCCGGCGGCGCTGCGCAACGTGCTGGAGTCGGGTGTCGCCACCGGCGGCATCTGTGCCCTGGTGCTCAACTGGTTCCTGCCAGAAAGCAAAGACCAGGCCTGAGCCCCGCCAGCCAGAGCAGAAGCCCGTGCCCACCCGCACGGGCTTTTTGCTTTATCATGGCCGCATTCATTTGCTCGAGCCTTACATGAAATTCGCCATCGCGGTCTTTTCCCCGGCCCATGCGCCCTCCTCGCGCCGCGCCTTGCGCTTTGCCGAGGCGGTGCTGGCCGGCGGGCATGAAATTGCCCGGCTGTTCTTCTACCAGGACGGGGTACACAGTGCTTCGGCCAATATCGTCGCGCCCCAGGATGAGCTGGACGTGGCCGCGCAGTGGCGTGCCTTCGTCAGCGATCACCGGCTCGACGCCGTGGTGTGCATTGCCGCCGCCCTGCGTCGTGGGGTACTCGACGACACCGAGGCCAACCGCTACCAGCGCCCGGCGGTAAACCTGCCGATGCCGTGGGAGCTGTCCGGCCTGGGCCAGCTGCACGAAGCCGCGCAACTGGCCGACCGCCTGGTCTGCTTCGGAGGTGATTGAAATGGCCAAGTCCTTGCTGATCATCAGCCGCCAGGCGCCGTGGAGCGGACCGTCCGCTCGCGAAGCGCTGGATATCGCCCTGGCCGGCGGCGCCTTCGACTTGCCGCTGGGCATGCTGTTCCTCGATGACGGCGTGTTCCAGCTCACCGCCGCACAGCAGCCAGATGCCGTGCAACAGAAGAACCTGGCCGCCAACCTCCAGGCCCTGCCTATGTTCGGTGTGGAAGAATTGTTCGCCTGTGGTCACAGCCTCGCCCGCCGAGGGCTGGACAACGACGTCCTGTCACTGCCGGTGGAAGTGCTCGACAACGCCGCGCTGACCGCACTGATTGCCCGTTTCGACCAGGTGGTGACGCTCTGATGACGACCCTGCATGTAATCGCCCATTCGCCTTTCGGTGACGAGCGCCTGGCCAGTTGCCTGCGTCTACTTGGCCCGCAGGACGCGCTGCTGCTGTGCGGTGACGCCACCTACGCGCTCAAGGCAGGCACCGAGCCCTTCGCTGCCCTGCAGGCCGCCAATCTCGGCGAGGGCGAACAGGCGCTCGCCGAG